>JAZRVZ010000278.1:0-5949 GCA_045599425.1 Bacteroidaceae bacterium | reverse complement strand
TCCAGGCGCATCAGCGAACCGGCCTTGCCGAATACGCTGGCAAACTGGTCCATGATACCACAGTTGCATCCGATATACTTATGCTCGGTGCGCTGACCAACCTTGGCCAGTTCCATCTTCTCAATCTTGTTGTCACCAAACATGTCGTTCAGCGCGTAGGCAAAGGCGCTTTCCAGTGCGGCAGAGGAACTCATGCCGGCACCCAGGGGTACATCGCCGGCAAAAGCGGTGTTGAAGCCCTCTACAGGAACACCCAGGGCCATCATCTCACGGCATACGCCGAAGATATAGCGTGCCCATGTTGCACGGGGACCCTTCTCATCATCCAGAGAGAAGCTGACCATGTCCTTCAGGTCAATGGAGTAGGCATTGACGGTACGCGTGCCGTTTGCCTTCAGCTCGGCAATCATGCCCTGCGTCACGGCACCGGGGAATACGAAGCCATTATTATAATCGGTATGTTCACCAATCAGGTTGATACGTCCAGGTGAAGCATATACACTACCTGTCGTACCATCAAAGTGCTTGATAAAGCGACTTCTTACATCTTCAATTGTGAGTCTCATAACAATATTTTTTTAAGGTTAAACTATCACTATATATACCAAGAGTGGGGCTTACAACGGATTTGCACCCCCACTCTTATAAAACGCTCTAATTGTTTATTCTACAGGAATATCAGTGTTAACATTCTTGTGTCCCCATACGGAGTAGTAGAGGATGTAGACACCTGCCAGCAGGGGAACGATGAAGCTTGTGATGTAATTGTGGGTAAGGTCGGCCATCAAGCCCTGCAGACCGATGGTTACGGCGAAACCAGCAACCATGGTCATGAAGATACCAGAGGCCATGGCGGTGTATTTGCCCAGACCCTCGGTAGCCAGACTGAAGATGCCGCCCCACATCACTGACGCACAGAGGCCGATGCAGAGGAAGGAGAGGATGCCGACGGGAATATCACCCCAGATCAGTTCCAGCTTACCCCAGTCGATACCAGGTACGGAAACCAGAATGTCCGTAGGCAGCAGGATACCACCGGCTGTGAAGATGAGCGCCAACACGCTTACAAAGATCATGGAAGCCTTGTTGGAAACCTTTCCCAGTACAGAAACGCCTACCAGTCGGCCAATCAGCATCATGACGATATAAAGCGCACCCAGTGTGGTGGCATAGGCAGCATCCATGCCCAGACCGGGAACCACATCGCCGGTGGCATTCACGGGTGCGGTAAGGTACTGGAGGATATAGGTGGTAGGACCAACCTCCAGGGAGCCATAGCAGCAGATGGCCAGGGCACCCAGTACGAAATGGCGGAACGACCATGCACTGTACTTGTCCTTCTTCTTTTCCTCCTTGGCTACCTGCTGCGGTTCGTCGATGCGGGTTCTCAGGATGACCAGGAAGGCAATGACGAATATGGCAATGGCGGTGAAGAGGCAGGGAGTGGCATCGGAGATCTTGGCCGTAGCAACGTCGCCCATGAGCGAACCCATGATGATAATCACGGCAATACCAGCCGAAGAGTTGAAGATACCACCAATCTGAATCAGACGGTTACCGGCAGCACCACCGCCACCGAGGGTGGTCAGCATGGGGTTCACCACCGTATTGAGGATACACATGCATGCACCAGAAATCAGTGCACCGATCAGGTATACCACGAAACCAAACGAACCACTCAGCCACTGGATCAGGATACCGATGATACCCACAATAAGACCAATCAGCGCTGTTTTCTTATAACCCACCTTCTCGACAATCATACCCGAGGGAATACCCATCAGGAGGTAGGCGCCATAGTTACCGTATGCACCGATCTGTGCCAGCAGGTTGCTGCAACCAAACTGGTTCTTAACGATTACACCCATTGGGTCACAAAGACGGGTAACGAAGGCAATCATGGCAAAAAGGGCAATCATTACGATAATGGCACCCCATTGCTTTTGTTTGTTACTCATAAATAAATGTTTTAGGTATATGAGGGTCAATCCGTTATGAGATAATACAGACAACCTGTTTATATTGAAGTATTTGGCAATCAATTATTACCAGAACGGATAACCATGAATAAAGATTTGCTGCCAGATAGCATCTACTGCGCTACCTGGCAGCATTATTTCTGTCCGCTGTTTACCTGAAGGACTTACTTAGCTACGCCAAAACGGTATACTGTGGTCTGAGTGTAGGTCTGTCCCGGACGCAGCAGTGTGCTGGGGAAATAGGGACGGTTGGGACTGTCGGGGAAGTGCTGTGCCTCAAAGCAGAGTCCGCTGCGATGGGGGAATGTGCAACCGTTCTGTCCCTGGAAACCAGACTCGAAATTACCGCTATAGAACTGCAGTGCGGGCTCGGTGGTCCAGCACTCCATGGTACGGCCGCTTACGGGCTCAACCATGCTCATGGCCAGGCTCAGCTCACCTTCCTCCTTTTTGTTCAGGACATAGCAGTGATCGTAGCCACTACCATTCTTCAGTTGCTCGTTGTCGTCATTGATTCGCTCACCAACAACGTGGGGAGTGCGGAAGTCGAAGGGAGTACCCTCGACGCTCAGAATCTCACCAGTAGGAATGGATACGTTGTCAATGGGCAGGTAGAAGTCTGCATTGATGGTCAGCTCCACGTTGGTTGCCTCAGGCGTGGGGTTGGCAATACCAGCCAGCGAGAAGAAGCCGTGGTTCGTCATGTTGACGATGGTCTTCTTGTTCGTCGTGCCACGGTAGTCAATCTTCAGCTCATTGTCGTCAGTCACTGAGTACTTCACGGTCATGGTCAGCTCACCGGGGAAACCTTCCTCATAGTATGCGAATACGTAGCGCAATACGAGTTCCTTCTCATTAATCTGCTCGGCATCCCAGACGCGGGCGTGACAACCGGTAGGACCGCCATGCAGGTGGTTGGGGCCATCGTTCAGGGCCAGCTGGTACTCCTTGCCGTTCATGGTAAACCTACCCTTGCAGATACGGTTGCCCCAGCGGCCGATCAGGGTGCTCAGGAAGGGCTCGGAAGTGCCCACCATGTCCTGGATGCTGTTGTGACCCTGGATCACATTGGCATAGACGCCATTCTTATCGGGTACCATGATTGATACGATACCACCACCAAAGTTGGTAATCTCAACAACCATGCCGTTGGCATTGGTCAGTGTGTACAAATCAGTCTGCTTACCCTGTACTACTGCCTGAAAATTCTCGCGCTTCAGGCCTGAAAGATTCTTGTTTTCCATTATCTCTGATTTAAAGTTGATTGGTTTGTGATGCAAACTTAATCAAAAACTTTGATTTAAGCAAAGGAAATCACAAAAAAAATGGTCATGTCAATACAAATAAGCGGCTTTTTTGCGTCTCAGGCTTGCTTTACCCTGCAAGACAGCAGGTCAGCCACCACGAAACTGCTTCCGCCAACGTAGATAAAGTCATCCTCCGATGCATCTGAGAGAGCCGCCTGCCAAGCATCCCAAACCGTCTCATGGCAAGTACCGGACAGGCCCAGTTCGTGTCCCAGTTTCATGATCTCATGACAGGGTAGGGCGCGCTTCACGGATGCCTGCGTGAAATAATAGGTAGCATCCTTGGGAAGGAGGGACAGGCTGCCCCTTACGTCCTTGTCACCCACCATGCCGATGACAAGCCTCCTGCGACGACAGTCCTGGCATTCAATCTGTCGGGCAATGTATTGTATACCTCCCACGTTATGACCCGTGTCACAGATTGCCAGTGGCTTGTCGGAGAGCCTTTGCCAACGGCCCATCAGTCCGGTCAACTGACACACATTGTGGAATCCGTTATATACGTGTTCGTCTGATATATTGAATTTTGCATTTCTCAGTTGAAGTACTGCATTAAGTATTGTTGCAGTATTCTTTTCCTGACAGAGTCCTCCCAGTTCGCCATGAAAACTGCCGAAGTGCAGACTCTGGTAGTCCCGGCCGCCATCGGGACACTCGTCAGCCTTTGTGACCTCGCCCGTCTCGTCGGCAAAGACCAGACAGGTATGGCCATGGGCATCGAGGAACTTCTGCAGGAACACGTCCCTGACAGCCTGGTCGCCGTTTGTCTCACCCACCACAACGGGTACATCCTTCTTGATGATTCCTGCTTTCTCCCAGGCGATTTCGGGTAGCGTATGTCCCAGAAACTGCATGTGGTCAAAGCTGATGTTGGTGATGACGGACAGCTCCGGGTGGATGATGTTGGTGCAATCCAGTCGTCCACCTAATCCCACCTCGATGACAGCCACTTCCACCTGCTGCTCCCTGAAGTACAGAAAAGCCAGGGCCGTAGCCAGCTCAAAGAAGGAAGGATGGAGTGGTTCAAAGAAGGCCCTTTCATGCTCCACAAAGTCAATAACCCGTTGCTCGGGAATCATTTCACCGTTTACACGGATACGCTCGCGGAAGTCAACCAGGTGGGGAGAGGTGTACAGTCCCACCTTGTATCCTGCCGACTGCAGGATGGCAGCCAATGTATGCGAACAACTTCCCTTGCCATTCGTTCCAGCCACATGTATGGTACGGTATGCCTGGTGAGGATGACCGAAATGTTCATCCAGCAGATGTGTATTGGACAGTCCCTCCTTGTACGCTCCACTACCGATATTCTGGAACAGCGGTGCGACATTAAAGAGATATTCTGTTGCTTCCTGATACGTCATGACGAATGGTCAGTTAGTCAAATAGGGCCTTGAACTTGCTGAAAATCTTTTCCTTGATACTCTGGTCTGGAGCAAACGATTCGCTCTTCTGCATCTTCTCGATAAGTTGACGTTCCTCCTTGTTCAAGGTTTCGGGTACATATACGCTGATATGGACGATCAGGTCGCCCGTACCGTAGCTGTAGCCATTGCTGCTCAGTTGTGGCAGACCCTTGCCGCGCAAACGCATCACCTTGCCCGGCTGGGTACCCGGTTCGATCTTGATACGCACCTTGCCGTCCACTGTGGGAATCTCGGCCGTTCCACCCAGGGCAGCAGTGGGGAAGTCAAGCAGCAGGTTGTAGATCAGGTTGCTCTCCTCGCGGATCAGATCCTTGTGTGGCTCCACCTCAATCATTACCTGAATGTCGCCATTGATACCGTTGCGCGGTCCGGCATTACCCTTGCCGCCGACAGTCAGTACCATGCCGTTGTCCACACCGGCAGGGATGTTCACTTCGATGATCTCGTCACCCTGTACCACACCCTGTCCGCCGCAGCTCTTGCACTTGTTCTTCACAATCTTGCCTTCGCCATGACAGCTGGGACAGGGGCTCTGTGATTGCATGCGACCAAAGAGTGAGTTGACGGTCTTAACTACATAGCCGTTTCCGCCGCAGGTGGAACAAGTATCCATCTGTCCGTCCTCGCTGCCCGTACCGTGACAATGGTCACAGGTCACCATCTTCTTCACCTTGAACTTTTTGGTGACTCCCTTGGCTACTTCATCCATGGTCAGGCGCACCTTCAGTTTCAGGTCGCTGCCACGTTGAACGGCACGGCCACCACGTCCGCCGCTGCTGAAGCCGCTGAATCCGCCTCCGAAGCCGCCTCCGCCGAAGATGTCGCCAAACATGCTGAAGATATCATTCATGTCCATGCCACTGAATCCGCCGCCGAATCCACCGCCGCCGAATCCACCGTTCGGGTCGTTGAACCCAAACTGGTCATAGCGCTGACGCTTCTCCTGGTCACTCAGCACGCTGTAGGCCTCGGCCGCCTCCTTGAATTTCTCCTCAGCCTCCTGCTTCTCCGCATCCGACTTACCCGTCTGGCGGTCAGGATGATACTGCATGGCCACCTTGCGGTATGCTTCCTTTATATCAGCTGCCGACGCACTCTTGTCTACGCCAAGTACCTCGTAATAATCTCTCTTTGCCATAGAATTCTGTTTCTTTGATTCTCTATGTCCGAATTCCGTTTCTTTGATTCTCTTACAGTGCCACGGCTACCTGTGCATAGCGGAGCACCTTGTCATTG
>JAZRVZ010000277.1:0-14695 GCA_045599425.1 Bacteroidaceae bacterium | reverse complement strand
CAGGGCGGTGTGAATGTTCTGCGTGACCAGGGGGGAAAACTGCGCAAGATCCTCTGCACCCAGACCATGTCTCCCGACAAGGAATACTGGGTACGCATCAAGCTTGTGCTGGAGAATCCCGAGGCAGAGTTCCCCATCAACTACTTTGAGCTTTGTCCCAAGTCCGTCTATGCAGGACTGGTTGCGGAAAACACGCATTGATGTCCCGCCCTCAAGATCCGGAATGAGTTATATAGATATAAATAAGGTATAAGATATCATACATGATGCAACACGGACAACACTGTTGCTTCGTGAAAAGAATGAATATGAGAAAGACCATACTATCCATCTTCGCTTCAGGCCTTCTGGCCGTATCTTGCAGCGATTCGTGGAACGAGCACTACCAGGTGGGTGAGTCGGGTGAGGGACAGACCTCGCTGCTGGCTCTTGTGGACAGTGATCCGCAGCTCACCGATTTTGCCAGGTTGCTGCGTGCCACCCATCTCTACAACAACCTTCATGCCACTTCCGTGACCTATGCCGATCTGCTGGACGCTGACCAGAGCCTCACGGTGTGGGCTCCCGTAAACGGCAGTTTCAATGCTGACAGCCTGCTGCAGCTCTGTCAGACGGCAAAGGGCGACTCTGCCGTGGCCCTGCATTTCGTGGCCAACCACATTGCACACAACCTGTACAACATGAACACCCAGACAGATGCCCAGGTGAAGATGCTGAATAACAAGATGCTTCCCCTCACGCCTGTGGGATTGTCAGACGCCCGGGTCTGTCCCGACAGGAAGAATGTGGCAGCGCAGAACGGCCTGCTCAACGTCCTGTCTGACGTTGTGTCCTATTCCTATAATGTATATGAGGGCCTGACCAGCCTTCCGGAACTGGCTCATCTGGGTACGTTCATGAAGAGCTATGAGGTCAGTGAACTGGACGAGGATCGCAGTATCGTGGCCAGCATTGAAGATGGTGAGAAGGTGTACAGTGACAGCGTCATGCGACAGGACAATCTGCTTTTCCGCACCTTTGAATACATTAACTCCGAGGACTCGCTCTATTCGATGCTTGTGCCCTCGGCCGAAACCTGGCGTACCGTATGTGAGGAGGCACGCCCATTCTTCAACTACGGCAGCGTGGCCAAGGCCGACAGTATCCAGGAATATTGGATGAACGTGTCCCTGATGCAGGATCTTGTCTTTAACCAGAACGCTCAGCATGCCCTGTCCGACTCCCTCACGATGACAAGCTACTCAAAGTCAGAGTATCCCTATCACGTGTACTACAGGCCCCTGGCTTCCGGTGGTCTGCTTGACCCTGCAAACATCAGCAGTACGATGCCCTGCAGCAACGGACAACTGTATTATATCCGTCAGTGGCCCTTTACCAAGGAACAGTTGTATTTCCGTCCCATAACCGTTCAGGGTGAGCGCGAGGCCAGTCTTATCGCATCCAAGGACTGCACCATGAACTACAGAACCGTTGATGCAGACAGTGTGAGCGGCAACGGATATCTGGTCATCAGTCCCAAGAACTCCACCAGCAACTGGACGGCCACGTTTGAGGTGCGTAACACCCTGGCCGGAACCTACGACCTCAGTGCGGTCATCCTGCCCAAGACCGTCTACAATGCCTTCTCCCGTGACTTCAAACCCAATAAGTTTACGGCTGTGGTCAACTATGTGGATGAAAACGGCGTGAGCCGTTCCCAGGAGTACAAGACGGAGCTGAGCAACAACGCCTATGAGGTAGATACGGTGAAGATTGCACGCATAACGCTTCCCGTATGCAATTACAGACAGAATGATGCCACCGTCAGTGTGCAGTTGAAGTGCAGCATTACGAGCAGGCAGACCACCTATTCCCGCGAGATGTTCCTCGATTGCCTTTACCTCAGTCCGGTAACGGACCAGGATGAGAACGATTGAACGGTAACAGAATGTGGATTGAAGAACAAGGAAAGAAGAATATGAAGAAGACCATAATATACAGTTTCCTTCTGGCAACGCTCCCCATGGGAGTATTGGCACAGGAAGAGGACGGGGATGCCCAGGTAACCCGGGTCGTCAAGGCTCGGGTAACCGTTCCCACCCATCCGGTCAAGGGTAGGGTGGTGGATGCTGCCACCCGTCAGCCAGTTTCCGGTATCAGCGTACAGGCCTATAACGATAACCGCTTCACCGCCATGTCCGATGAGGATGGAACCTTCGTCATTCAGGTGCCTGATTTCGTGACGTCACTTGCATTCACAGCACCAGACTACCAGCTTGTGCAGCAGCCTATCGGCAAGTCTGATCAGATTGGGGACGTCCTGATCTATTCAGATCGCTTTGCACAGGTCTATGCTCCCGTTACAAAGGCAACTGCCGGACGTACGGCTCAGGCAGGGTACCTGAACAACGATGTGAGCATTGATCCCCAGCTGCAGTCCGCTTTGGGCGGTGAGATGCGCACCATGCAGCGCAGTGCGGTACCCGGACAGGGCGTAGCCATGTTCATGAACGGACTGAACTCGCTGAACGCCAACGCCCAGCCCCTGGTTGTGGTGGACGGTGTCATCCAGAACATGCAGTTTGACGGCACACCCCTGCACGACGGCTATTTCAACAACATCCTGGCCAATATCATGGTGGAGGATATTGAGAAAGTGTGCGTCCTGCGCAACGGAACCGCCATCTATGGTGCAAAGGGTGCCAACGGAGTGGTCATCATTGAGACCAAGCGAAACAAGTCCATGGCCACGAAGATCGACGTCAGCATCGGTGGAAGCTATGAACTGATACCCCGCCTGCCCGGGATGATGGACAGCCGTCAGTATCGCATCTACGCCAGTGAGCTCATCGGTACGACAGGAACCCAGAGTAACAGTTTCAAGTTCCTGCAGAATGATCCTGACTACTATTATTACAATAAGTATCATAACAGCACTGACTGGTCCTCAAAGACCTATCAGGAAGCCTTCACTCAGAATTACAGCATCAATGTGCAGGGTGGTGATGAGGTTGCCAACTACAATCTTTCCGTGGGTTATGCCGGCGGAGATGCAACCCTTGTTGACAATGACTTCACCCGTTTCAACCTGCGCCTGAACAGTGACATCAAGCTCCTGGACAACCTTTCCGTACGTTTTGATGCCAGCTATGCAGACGTAACCCGCGATATCCGTGATGACGGAGTCAAGGCCAACGTCAGCGATGGGATCCTGTCATCGCCTTCGTTCCTTTCCCTCATCAAGTCGCCGTTCCTCTCTCCCTATGCCATCGATTCCTACGGTCGTCCATCCACCTACCTTGCGGAGGCAGATGACTATCTTTCCGATGTGGTGACCGCAAAAGGCGTGAACACCTCTCTGGCAAATCCCCTCAGTATCCTGCAGAACGGCGAGGGAACCAACAAGAACTATCTGGGTAACCGCAGTGTCAACCTGTCCGTGGCTCCCAGGTGGGACATTACACGTGACTGGAGCCTGGCAGAGCACTTCGCCTTCCAGTTGATGAACACTGATGAAAACTACTACCTTCCCACCAGCGGTGTACCCTCCTATGAGGTCGAGGGCCTGGGTACCGTGAAGAATGTGGCCATTGCCCTGGCCGGTCGGCAGATAACCCTGATGAGCGACACCTACCTGCAGTATGCCCATCGTTTTGATGCCCACCTGCTCAGCGTGCGCGGAGGTTTCCGTTACCTGCGCGACAATTTCCGCCAGAACATTCAGGTGGGATACGACACGGGCAACGACAAGACTCCCAATATGTCCTCCAGCCTCAACTACAAGCGTACGACAGGCTTCGACGACAAGGACATTGACCTTACCTACTACCTGACTGCCGACTACAATTATCTGGAGCGCTACTACCTTAGTGCAGGTGTATCCATGGATGGAAGCAGCAAGTTTGGTGTGGATGCGAAGGAGGGTGCCAGGATCGGCAACTATGCCTTTGGCTTCTTCCCCTCTGTCCAGGCAGCCTGGGTGCTTACCAATGAGAACTGGTTCAGGCCGGGACGTGCCCTCAATTACCTGAAGCTCAGTGCCGGCTATGATCTCAGTGGAAATGATGACATTTCCTCAATTGCCAGCCGTACCTACTTCGTAGCCGGCAAGATGTTCACTACCACGACGGGTAAGACCATCGGAAACATCGGCAACACCCAGTTGCAATGGGAAACCACACAGCGCCTGACTGCCGGCCTTCAGCTGGCCGCCTTCAACAACAGGCTCAGCGCGCAGGTCAACTATTTCAGCAGCCGCACCCACAACCTGCTGGCACTGGCTCCCCTGAGCTATCTGACAGGTCTTGAGTGCAACTGGACCAATGATGGCCGCCTTCGCAATGAAGGTTTTGACGTACATGTGGATATGAAACTGGTCAACACCAAGGACTGGAAGTGGAGTCTGTCAGCCAGTGCCGGACATTACGCCAACCGCCTGTCAGCACTTCCCGGAGGCAGACAGGAGATGGAAACGGAACTCTACGGAGCCAGCATCCTCTCACGTGTGGGTGAGTCTGCAGGTGTCTTCTACGGATACCGTACCCAGGGTGTCTATGCAACGGCCGAGGAGGCCATGCAGGATGGCCTGTACATCCAGACACAGACGGGTGCCAAGCAGTATTTCCAGGCAGGTGACATGCGCTTCGTCGACCTCAAGCAGGACGGTTGCATCAACGATTCCGACCGTGAGATCATCGGTGATCCCAATCCCGATCTCTATGGAAACATCCATACCCGACTGAGCTGGAAGAACCTCCAGCTGAGCCTTGGCTTCAACTATTCACTGGGCGGCGACATCTACAACTACCAGCGCAGCATACTGGAGGGCGGAAGCTATTTCTACAACCAGACGACTGCGGTTGCCAGCCGTTGGACACACGAAGGCCAGCAGACAGACGTTCCCCGTGCCTCCTTCCTGGATCCTATGGGTAACTCACGTTTCAGCGACCGCTGGATTGAGGATGGAAGCTACCTGAAACTCAAGGATGTCACCCTGAGCTACAGCCTGCCTATCCGCAACGAGTACATCCATGGCCTGACCCTCTGGACCTCGGCCCGCAATCTGTGGACCCTGACACGTTATCTGGGTAGTGATCCGGAATCGGCTCAGAGCAACAGTGTGCTTGGCCAGGGCATTGACCGTGGCCTGCTGGGCAGTGGTCGCACCTTCAGCCTGGGTGTCAAGATCAACCTCTAACCGTATCTATTCCTTTCGGAATTACAAACAGAAAACAAGAGAATAAGGAAATATCAGAGACGATGAAGAACTGGAAGCAAATTCTATTTTCCATACCTTTCGCATTCTTGCGTAAGGCTGCCCTCACATTTTTCACCATGGCCCTCATGCTCACCTCGTGTGTTGAAACCGACTCTACCCTGGTGGAGTTCGTGGGTGACAACCAGCTGAACAGCCCCAATGACACGGTTTATTCGTTGGTTGGAATCATAGGCAAGATCCAGCGTGTGGCCGACCGCACCGTCCTGCTGGGTGAATTGCGCGGCGACCTGACACAGCTGACCGCCGACGCGCACCTGAACCTGCAGGATATCGCCAACTTCCAGGTTGGAGCGGACAATCCCTATGCCCAGGCACGCGACTATTATGCCATCATCCAGAACTGCAACTTCTACCTTGCGCATGCCGACTCCACCCTCACCAAGCGCGGTGAGAAGGTGTTCATCAAGGAGATTGCCGTGGTACGCACCTATCGTGCATGGACGTATCTGCAGCTCGCCCTGAACTATGGCAGTGTTCCCTTCTTTACGGATCCCCTTCTGACGGAGAAGGAGGCAGACCCTGCCCTTCATCCACGGTACGACCTCCAGCAAATTGCCGACTACTTCATAAAGGACCTTTCCCCCTACGTCGATACACCGCAGCCTCAGTACGGCAGCATGAACGCCCTGGATTCCCGCCGGTTCTTCATTCCCGTACGTGTCATGCTGGGTGACCTCTGCCTGTGGAGCGGGCGGTATAAGGAAGCAGCCACCTATTACCACGACTATCTGACCCGGCAGGGTGACACCCGTCCCACCCAGCTCAGCAGGGTAACCTGGTCGAATGACGAGTTTCAGGAAATCCAGGACGACTATGCCGCGCAGTTCGGCCAGACAACAGGTTCGGAACTCCTCACCTTCATTCCCATGAGCGATCAGGAATACGACGGCCCTGTCAGCACCCTGCCTGATGTGTTCACCAGCACGGAACGCAACAGCTATTTCTATCAGGCAACCCGCAGCCAGGCCTATGATGAGCTGTCGCAGTCGCAGCGCTACACAATGATACACGTTGATCCTGTCAGCCTGATTCCTGACACCATCACCGTTCCCGACACGCTTGTCTATGCTGCGGCCAACCAGCGTGGCGACCTTCGCCAGCAGAGTATCTACAACCTTCGCACCGTGGCTTCAGGCAGTACTGCAGCAAGCAGTCTGCGACAGACTAACCACAAGTACGATACCGGAAGCTATGTCACCCTCTACCGCCTTCAGACGGTCTACCTGCGCTATGCAGAAGCCCTCAACCGCATGGGTCTTCCCGCGACTGCCTTTGCCGTACTCAAGTACGGCCTTTGCAACGACAACCTCATCCGCAACATCGGCGGACAGACCGTTGACCGCCTGCCCGCCTGGGAGCGCGAGAAGGCCGGCGAGCTGATCAGCTTCAGCCAGTACACTTTCACCAGCCAGAACACCCAGGGCGTACACAGCCGTGGCTGCGGACGTGCAGATGCCGACAAGAGCTATGCCATCCCTGCCTGTGCCAGCCTGGCCGACAGTATCATGGCCGTTGAGGACCTGATTGTGGATGAGATGGCTCTTGAGACCGCATCCGAAGGTTTGAGATGGTACGACCTGATGCGTATGTCCCTGCATCGCAATGATCCCGCCTACCTGGCACGCAAGGTTGCCGGCCGCGAAGGAATGAACCACTTCAACGATGCCCTCTACCAGAAGCTCCAGGACAGGCAGAACTGGTATCTTCCCCTGGACAGATAGGCATACGGCGGCGTCAGGATGAAAAATATAGTGCATGATAATTGCAAGTAATACAACCTTTCTGCATTATTTTCGCGATATCTTTGCATAATTCCCGCGATATTATGGCATTATTTCGCAATATCATTGCACTATTCCGCGATATCTTTGCATAATTCCCGCGATATCATTATCTTTGCGACTTGAAAGCAACAAAATACACCTAATAATTAACCTAAAACAAAAAGCTTATGAAGAAATTATTCTTCCTTGCTGCAGGCTTGGGAACATGAATGTTTGCCCAGGCGCAGAACATTTCTTTCGGCTTCGAGGACGCTGACAAGGGCAACTACCACTGTCAGTATGCCCTGACCCCCCGTCCCGACGGCCTGGGTGACTGGGTAAACGTCCATGAGGGCGATGAGTGGACCGAGCAGAGCGAAGCAGCCGCCCACAGCGGCAAGTACGGTCTGCAGGTACTCAACTCCGAGGAGGGTTCCGCCAACTCCTGGGACCGCGGTTTCAAACTGGCCAACCTCCCCATCAAGGAGAACGTGCCTTACCGTGTAAGCTTCTGGGTCAAGGGTCCCGAAGGCATGGAGGGCAAGCTCTCAAGCTGGCTGTCAGTAGGTATGGAGAACTTTGACAAGTCCTTCACCACTGCCGGTGGCAGCAACTACGGCCTCGACCAGATCACCCTTAACGGTGACGGCGAGTGGCAGCGCGTATCCTTCGTAACCGTTTACCACGGCAAGGAGGCTATCAAGACCGTCATCGACGGACAGTCATGGGTTGGTAACGCTGTGTTCCCCGAGACTTTCGGTGGCGACGGCGTACAGACCTACAAGGAGCACTTCGGTGGCTACATCCCCGAGACCTTCTTCTTCATCGCCAACCTGAACTCAGCCGGTGACTACATGCTCGACGACATCCTCATCGAGGAGAACGTGTCTGTAGGCGGTGTAGCCTTCAACGGCGACATCATCAGGATTGACTTCGGTTTCCCCACCAACATTGCATCCCTGGCTCAGGCCAACGGCGGCAACCTGAAGCTTGATCCCTCTTGCCTGACTGTTTCCCAGAACGGCGAGGCTGTTGATATTGAGCTGCTCGAGGGTAAGGAGGACGGTTACCTCTATGCATTCCTTCCCGATGGTATCTATCTGGACGACGAGTCAGAAATTACAGTAAGCTTCACTCCCGCCGAGGACTGCCCCATCGTGTACACCGATGCACAGAAGCTTCCCGGCGTTGAGCAGGGTACCACCGTACTGGGCTTCCAGAACGAGACCGGTTACCTCGACAGCTCTGTTGATGCCATCTCTTCAGCATGGAGCGAGCCCGAGCTCGTAAGCGTATTCCCCGAGCATGAGAGCTTCGAGCTGACCAACGACGACTTCAAGCAGGTAACCCTCACCTTCAACAAGGAGGTAAGTCTTGACTACGCTTCTATTGTAATCTCTACCAAGACCAACTTCGGTGAGACCAAGATCGACCTCACCAGGGAAGCTACCATTTCCGAGGACGGTCTGACCGTAACCGTACCCATGCCCGGCAACCTGGCCGACGGCGAGTACACCCTGATGGTCGAGGGCGTTGCCAACATCATGGGTATGGAGATGCAGAATCCCATCAAGCTGACCTACGCCCTGGGTGCCGACAACGACATGACCGAGGCAGAGGATATCTACATTTCAAACTTCAACGGTGACGAGACCGATGCTGTTCCCGTAGGTTGGAACACCTACAACGAGGCCGGTTATCACCTCTATGGCTTCAACGATGACGGCTCACGCATGAAGTACGGCTACGGTGCCAACCCCGGTGGTGGTGGTGTCCGTCTGTTCGACGGCTTCTCCGGCGACTTCACCAAGGCACTCTACTGGGGTACCCGTGGTACCAACGAGGGTTATGCCTCATTCGGTGAGCTCATCCAGGACTACATGGACGGTGACGGCAACGTAGACGAGAGCCTGCTGCCCGATGGCGTAACCAAGGAGGACATCTCTCTCTACCTGACTCCCCGCAAGTACAACGTAAGCTTCAAGATGGCTGCCTGGAAGGGTGAGCCCAAGTTCGACTTCACCGTTGAGGACCTCGACGGTAACGTATATGCCGAGTTCACCGGCTACACCGCCAAGCCCAACCTGAACGGTGAGAAGGGTAAGGTAACCGGTACCCTCGCACTCGAGGCCGACTTCACCATTGAGAAGGAAGGCTACTATGTAATGAAGTTTGTCTCTCAGGAGGCACAGTGGCAGGAGTTCATGCTGGCTGACGTGCGTCTGATCACCATGCCCTCAAAGGCTGCCTACTACAAGGGTCTTCTCCGTGTAGCTATCGAGGAGGCAGAGGAACTCGTGACCGAGGCCTTCATGACCGAGGACTATGTTGGTGCAACCCTGAATGCCCTCGACGAGGAAACTCAGAAAGCAAGATCAGCTTCTTTCCACAGCCCCTCTGAGGTTAACGCCGAGATCGAGAAGCTGAAGAGCCTGATGAGCGCCCTGAATGCCCGCATGGCCAACGTAGACACCTACAACAATACCATCGACGAGGTTAAGTTCTCCCTGGAGGATCTGCAGGGTACCAAGTACGCTCAGGTTGACGTAGTGGCTGAGACCGCCGAGGTTATCGCCAAGTACGGCAACCAGGCTGCCAAGGATCTCAGCGATGAGGAACTGGCCGAGGTTGCACCCATCTTGTCTGCTGCTGCAGGTAAGCTGTCTCATGTACAGGAGGCAACTGAGTTGCTGACCTGGGGTATCTACAAGGGTATCCAGACTGCAGACAAGCTGCAGGTTGAGGATGCCACCATCTATGAGATGTGGGACAACGTTGTATCTGATGACCGCGAGGTAGCCGCTGCTGTCAACGAGGCCAACAAGATGCAGCTCTACAAGCTCATTGTAAACGGTACCTGGAATGCTTCTGAGACCGTTGAGTCTACCGATCCCGAGACCGGTGACGCCATCCAGACCCAGCAGTACACCTATATGACCACCGTAGGCGCCCGCAAGATGATCAACACCGACGACCTGGCAACTACTGCCATCGCCGATGACGAGCCCTTCGCAGGTATCGAGCTGACCGGTCACATCGCCAACCCCAAGATGTACCGCGTAAACGGCAACGGCACTAATGACCTGCCCGGTTGGACCATCGCTGCCAACGGCGAGCATGCCATCGCCATCGGTTGGGGTGGTACCGCTCCCGATGCATCCAACTATGTTACCGACCAGTACATCAGCGTTTATGGTGATGCTGACTACAACATGACTCAGACCCTCAGCGACCTGCCCGTAGGTATCTACGCTGTCGTAATGGCTACCCGTACTCCCTTGGTAGACAAGACTGCTGAGTACGAGCGCATGTTCTACTACAACGCACAGGATTCTCTGGGCAACTGGGATAAGTACATGTACGTTGCAACTGCCGACACCGTGAAGACTCCTTACCTGGGTCTCTCTTCATACTACGGTAGCCACAGCGGCGAGTACAACACTGTTATCCGCAACATCGAGGTAGGTGAGGGTGCTACCCTGACCATCGGTCTGAACGAGCACTACGTATCAGGCCAGGCTTACAAGCACGAGGACAACACCGCCCAGAGCGCCTGGACCGGTACCTCTATGGCCGACGATGCACACCTCTACTTCGTTGCTCCTCTGCCCGGCTATGACTATGCCGCAGCCCTGAAGCAGCTGGAGACCGCTCTGGAGGTTGTTCAGCCCAATGCAACCGTTGTTGACATCTACAATGTAAACGGTGTCCGTCTGGCCAAGGCTCAGAAGGGTATCAACATCATGAAGATGTCTAATGGCAAGGTTGTAAAGGTACTCGTAAAGTAAGTACTTAAGGCACTTTTGCCTGACATAACACACTGGAGAGACGTCCCATTGAGGGGCGCCTCTCCTTTTTTTATGGGAATTCAAGTGGCATTTTCACCGTTTATTCGCTCCATTGAGGATGTGCTAAAGGTTACTTTCGCTCAAAAAAGCAAATTTAAAGAAGTTTTATTATATGATTCCCATGCTTATTCGTAAATTTGCACCATAAAAAGGATCAAACAAGATAAATCATAAGGAACCATGTCAAAGAATACCAGAGCCATACTCTACGCCCTCGTGGCTGTCCTCTCGTGGTCCACCGTGGCCACCGCCTTCAAGATCTGCCTCCAGTACCTCACCCATTTCCAGATGGTCCTGGTGGCCAGTGCGACCGCCATGCTCATTTTTGCCCTCGTACTCACCCTTCAGGGCAAGTGGACGCACATCCGTCGTCTCACCTCCCGTCAGTGGTTCCATTTCGCCCTGCTTGGCCTGCTCAATCCGGTGGCCTACTACATGGTACTTTTCCGCTCCTATGCCCTTCTGCCGGCACACGTTGCCCAGCCCATCAACTACGCCTGGCCCATCGTCCTGCTCGTCATGCTTGCCCTCTTTGCCGGACAGAAGATTCCCCTGGGCAAATACCTTGGCATGTTCCTCTCCCTCGGCGGCGTGGCCCTCATCTCCCTGGGCAGCAGCCACCAGGATACACATCTCCCCGTCCTGGGCCTTGCCCTTGGCTTCCTCAGTGCATTTCTCTGGGCAGCCTACTGGATGGTCAATAACCGCAACAAGAACCAGACCGACGGTACCGTCGCCCTCTTCATGAGCTTCCTCTTCGGTACCCTCTATCTCGGCCTCGCTGCCCTGTTCACCGGTACACGCATTACCAGCCTTCCCGGCATCCTTGCCGGCATGTACGTCGGAGGCTTCGAGATGGGAATCCCCTTCCTCTTCTTCGCCATGGCGCTGCGCGATACCGCCAATCCCTCCCTCGTCAACCAACTCACCTATCTCTCACCCTTCCTTTCGCTCTTCCTCATTGCTACCATACTGCACGAGACCATAGCCGCCACGACCGTCATCGGACTCGTCCTCATCGTCCTTGGCATCGTCTTCAACGAGTTCCTTGTTGGTCACCTGCCCGCCCGTCTGTCCGGCAAAGCCGGAGGCAAGCTGTCCACCTGTCTTCTCCTGTGTCTCCTGCTCAGCAGCTGCATCCCCCAGAAAGTCCTCAACTATGCCCTCAAGCGAGATGCCGTACAGGACAAGCGTCGCTACGAATCTGCCCTCCATGGCTATCAGCGCAGCCATGCCGAATGGTGCGCCGGACTGCGCGACACCACCATGCTCAGCCCCAATGACGGCCTGCCCCTCCATGCCCTCTATCGCAGGGCTGACAAGCCTACCACCCGCACCGTCTTCCTCATGCACGGCTATACGGGCAATGCCGCCACCATGCTGAACATGGCCCTCTTCTACAGTCAGGAACTTGGCTGCAATGTCTTCCTGCCCGACTTCCACGCGCACGGACTCAGCCAGGGCAGGATGCGTCAGATGGGATGGCTCGACCGTCATGACATGGTGGCATGGATGCGCATGGCCAACCAACTCTTCTCGCTTGACGGACGTGAGACCCAGATGCTCGTCACCGGCGTCTCCATGGGCGGAGCCACCACCATGATGGTCAGCGGCGAGGTGGAAAGTCAGGGATTGTCCTTCGTGAAGTGCTTCGTTGAGGATTGCGGTTACACCAACGTCTACGATCAGTTCAGTGATGTTGTCAAGGGTCGCTTCACCGCCTTCCTCAACTGGGCAAACCACCGTTGCCGTCGCAAGTATGGCTGGGATTTCCGTGAAGCCTCCTCCGTGTACCAGTTGGCCAACTGTCACCTGCCCATGCTCTTCATACATGGCGGAGCAGACACCTACGTCCCCACCCGGATGGTACACGAAGTCTATGATGCCAAGCAGGACGGCATCAAGGAACTCTGGATCCCCCAGAGTGTGGTGCACGCCCAGTCCTTTGGCAAGCAGAACAAGGAATACAGACAGCGTGTCAAGGCCTTCGCAGAAAAGTACATCAAGGATTAAAAACTGACCCGATTCCTACAGGAAACAGGTCAGTCATCAAATTATCCGTTATATAATAAACCCAGATAGTTCATTAGACCATGGATGTGATTTTGAATTATCTTTGTGTCAGCATTTGTAGCACATTGAATGAGCATAGGGGGTCCTATGTGATTGAAATGAGCTGCAAAGGATGCCAGGGAGAAGCAAAATAACGCCAATGTTGTCTGATGGATTATTTGGGATAAAGTATTGCGAAGCTACATGGCAGGCTTGATGTTGAGGTTCACACCCAGGGACTGCTCGCTGTCGATGATGGTCCAACTGCCGCCAGGGTAGAAATGCTCGACGCGCTTCTGATAGCCACGGTCGATGAGCTCACCCACCACGGCATCACGACGATCGCCTACGGCAAAGCCGAGGTGATGGACACCATAGCCATGCTCCTTGATAAACTCATTGTAGGTATTGGGATTGTCGTCCATGACCTGATGCAGCTCGATGATGAAGCCCTGAGGTGCCATGATGGAGGCCAGCTTGAGGCCATACTTGTAGTTCTTGCCATAGTACATCAGGTTGGGGTCGGAGGTGTCGACGGTCTGGTGGACACGGATCTCGGGTACGGGAACGTTGAGCAGCTGCGCCCACTCACGGGCAGCCACCTCGATATCCGGCACAATGATGGCAATCTGTATGAAGCTGTCCAGGGCCAGAGGATTGGCCATGACGTCACGGTCGGCCTTCAGCTCCAGCTTGTGGTTCTGTGCCTCCCACAGTTCGGGGTCGGTAATCTGCAGCGAGTCCGTGACTTCCTCTTTGACGATTGTTGTCTCAGTCATGGAAAATTTGGTGCAGGATGCCAGCATGGCGGGCATCGCACACAGCAATAACATTGTCTTTTTCATATCTATTTCTTATTTGCACATCCCTGGAAGGGGAAATTATTGGAAAACAAGGACAAAGATAAGAAAAAAACATGATAAACTGACTGAAAATGGCAAAATTAACCATTGAAAATCAATTTTGTCAAAGGAAAGCAATACGCTTTGGCTAATAGTTCGTATATTTGCAAAGCAATCCATCCTTCCGTCTTGCGCACGAATTCCCCAAACATCCAAACAATGCTTCCCACCATGACATACCAAGCTGTTTCGCAAAAACTGAATTACCTCATCATAACCCTGATACTCTGGTTGATGGCAGGCACCGGCATGGCGCAGACATACAGCCTGGACAGCGGGAATACCGAGGTGGAATGGACAGTTGAACCCGTTGAGAAAGTGGCGGGCGTGGAGGCCGTGAAGGGTGTGGTGCCCGGTACGGTGTTCAGTGCCTATGTGCTGGCCGGACGAGAAAAGGATCCGAATTTCGGCGACAACATCCAGCAGGTGGACCGGAAGAAGTATGACCGCCAATTCCGCTACCGCACGAGCTTCCGGGTGCCGAAGGAGATGAACCGCGACCGACTCTGGCTGAATATGGACGGCGTGAACCGCAGCGCGGAGGTAGTGCTGAACGGCAAACGGCTGGGTCGGCTGGACGGTTTCATGGAAAGGGGAAGGTTTGACATTACGGACATCGTACGCAGGGAAGCCGGCAACGAACTGGAGGTGACGGTGGACATTCCCCGGACGCCCCTCGCCAACCAGGGCAGCCCGAACTACCTGAGCAGCGCAGGTTGGGACTGGACGCCCTACGTGCCGGGACTGAACAGCGGCATAACGGACAAGGTGTGGCTCTCAGGTACGGGTCAGGTGACGATGCGGGATCCCTGGATACGCAGCGAGCTGGTGACGCACGGAAAGGCCCGGCTGAGCGTGACGATGAAGCTGACG
>JAZRVZ010000276.1:0-13185 GCA_045599425.1 Bacteroidaceae bacterium | reverse complement strand
AGCCGAGCATCGGTCTGCACTCCAGGGATACGGACCGCCTGATCAACGTCCTTAAGAAGCTGCGCGACCTTGGCAACACCGTCGTGGTTGTGGAGCATGACGAGGAGATCATCCGCCAGGCGGATTACATCATAGACCTGGGTCCTATGGCAGGACGTCTGGGCGGTGAGATCGTCTACGCGGGCAATTACACCGACATCGCCACCTTCCCCAAGGAAGGAGGAAGCCATACTGTCAACTACCTCACCGGCAGGGAGCAGATCCCAGTGCCCTGGACCAGGCGTCCATGGAACAACCGTCTTGTCATCAAGGGAGCCAGGGAGAACAACCTCAAGAACATAGACGTCACCTTCCCGCTGAATGTGATGACCGTCGTCACGGGCGTCTCCGGAAGCGGTAAGTCCACCCTGGTCAGCGACATCCTCTACCGCGCCCTCAAGCGTGATCTGGAGGAGGCAACGGACCGCCCGGGCGAGCACAGCGCCCTGGAGGGTGATGTCAGCATGGTGCGTCATGTTGAGTTCGTGGACCAGAATCCTATCGGAAGGTCCTCACGAAGCAATCCTGTGACCTACCTGAAGGCCTGGGATGTCATCCGCGACCTCTGGGCCGACCAGCCCCTTTCCAAGCAGATGGGCTACCAGCCGAGCTACTTCAGCTTCAACACCGAGTCCGGCGGACGCTGTGAGGAATGCAAGGGTGAGGGCACCATCACGGTTGAGATGCAGTTCATGGCCGACCTTGTCCTGGAATGTGAGAGTTGCCATGGCCGACGCTTCAAGTCTGACCTGCTCGAGGTGCAGTTCCATGGGCAGAACGTCAACGACATCCTCAACATGACCATCAATCAGGCCATCGAGTTCTTCGCCGAACACAAGGCCAGGAAGGTCGTAGACAAGCTCAAGCCCCTGCAGGACGTCGGACTTGGTTATATAAAATTAGGTCAGAGCAGTTCCACCCTTTCCGGCGGTGAGAACCAGCGCGTCAAGCTGGCCTACTACCTGGGTATGGAGAAGCATGAACCTACCATGTTCATTTTCGACGAGCCGACCACCGGCCTACATTTTCACGACATTCAGAAACTCCTCTCCGCCTTTGATGCCCTCCTGCAGCGGGGCCACTCCCTGCTCATCATCGAGCACAACATGGACGTCATCAAGTGTGCCGACCACGTCATCGACCTCGGCCCCGAAGGTGGTGCCGAAGGTGGCAGCCTTCTCTGCTGTGGCACACCCGAGGAAGTCGCCCAGTGTCCTGATAGCTACACTGGCCAGTTCCTGAAGGAGAAGCTGCGTTGAGACTACGATGAAGCGAGGGCCAGGAAGGCCTGGCCAACAATTCTTGACAGTACACCTAATATATTCCGTGCGTTCGGGAAAAACTTTCCGTCCGCACGGAATTTCCTTGTCATACGGTCGACCAGTGCTCGTCGTGCGGTCGACCGGCAAGAGAGTACCCCTTTTGCATAATCCTCAGGGTCTGTGGTACTACGCCTACTGAGAATTGCATACGGCTAAGACTTACATCCTCTGAGTGCAAAGGTAGAATGAATTTGCCACCCCTCCAACACATTCCGACAAAAGTTGCAGAAAAAGTGATTCTGCGCAAAATTTCTTTTCCCCGTATCACGCTATGGGACAGGAAGCACTTATCTTTGCCGATCATCAGCTAAGGTAGAAAGCAGACGAATAATATAGAGAGAAAGGGCTTACCTTCGAATAGATCACCTCTCATTTAATTCCGCAACAAGGGCATCAGGATTCTGTCGGACATCCCAAATCGTAGCAAGAACGACGTCTTGGTTATGAACGAAATAGATAAGCTTGAAATAAGGGCGAATAACAATATGGCGGAATTGGGGTTCTTCCGTCTCTAAGAGGGGCTCTATGGCACCAAGACGAGGGTTAAGGCTAAGATGATCCTTAGACCTGACAATCTGAGCTATGAGATTGCGCAAGGTTTCCTGGGTATAAAGTCCCCCGCTACAAGCCATGAGCCTATTGAGCTTCTGCCTGAAGTGATCGGAATAAACTACTTGAAAGCCCATGGATGCTCCTGTTCCAATTCCACAAACAGTTCATCAATAGGGCGGCACTTACCTTCCTGGTATTCGTTCCATGACTGCATGGCATCGTCACGAAGTTCCTCCACCGTATATTTCTGCATAGGCACGCTACTATCTGCCAAGGAATCATCTTTGCAAGAAGACAACCTGGTCCTGAACAGAGACACAAGGTGCTGCATGACATCACTTGGAAGGGAGTCAAAATGGAAGCTTGCATTCATGCGATCATAAAGATCAAGTGCCCTGAGTTCTGCTACGCTCATAATTCGCATCGTTATTTATTCAGCGCAAAATTAAGGATTATTGTTGAGACAAAAAAGAGAAATAGGAAATATTTGCATTAAGTACAACTAAATATAACGAGATATGGCATTACAATACGACCTTATTCATCTCAAACAAGGAATGCCATCATAGGAGTGGCAGATTAGTATGTCCGTGGCGTATCCTATGATGACATTCATCACTGCAAATTATGCTTTTAACCATTGCCCTTATTGCCTATTTCTGCTACAGGTAGATAAATAAATAAGGTATAACCTTTGTGATATCATCTTTTATTACTACCTTTGCAACCGTAGTCGCACGTGTTCCTGCATCTGCGAAGCTGCCTGGCGAGGCGGTGGAGGTGAGGGGGCAAATGAGGATGCGACGAACTTATTGGTAAATAACAACGTTCTGTGTTATCGAATCAGCCAAGAACCTGAGAAATTCTATAATTGATTCAAATGTAACGTCATACAGAGAAACTAAGAACGTCTGCGCAATAGCGTGGACGGGCTTATCTGTATGATGTAGGCTTTCTCAGGGCCTTTGGCTGAAGGTAAGTTGCGGTTCACGCTAACTTTATCTTCACCCGAGGCCCTTTTGCGTCTGCCTACATGCAATAGATAAGACAGTAACGTCCTTAATACTATTGCGTTATGACAGATATTGAACTCAAGCAACTGAAGGACAATCTCTGGCACTCTGCGGATATGCTGCGTGCCAGTGCCCACCTTGCAGCCAACAAATACGGTCAGCCCATCCTGGGCCTCATCTTCCTGCGCTATGCCGATGTGCTCTTCAAGCAACACAAGGCAGCCATTGATGCCGAGTACAACCAGTACAAGGGTACGAGAATGGAGCGCGAATACAAGGACATCGCCATCGAGCAATGCGGCTTCTTCCTGCCCGAGTGCGCCTACTTCGACTACATCAACGAGGCACCGGACAATGCCGAGAAAGCCGTGCTGGTGAAGCGTGCCATGGAGGCCATAGAGCAGGAGAATCCGCGCATGGACGGCGTGTTGCCAAAGGAAGTGTATGGCCAGCTGGTGCCCGAGGAGGAACCAGAGCTGCTGAGTAACATCGTGCGCGTCTTCAAGGACATTCCCGAGAATATCGACATAGACATCTTCGGTCAGATCTACGAATACTTCCTGGGCAACTTCGCCCTGGCTGAGGGTCAGGGAGGTGGAGCCTTCTACACCCCGGCCAGCGTCGTACAGTACATGGTGGAGGTGCTCCAGCCCACTACGGGCGACAAGAAGTTCCTGGATCCTGCCTGCGGTTCGGGCGGTATGTTCGTCCAGGCTGCCCGCTACATGCACCGTCACAATGCCACGAAGGACCAGCTGATGCACTTCCGCTGCTACGGTGTGGAGAAGGAGCCGGACACGGTGAAATTAGCCAAGATGAACCTGCTGCTGAATAATGTACGCGGCGAGATTACCGAAGCCAACTCCTTCTACAACGATCCCTACAACGCCTTCGGCCAGTTCGACTATGTAATGGCAAATCCACCCTTCAATGTAGATGAGGTGGTGGTAGAAAAGGTGATTGATGACGCTCGCTTCAACACCTACGGCGTACCACGCAACAAGACGAAGTCCGGCAAGAAGGGTGGTGACAAGAAGGAGACCGTACCCAACGCCAACTATCTGTGGATCGGTTACTTTGCCACGGCTCTCAACGAGAACGGCAAGGCTGCACTCGTCATGGCAAACTCGGCCAGCGATGCCGGTGGCAGCGAGCTGGAGATTCGCAAGAAGATGATAGAGGATGGCATCATCAGCCAGATGGTCACCCTGCCCAGCAACATGTTCTCCACCGTTACCCTGCCCGCCACGCTCTGGTTCTTCAACCGTCAGCGAAGCCAGAAGGACGAGATTCTCTTCATCGATGCCCGCAACATCTTCACCCAAGTTGACCGTGCACACCGCAAGTTCTCCGACGAGCAGATAAAGAACCTTGGCATCATCAGCCGACTGTATGAAGGTGACAGCGATGCATTCTGGGCACTCGTCGACGAGTACAAGACTCGTCTCAACGAAGACGAAAACGAAAACCAAGACTATTGGCAAGCACAGATTGACTGGCTCTTGGAGCGTTGGCCGGATGGCAAGTACCAGGATGTAATAGGCCTCTGCAAGGTTGCCAAGCTTGAAGGTGAGGATGGCATCATCGACAATGACTACAGCCTCAATGCAGGTCGCTATGTGGGTGTGGTGATTGAGGATGACGGAATGACAGAAGAGGAATTCCGCACCGAGATGCTATCGCTCAACAGCGAGTTCACCTCGCTTTCCAACGAAGCAAAGGCTCTTGAGAGTGAGATTGAGAAGAATTTGAAAGAGTTGTTTGGGTAAGGAAAGAGCGAGTATGGAAGTTTGTAAATACAAGATGAAAGATATTGTTACGTTCTTAAATGGGCGAGCATATCTTATGCCTGAATTACAAGACAAGGGGAAATATAGAATATTACGTGTTGGCAATCTCTCTGGAGGTAATGATTCTTGGTATTATTCTGATATGGAACTTGATGATAACAAGTATTGCGAGAAAGGTGATTTGTTATATGCTTGGGCTTGCACTTTTGGACCACATATTTGGAAAGAAGAAAAAGTTATATACCATTATCATGTTTGGAAACTTATTGAGAACAAAGAAAAAGTAGATAGATTATATCTTTACTATTACTTGCTGCATCAAACACCTTTCTATTTAGGAGGTGTAAATGGCGCAACTATGGTTCATATAACAAAACAGAGTATGGAAAAGAAGACTGTATACATACCGTCTTCTGTAAATATCCAACAAAAGATAGCCTCCATCCTTTCTACCTACGACACCCTGATTGAAAACAACGCAAAGCGCATCCGTCTGTTAGAGCAGATGGCAGAGAACCTTTACAAAGAATGGTTCGTCCGTTTCCGATTCCCTGGGTATGAAAATGCGGAAATGGAGAATGGTTTGCCGAAGGGATGGAAGTATGGTATTCTGGGCGATGTTGTTGAATTTCAAAATGGATTTGCCTTCAAAAGTGAAACATTCTGCGAAGATGGGAAATACTCTGTGGTTACAATCAAAAATGTGAAAGATGATGGCTTTGAAGGAAGTAATACAGATAAAATTACAGAGATACCAACGAGGATGCCGTCTTATTGCAGATTACAAGAAGGTGATATTTTGTTGTCTTTAACTGGTAATATTGGCAGAGTTTGCAGAGTACTAGGAAATAACTATCTGTTGAATCAGCGAGTAGCAAAAATCAAATCTAGACATCCTTTGTATAGTTATTGCCTTTTCAAATCTGAGTATGTCTTTGCTTCACTAAATGTCATTTCCTATGGAACCGCTCAGTTGAATTTGAGTCCAGTGAAAGCATCTAAGATAAAACTTTCAATTCCAGATAAACAACTTCTTGAAGGATTCGAAAGAATAGCAGAGCCGATATTTGCGGAGACATCCTCTCTCCAACATCAAAACACCCTTCTCACCCGCCAGCGCGACCTTCTTCTCCCTCGCCTAATGTCTGGCAAACTGGAAGTTCAACCCTAACATCCCCTCATCATGAAATCATTCATCAGCGAAGACGATATAGAGCAGGCCATCTGTAACCGACTCTCACGAATTGAATTTGGATGGAAGCGCATTGAGTGCGACCCAAGCGTAGAGGCACAGGACGATGTGAGCCGGACGGGACGTAGCAATGCGTCGGAGTGCATCCTGCCCATGGTGTTCCTGAATGCCTTAAAGCGCATCAATCCACAGATAGACAGCGAGATACTGGAGGGCATCGTGCGCGACTTCAGGAAAGACTTCACGGCCACGGACATGGTGGATACGAACTACCGTCTCTACAACCAGATTCGCAACGGCATCAACGTGAAGGTGAAGAGGAATGGCAAGGAGGACTTTGATATCGTACGGCTGATTGACTTTGACAACGCGGGGAACAACGACTTCCATTGCGTCAACCAGATGTGGATCAAGGGCCGCTTCCGCTATCGCAGGCCCGACGTGCTGCTGTTTGTGAATGGTCTGCCGGTGGTATTCATCGAGTTGAAGAACTCCACGGTGAAGGTGGAGGAGTCGTACAACAAGAACCTGGTGAGCTATCGAAAGGACATCCCCAACATCTTCGCCCTGAACCAGATATGCGTACTGAGCAACGGATTGCAGACGAAGTTGGGTGCATGGAACAGCAGCTACGAGTTCTTCTTTGAGTGGCTGAGGGTGGATGACGAGAAGGAGAAGCTTGACCGCGAGCAGATAGCAGAGCATGGCCTGAGCATCACGAATCTGATGGACGGCCTGTTCCGCAAGGAGAGGTTGCTGGATTACATCGAGAACTTCATCTTCTTTGACAACCGTCGCATCAAGATTATTGCCAAGAACCACCAGTACCTGGGTGTGAATAACCTGATGCAGAGCGTGGGCCGGAGGGAGGAACTGAACGGAAAGTTGGGTGTGTTCTGGCATACGCAGGGTTCTGGCAAGAGCTATAGCATGGTGATGTTCGTGAGGAAGGTGAAGCGCAAGCTGCATGGCAACTTCACGTTCCTGGTCATAACGGATCGCGAAGACCTGGACACGCAGATTCACAAGACATTCGTCAGGGCGGAGGTGATTGGCGACAAGGAGGAGTGCCAGCCGAGGAATGCGGCGCAGCTGCGGGAGTTCCTGTCGGGCAACAAGCCGATGGTGTTCACCTTGATTCATAAGTTCCAGTATGACAAGACGAAGAAGTACCCGGTGCTGTCGGAACGCGATGACATCTTCGTGCTGGTGGATGAAGCCCACCGTACGCAGTACAAGCAGTTGGCGGAGAACATGCATACGGGTCTGCCCAACGCTAACTACATTGCCTTCACGGGTACGCCGCTGCTGGGTGCGAAGCGTCTGACGAACCAGTGGTTCGGCGACTATGTGTCGGAGTATAACTTTGCCCAGGCCATCGAGGATGGCAGCACGGTTCCCTTGTTCTATAGCCGAAGGGTGCCCGAGGTGGGATTGGAGAATAATTGTCTGGACGACGACATCGTGGATATCATCGAAGAGGAGAACCTGAACGACCGGGAGAGGGACTTGCTGGAGAACTCATCGTCGAGAATCCTGGAGGTCATCAAGCGCGACGAGAGGTTGGAACGTATCGCACAGGACATTGCGCATCACTTCCCGAGGCGTGGTTTCCTGGGCAAGGGTATGGTGGTGAGCGTGGATAAGTTCACGGCCGTGAAGATGTACGAGAAGGTGCAGAAGTACTGGGCTGAGGAGAAGAAGGCGCTGGTGAAGGAGCGCAACAATGCCAAGACGAAGGAGGAACGCGGAAGGCTGACGGCCATGCTGGATTATATGAATAAGGTGGAGATGGCGGTGGTCATCAGCGAGGATGCGGAGGAGGAGCAGAAGTTCCAGGCCATGGGGCTTGACATCATTCCTCACCGCAAGAAGATGAATGCGATTTCGCCTGAGGGCAAGGACATCGAGGACCGGTTCAAGGACAAGAACGATCCGTTGTGCCTGGTGTTTGTCTGTGCCATGTGGCTGACGGGATTTGATGTACCTTCGCTCTCTACGCTCTACCTGGATAAGCCAATGAAGGGGCATACGCTGATGCAGGCCATCGCGCGTGCCAACCGTGTGTTCCCGGGCAAGCCTTGTGGTATCGTGGTGGATTACGTGAATGTGTTCAAGTATATGCAGCAGGCGCTTTCGGACTATGCCTCGAACGATGATAATGCGGAGTATCCGGCCAAGGATATCGGGATGCTGATCAGTAACATTGACCGTTGCGTAGTGGATTGCGATGCCTTCCTGCTGTCCCTGGGCATCAGTCTGGATAAGATTCTGGACGGGGGCGATGCGCTGGATAAGGACGAGATGCTGAAGCAGGCGTACATGAGGATCCTGGAGAAGGATGAATCGAAGAACCGCTTCAAGGTGATGAGCAACCTGCTGATGAACCTCTACGATGCCAGCAAGCCGGAGATCTTTGAACGGGGGTGGCAGAATGAGAAGTTTGCGCCGATCAGTTACCTGAATGGCTTGTTCTGCAACCAGATAGACGACGAGAAGCTGCAACGGGCCAAGGCCAGGATGGCTGACGCGCTGGATAACAGCGTGGCGGCCAAGGTGGCTGACAGTCAGGTGGAGTATGGCATACATCAGGGCAAGGTGATCGACCTGAGCAAGCTGGATATTGATGCGGTAAGGAAGGAAATCAGCACCACACCGTACAAGGCATTGGAGATTGACGACCTGCGCTCGTTCATTGAGAGTGCACTGGAGCAGTTGATCAACAGGAACTGTACGCGTCTGCCTTTCTCACAGCGTTACAGGAATATCATCGACCGCTATAATGCGGGTGGCAGCGAGAATGAGGATTACTACGAGAAGCTGCTGCAGTTGATTGAGGACATGAAGAAGGAGCAGGGCCGCTCGACGGAGATGGGACTGAGCGAGGAGGAGATGGAGATTTATGACCTGCTGATCCAGGATCGTCGTCTGACGAAGGCTGAGGAGCAGAAGGTGATCCTTGCGGCCAGGAACCTCTACAAGAAGTTGACGGAGGAGCGCGAGAATGTGCTTGTGGTGGACTGGTACAAGGATGAACAGCCGCGCAAGAAGGTGATGTCGCTGATTCAGATTTCCCTGAACGCCGACCTTCCCGACAGCTACGACCGCATCGCATTCACCGACAAGACGAACCTGCTGCTAAACCATTTCGTCGACATGGCCGTCCAGGGCTTTGGTTGGGTGGCATAAAGGCCACGGGATCCACCGGTTTTGCAAAAATGTGATTACTTTAAGTCTAATCCGCCTGAAAATGTGATTTTGCATGGGAATTATCGCAGAGAAATGTGATTTGTATGAACCTGATATCAGAAGCCATGGTGGAATGGGCTGAACGTATCATGCATACTCAACAGGCGACAGGCCACCATGCCTGGGTAGAATGTGGGTAGGGTCTGGGTAGGGTTAAAACCGCACACCCTACCCTACACCCTACCCGATTAACATGCTATATACCTATCGTTTATGAGACTTTGGGTAGGGTGTCGTCCATTTTTCGTGCAAAAAAATCATTCCAGATACGCTGATACTCCGCCACTGATGAGCAGCAGGGAAATCTCGCAGAGCTTGGCATCGTACTCTAACTGCAACTGGCGCTCCTCGGCATCGAGGAGGTTCTTCTCGACCTGGCGCATATCGAAGCCGGAAAGGTTGCCTAACTTGTAGCGGTCGGTGGCGATGTCAAGGTTGGTGCGGGCAATGTCCACGTTCTTTCGCTGGAGTTCCAGGAGACTGAGGGCATTGGTATAGGACTGCCAGAAACTCATGAGGCTGGCGCGAAGTTCCAGTTCCAGCTGTTCACGTTGCAGTTTCTGGTTACGGATGTTGATTTCGGCATTGCGACGCTCACGACGCTTGTTTCCGTCGAAGATGTTGTAACCGACGGTCAGGCCACCGGACAGCCCCAGGTTGTCGCGGACGCGGGTGGCTGAGATATCGTAATTGGTATGGGTGTAGCCATACTGCGCATTGAGCCGGACGTAGGGATAGTTGCGTGACAAGACCTTCCTGAGGTCCTGCTCGGCCAGAGTCTGGTTCTGGCTGGCATAAAGTATCGAAGTGTTGGCGGAGAGGGTCTTCTGCCAAAGATCGTCAGCATCCAGGCCACTCCGAACGACAATCGTACGTTCAGGCACCTTGATATCCCTGGAAACATCGGCATTACCCATCAGTTTGTTCAATCGGATAACAGAATTCCGCACGGCCTCCTCCTGCCTGACCAGTGCGGTACTGTCACTGTGATAGTCCACCTCGGCCTGATGGAAGTCAAGGCCGGAGAAGCGTCCCGTCTCATAATTGAGCTGGGCAATGCGCAGACGTTCGCGAGAGAGTTGCATGGCATACTGGTAATGCTCGCGACGGATATTCTGCTGGATGAGCGTGTAGTATTCCGAGGAGATGTCGGCTATCAGGTCTTCCACGGCCATGCGGGTCGAGGTCTCGCCCTGCTGCTCGAGGGTCTTGAGCTGCTGGTAGTTGGTCTGGATCTTGAAGCCGTCGAAGATGGTCCAGCTGAGGGACACGCCCACATCGACGGTATTGTCCAGGTAGTTGGTGTTGCGGGTCGCGTCACCCGTGACACGGGAGACGGTACGGTCCAGGTTGGTGAGGTTGGGACGCACGCTGGCGCTGGCATCCACGGATGGTAGGACACCTGCATTGGCCAGGGTGGCATTGTTGTGCGCAATCTCCTCCTTGTTGCAGGTAATCTGCAGGGCATAGTTGTTCTTCAGGCCCTCCTGCAGGCAGTCCTGCAGGCTGAGCAGACGGGGTTGCTGGGCAGAGGCAGGGAGGACGGTGAACACCCCGAGGGCAAACGACAATATATATCTGAAACGAGATTTCATCTTTTTATTTTTTGCGACTAAACGTCTAAACGGTTAAACGTTTATTTCTTCGATTAGACGGTTAAACGTCTATCTTCTCGGTTAAACGTCTATTTTTTCTTCTTCGACCGATCGGTAGAGATGTAGCTGTAGATACTGGGCACCACGAACATGGTCATGAAGGTGGAGACGAGCATGCCGCCCACCACGGCGATGCCCATGGCGATGCGCTGGTTGCAACCCTCGCCCGTGGCGAAGGCCAGCGGAATGAGTCCCAGGATGGTGGAAGTACTGGTCATCAGAATGGGGCGCAGACGTTGCTGGGCGGCCTCGCGGATGGCCTGCATTTTGTTCATGCCCGCTTCCTGCTTCTGGTTGGCGAACTCAACAATCAGGATTCCGTTCTTGGCCACCAGTCCGATGAGCATAATCAGACCTATCTGGCTGAAGATGTTCATCGTGATGTCGTACCAGTCCATGAACACCAGGGCTCCGGCCACAGCCAGGGGTACGGTGAGCATGATGATGACGGGATCCTTGAAACTCTCGAACTGGGCAGCCAGGATGAGGTAGATGAGCAGGATGGCCAGCATGAAGGCAAACATCAGGCTGGAGGAACTCTCGCGGAACTCCTTCGAGTCGCCGGCAAGAGCAGTACGGAAACTCTCATCCAGGGTCTCCTTGGCGATGCGATCCATCTCGTCCAGACCCTCACCGATGGTCTTGCCGTCAGCCAGACCTGCGGAAATCGTGGCAGCAACAAAGCGATTGTAGCGATAGAGACGCGGAGGTGCGATGCCGCCCTTCAGGTCGATGAGGTTATCCATCTGTACCATGCCACCCTGCTTGTTGCGGATGAAGATGGACTTCAGGTCGCTGGGCTTGTTGCGGTTCTGACGGTTGATCTCGCCCTTGATCTCATATTGCTTGCCGTTCATGTAGAAATAGCCCATGCGCTGGCCGGACAGTCCGTACTGGAGGGTCTGGGCCACGTCGCGGGTGCTGACACCCAGGATGCTGGCACGGTCACGGTCGATGGTCAGACGTGCCTCCGGCTTGCTGAACTTCAGATTCACGTCGGCCATGCGGAACATCGGATTCTCATTCACCCTGGCCATGAAGGTGGGCAGTATCTCCTCCAGCTTCTCGATGTTGGTGGTCTGCAGGACGTACTGGATGGGCATACCGCCACGCCGGCCTCCAAAGGAGGACTGCTGCTGCACGAACGACCTGGCCTTGGTCTTCGTGGCCACGGCCCTGGTCAGCCGTTCAGCCACTTCCATCTGACTGTAGTCGCGATCCTTGAGGTCCTTCAGCGTGACGCGGATATTACCATTACCGGCACTGACTCGGGCAGAGGTATTGTCGGCATCGGGACAGAGCGAATCCACAAGCAGGTTGATGTCCTCGGTATAGTCGCGGATGTATTCATAGGTGACTCCCTCGGTTCCCTGGGTGCGGATGGTAATGGAGGAGCGGTCCTCCATGGGAGCCATCTCCGAGGGAATGAGTCCCCAGAGCCAGACGATGAGTCCCACCATGCCCACGATGACGGGCAGCACGACCCAACGCCGTCTCAGCACGGCACCGAGTCCCTTCTCGTAGTAGCGGTTCAAGCCCTCGAAGAAGGGTTCGGTGAATCGATAGAAGCGGTTCTGCTGCTCGCGATGTACCAAAATCTTGGTGGAGAGCATGGGGGTGATGGTGAGGGCTGCAAACGAGGAGATGCAGACGGTTCCGGCGATGACGATACTGAACTCGCGGAACAGACGGCCGGTGATGCCGTCCATGAATACGATGGGAATGAAGACGGCCAGCAGGGTGATGGTGGTGGAGATGACGGCAAAGAAGATTTCCTTGGCGCCCTCAATGCCAGCCTCCATGGGTTTCATGCCACGCTCAATGCGGACATAGATGTTCTCGGTCATCACGATGGCATCGTCCACCACCAGACCCACGGAAAGCACGATGGCCAGCATGGTGAGGACATTGATGGAGAAGCCTGCAAGGTACATCACAAAGAACGAACCGATGAGCGAGACGGGAATGACGACGCAGGGAATCAGGGTCACGCGCCAGTCGCGCAGGAAGAGGAAGATGATGAAGATGACCAGGATGAAGGCCTCGATGATGGTATCCTTCACCTCGTTGATGGAGGCACGGATGAACTTGGTATTGTCAAAGCTGTAGGAGAACTGCACATCCTCGGGCAGGTCCTTCTTCATCTGCTCCATACGCTGGTAGACGGCATCAGCAATCTCGATGTGATTGGCTCCTGGCTGCGGCACCACAACCACACCGACCATGGGTACACCGTTCATCTTCATGTAGCTCTTGATGTCGGCAGGCCCCAGTTCGGCCCTACCCACGTCGCTGAAGCGGATGATACGGCTGCCGTCCTGCTTCAGGACCAGGTCGTTGAATTCCTTGGCCGTATGCATCAACCCCATGGTA
>JAZRVZ010000275.1:0-10147 GCA_045599425.1 Bacteroidaceae bacterium | reverse complement strand
AAGCATGGTGGCTTCTACCTGGGTACCATCGGCGGCGTGGCTGCCGTACTGAGCCAGAGCAGCATCAAGAGCATTGAGTGCGTGGAGTATCCCGAGCTCGGCATGGAGGCCATCTGGAAGATTGAGGTGGAGAACTTCCCCGCATTCATCCTTGTTGATGACAAGGGCAACGACTTCTTCAAGCAGCTCAAGCCCTGCACCGGTTGCACCATCCTGTAAGAAAAATGATTCGAGGCTTCGATAACCCGATACTTCGATAACCCGATACGTCGATTACTTGACTACCCGATAATTTGAGCCATCGGGTACTCGAGGCCAAACTAACCCTTTATGAGCCCGGCCTGGTGTCGGGCTCATATTAACATTTTAAGAAGATAATGAAGGTAGAGATCATCAACGAATCCCATCATCCCCTGCCGCAATATGCCACGCTACAGTCGGCTGGTGTGGATCTGCGTGCCAACCTTGATGAACCCATCACGCTCCAGCCCGGAGCGCGATGCCTCGTTCCCACAGGCCTGCGCATTGCCCTGCCTGCAGGCGTGGAGGCACAGGTGCGTCCACGCAGCGGTCTGGCCTTGAAGCATGGCATCACCGTGCTCAACACGCCTGGCACCATCGATGCGGACTATCGCGGCCTGATCGGGGTCATCCTGATCAACCTGGGCAGTGAAGCCTTTGTCATCAACGATGGGGAGCGCATCGCCCAGATGGTCATCGCCCGCCACGAGCAGGCAGAGTGGCAACTCGTGGAGACCCTTTCTGAGACCGAACGTGGCGAAGGCGGATTCGGCCATAGTGGCAAGCAGTAAGCTGACAGGAAATTGCTTGCGACCACCCGAAGACAGAGGGACAAGACATTCCATCGTACGGATAAATAACCATAATCATCCTCCCATAATGACAATCCTGCGTATTCTGCTTTCCATCCTGGCACTGCAGCTGGTCACCGGCCTTTCGGCACAGGGGATCAGTGATGAGGCCCGTCGCCGCAAGCTGTCCTATTATTATATGGCTGCCCAGAAGGCCAAGGCGCAGGAGGACTATGCGGTGATGATGGAGATGCTGAGTCACTGCCGGGACATCATGCCTGACGATCCGGCAACCACCTTCGAGCTGGGCCACTATTCCTTTCCCCTGGGAATGGACAGTCTGGGAACAGCCATGATAGAGCAGGCGGCTGCCGCGGATCCCGGCAATCCCTGGTACCAGGAACGACTGGCGTCCATCTACCTGGAAAACAAGCAGCAGGACAAGGCTCTGGAGGTGCTGGAGCGGATGTCGGTCATGCAGAGCAAGCGAGTGGACGTGCTCAGCCAGCTCTTCATGCTCTACAAGCAGATGGGGCGGACGGAGGATGTCATAAAGACGCTGGACCGCATCCAGACACTTCAAGGCAACAGCATGCAGATTGCCGAACAGAAGTATAAGCTGTACAGCGACATGGGTCGGACGGACGAGGCCCTGGAGCAGATCCGGGCCGTGTGCAGGGAGTTCCCCTACGATCTGAGATGCCACATCGTGATGGCTGACCATTACATCGACAATGAAATGTTGGACAGTGCGCTGGTCTGCATGGAACGGGCCGAGCGTCTGGATCCGCACTTCGGCGGTCTGCAGATGATGAAGTTGCAGTACATCCTTGCGACGGGTGATACCGTTGCCTACGAGCACCTGCGTGATTCCCTGATCCTGGATCCCGGAACGGACATGCAGGAGCGATTCCTCTCACTTCGCGAAGTGGCCCTGAATGCCTTGCAGGACAGCCTCAGGCGTGAGCATGCCCAGCAGATTTTCCAGACGCTGCTGGAGGATGGGGATGTGGACGTGTCCTTCCTGCAGTTGTACAAGTCGTATGACGAGTTCCTGCATCAGGACTCGGCCGGGTACACCAACCTGGAACTGCTCAAGCGGATTGTGGCAACGGATCCTTCCGGGTTTGAATCGCAGATGGAACTGGTACAATACTACATTGATCAGGAAGATGGGGCCAGCCTGCGTGAGCAATGCCGGAATGCCCTGGTGTACTTCCCCTCCGAATCCCGTTTTCATTACTACCTGGCCCTGACTTACCTGGAGGACCACATGAAGGCAGAAGCCGAGGAGACGCTGAAGGCAGGCATCCGTCAGGCAGACGAGAATACGATCGAAGGCTTCATCGGTGTGCTCTACGATCTGCTGGGCGACCTCTATCACGAGGAAGGCCGGGAAAGAGAGGCTTTTGCGGCCTATGACTCCTGCCTGGTCTATTGGCCCGACAATGCTTCGTGCCTCAACAACTATGCCTATTACCTCTCCCTGAAGGGGGAGATGCTGGACAAGGCGGAGAGGATGAGCTACCAGGCCGTCAAGCTGGAGCCGGACAGCAAGACCTACCTGGATACGTATGCCTGGGTGCTCTTCGTGCAGGAGGACTATACCACGGCACGGATATACATGGATCGCGTGGTGGATCCCGGGAAGGAGGACAGCCTGCTGCTTCATGATCCGGATGTGAATGCCGTACTGCTGGAGCATGCCGGTGACATCTATGCCAATTGCGGACAGATGGACGTGGCGCTCCGCCTGTGGGCACTGGCCCAGGAGAAGGTGGCGAAGGATGGCCAGACGGCCAGCGTGCTGCTGAAGAGGAAACTGAAGAAAAAGAAATACATGAAGAAGTAGGGAAGTGGTGAGTCCGGAAGAGACTCCTTGCCCCGCTTCGGAAATCAAATTGTGAATGTTTAGCCTGACAAAGTCAATTATGAATTGTGAATTTAGACGTTTCTGGGTCTGGATTGTCCTGGCCCTGATGCTGGCCTCCTGCAGCAGGAAGGTGGCAGACAAGGTAAGCCCGGACGGGGCGACGGATATCCAGGTGCAGGCCGTGGTGGAGAAGGTGAATGCCAGCCGGGTCTCCCTGGCACAGGTCTCCGGACACGTTTCGCTGGATTTGTCCATGGGAGGGCAGAGCGTGAAGGTTGGCGGCGACCTGAAGATGAAGCGCAACAGCATCATCCAGGTCACCCTCCAGGCACTGGGACTGATAACCGTCGGTCGGCTGGAGTTCACGCCCGACTACATGCTGGTCATGGACAACATGAACAAGCGCTTTGTCAGGTTGCCCTATTCGGATGTGCCTTTCCTGAAGGACAATGGCATAGACTTCTACACCTTCCAGTCCCTGCTGTGGAACGAACTCTTCCTGCCGGGCAGCAAGGGTACGGCACCTGCCGCCTCTGCCTTCAGCCATGAGCAGCAGGGCCAGTCCGTGCTGCTGACCCACAAGGATCGCAACCTGCAGCTGTCCTTCCAGGCGCAGCCTTCAACGGGACGCCTGGAGCAGTCGCGTATCAAGGGCGTACAGGGAGGCCGCGGCATGTCCTGCGAATACCAGGGGTGGACCCAGCTGAAGAACGAGTCTTTCCCCAACAAGCTCCAGGTCAATGTGGAACTGGGAACGCAGCGCGTGTCCACCTCAATGGACATCAGCAAGTTGCGTGCGGATGACTCCTGGAAGGGAACCCCGACCAACATCGACAAAAACAAGTTTGAGGAACTGACCCTGCAGCAAGTCTGGGCCGCAGTGATGAGTCTGGCCAAGTAACGGTGTCTGGTATGCAAAGACTACTATATCTCATATTGTTCCTGTTCATGCTGCTGCCCCTGGCTGCGCAGAACAGCAAGAAGGTCAAGGACCTCCAGAAGCAGAGGGACCAGCTGCAGAAGGAGGTGAAGAAATCCCAGCAGCAGCTGGAGCAGACGCGGCAGAATATCACGCAGCATAAGCGTACGCAGCAGCTCATCGGCGTGCAGCTGGAGCAGCACCTTGACAGCATCAGGCATGCCGAGGACCGGATGGTAGAGCTGGACAGCCAGATGGTGGTGATGAACGACCGTCTCTATGACCTTTCCGTTGAACTTCAGGACAAGAAGGACAAGTATGCGGCCGCCCTGCGTGCAGCCCGATCCTACGGCCTGGTCAGGGGGCATGCCCTGAACATGCTCTCCTCCAGGCAGGTCAGCCAGATGTATCGCAAGGCCCGCGAAACCAACTTCATGGCGGATGTGATCCGTTCGCTGGGCGAGGACCTGGTGGCGAAGGAGGAGGAGCATCTGCAGATGCAGAACAACCTGCTGGCGGCACGCGGTGAGATGAACGCCTTGATGGTGAGCGTGATGGAGCAGCGTCGCAACCTGGGCATCCAACAGAAGAACGAGGCTGACCAGATCAGTCGGCTGGGTACGCAGCAGAAGGGACTGGAAAGTCAGATATCCAGGCAACGCAACCAGCTGGCCCAGCTGAACAAGAAGATTGATGCCGTGGTGGCTGCCGAGGTGGAGGCTGCCCGCAAGAAAGCCGAGGAGGCCCGCAGGAAGGCCGCGGCCAAGAACGGGAAGGGCAGCTCGAAGAGCAGTTCGTCGGGCAAGTCTTCCAAAAGTTCCTCTTCCGTGCCGGCCGACAAGTGGCTGACGCCGGAGGAGAAGGCGCTGAACGGCAGCTTTGTGAACAACAAGGGTCGCTTGCCCGTTCCCATCACGGGCAGCTACAAGCTGGGCGAGCGTTTCGGAACCTACAACGTGCCGGGCATGAAGAATGTCCAGCTGGACAACAAGGGCGTGAACTATATCGGAAAGCCCGGTGCCCAGGCCCGCTCAGTCTTTGACGGCGAGGTAACCGCAGTGTTCCAGTTCTACAATACCAAGGGCGTGCTGGTACGCCACGGCAGCTACATCTCGGTGTACTGCAACCTCTCGTCCGTGAAGGTCAGCAGGGGCCAGAAGGTCAAGGCACGCGACGTGCTTGGTTCCGTGGCCTCGGCCGGAGACGGCAACTGCGTGCTTCACTTCCAGCTTCGCAAGGAGACGGCCAAACTGAATCCCGAGGGCTGGATAGGACGATGAGTGATGCTCCCCCGTCCGGCATGTCCGGAATATGTGGCCCTGCCGGAAACCAGCTTAACAACAAACGACAATGATGACAACCTACGATAACCTACACCAGGATCTCCAGGAGGCAGTTGACCTCCTGCAGCGACTGATCGCCATTCCCCGCGTCAGCCGTCAGGAGACGGAGGCCGCAGACATGCTGATGGCACAGATGCAGGAGTGGGGTCTGGATGTTCAGCGTACCGGGAACAACCTCTGGGAGGTGGCACCCGGCCACGATGAGGCCCGTCCCACATTGCTGCTCAATGCCCATATTGACACGGTAAGGCCGGTCAGTGCCTGGACGCGCGACCCCCATCATCCGGAACTGACGGAGGACGGAGTGCTGTATGGCCTGGGCAGCAACGACGATGGTGCCTCGCTGGTCAGTCTGCTGCTGACGTACCGCCACCTGCGTGGGGCATCACGCTCCTACAACCTGATCTTCGTGGCCTCGGCCGAGGAGGAAGTCAGCGGTGCCCAGGGTGTGTCGGCCGTGTTGCCCCTGTTGCCACGCATTGACGTGGCCCTGGTGGGCGAACCCACGGGCATGCATCCCGCCATTGCGGAAAAGGGATTGATGGTGCTGGACGTGACGGAGCACGGCAAGGCCGGTCATGCCGCACGCAACGAGGGCGACAATGCCCTGTACCATGCCCTGGACGACATTGCATGGTTCCGCTCCTATGCCTTCCCTGACCAGACCGGTCTGCTGGGCCCCGTGAAGATGACGGCAACCATCATCCAGGCCGGCACGCAGCACAACGTCATCCCCGACACATGCACCTTCACCGTGGATGTCAGGAGCAACGAATGCTATTCCAACCAGGATATATATAATAAGGTGTGCCAGTCCGTGAAGGGCGAGGTCAAGGCCCGTTCCTTCCGCCTCAATTCCAGCCGTATCAGTCTGGAGCATCCCCTCACGCAACGTGCCGTGGCCCTGGGGCGCAAGCCTTTCGGCAGTCCCACGCTGAGCGACCAGGCCCTGATGCCCTTTCCCAGCATGAAGATGGGACCGGGCGACAGCAGGCGCAGCCATACGGCCGACGAGTACATCCGGGTAGACGAGATCCGTGAGGCCCTGTGCCTCTATCGCGAGATGCTGGAACCCCTTAGCCTCACCACCGTATAACCGTATAACCATAAAACCGTCCAACCGTATAACCGCATAACCGCAAATGCTCAACACTTCACCCCTATCCGTCATGATTGCCTCCCAGGCCGCGGCGTATGGCGAGCGTACAGCCCTGCGCTACCGCGACTACAACAAGGACGTCTGGAAAGACGTTTCCTGGAATGAGTTTGCGCGCCGTGTGCGTGCCGTCTCCAATGCCCTGCTGGAGCTGGGGGTGGGCATCCAGGAGAATGTGGCGGTCTTTGCACAGAACATGGTGGAGAACCTGTTCGTGGACTTCGGCTGCTATGGCATCCGTGCCGTTGGCATACCCTTCTATGCCACCAGCAGCGAGGCCCAGGTGAAGTACATGGTGAATGATGCCGCCATCCGCTATATCTTCGTGGGTGAGCAGTACCAGTATGACGTGGCCTTCCGCGTGCTTCGCACCTGTCCAACCTTGCAGCGGCTCATCATCATCGACAAGACGGTAAGGAAGGATCCGCAGGACCATGTGAGCATGTATTTCAGCGAGTTCGTTGCACTGGGTGAGTCCGACCAGCATGCCGGGGAGATAGAGCAGAGGACGGCAGAACTGCAGAAGGACGACCTGGCCAACATCCTCTATACCAGCGGTACGACGGGGACGAGCAAGGGCGTGATGCTCACGCACCGCATGTATGATGCCATCCTCCTGGCCCAGGATCCCGCCCTGCCCCTGAGTGACAAGGATGTGATACTGAACTTCCTGCCCTTCACCCATGTCTTCGAAAGGGCATGGAGCTATTGGTGCATTGCCAGGGGTGCCATGCTCTGCGTCAACCTCCGTCCGGCGGACGTGCTCCGTTCCCTGAAGGAAGTGCATCCCACCTGCATGTGCTCCGTTCCCCGCTTCTGGGAGAAGGTCTATGCCGGCGTGCAGGAGAAGATACGCGAGGGCAATGCCATGCAGCGTATGATGATCAATGATGCCCTGCGCATCGGCACGGAATACAATGTGAAGTACAAGATGCGCGGACTGATGGCCCCCATGGCCCTGCGTATGAAGTACAAGTTCTATGAGAAGACCGTCATTGCCCTGCTGAAGAAGGAGCTGGGTCTGGAGGAAGGCAACTTCTTCCCCGTGGCCGGAGCCGCCATACCTAAGGAGGTGGAGGAGTTCATCCACGCCACCGGCATCAACCTGATTGCCGGATACGGACTGACCGAAAGCACGGCCACCGTGTCCTGCGACCGGATTGGCCGGTCCAAGACCATCGGTTCCGTGGGCCGTCCCCTGCAGGGCGTGGAGGTCTCGTTTGGCCAGGACAACGAGGTCTTGCTCCGCGGAGAGACCATCACGAAGGGCTACTACCGCAAGCAGGAGATCACCGATCAGGCCATCGATGCGGATGGCTGGTTCCATACCGGTGACGCAGGCTACATGAAGGATGGCGAGCTCTTCCTGACCGACCGCATCAAGGACCTCTTCAAGACCAGCAACGGCAAGTACATCGCCCCGCAGATGATCGAGTCCAAGCTGGTCGTGGACCGCTACATCGACCAGATCGTGGTCATTGCCGACATGCGCAAGTTTGTCTCGGCCCTGGTGATACCCGACTACCCCTCGCTGGAGCAGTTGGCCAGGGAGCATGGCATCAGCTACGGCAGCATGGCAGAACTCTGTGCCGACAGGCACATCAACCGCCTGCTGATGGACCGCATCGATACCCTTCAGCAGGAGTTTGCCCATTATGAGAAGATCAAGCGCATCACCCTCCTGCCCGAACCGTTCAGCCTGGAGAAGGGCGAGCTGACCAACACCCTGAAGATCAAGCGCCCCGTCATCAGCGAAAACTATCGGGCAGAGATTGAGGCAATGTACGAGGAGGATTGATGATTGATGATGGATGATTGATGATTGAAAACTGAAGATTGATGATTGAAATTGGAAGATGGATGATTGAAGATGAATGATTGATGATGGATGATTGAAGACCTCCTCCTATGCCGTTAATTCGTCCGGCATCTAATGCCAGGACGCCTACCGCAACAACCAAACAACAGCAAATAACTACAAGACAATGATAACAATAGAACAACTGAAGGAAGCGAAGGACCGCGTAGAGCAGCTCAATCGCTACCTGGACATCGACAACAAGAAAGTACAGTGGGAGGAGGAACAGCTCCGTACCCAGGCTCCCGGTTTCTGGGACGACCAGAAGCGTGCCGAACAGCAGATGAAGCTGGTCAAGGGACTGGAGAAGTGGATCAAGGACTACAACGAGGTCAGCTCGCTCTGCGGCGAACTGGAGACCGCCTTTGAGTTCTTCAGGGAGGAACTGGTCACCGAGCAGGAGGTGGACGAGATCTACAGCCGCACCATGACGGCCATCGAGGCCCTGGAGATGCGCAACATGCTGCGCCAGGAGGAGGACCAGATGGATGCCGTGCTGAAGATCAACTCCGGAGCCGGTGGTACCGAGGCACAGGACTGGGCACAGATGCTCATGCGCATGTACATGCGATGGGCCGAGACCAACGGCTACAAGTGCCGCATCAGCAACCTGCTGGACGGCGACGACGCCGGCATCAAGACCTGCACCATCGAGATTGAGGGCGCCTATGCCTATGGTTACCTGAAGAGCGAGAACGGCGTGCACCGCCTCGTCCGTGTCAGTCCCTACAATGCCCAGGGCAAGCGCATGACCAGCTTTGCCTCCGTCTTCGTGACGCCCCTGGTGGATGATACCATCGAGGTGAACATCGAGCAGGCCCGCATCTCCTGGGATACCTTCCGAAGCAGCGGTGCCGGTGGCCAGAACGTGAACAAGGTGGAGTCGGGCGTACGTCTGCGCTACCAGTACAAGGATCCCTACACGGGCGAGGAGGAGGAGATCCTCATCGAGAATACCGAGACGCGCGACCAGCCCAAGAACAAGGAGAATGCCCTCCGTCTGCTGCGCTCCATGCTGTATGACAAGGAACTGCAGCATCGCATGGCCGAGCAGGCCAAGGTGGAGGCCGGCAAGCGCAAGATCGAGTGGGGTAGCCAGATCCGCAGCTACGTCTTCGACGACCGTCGTGTGAAGGATCACCGCACCAACTACCAGACCAGCGATGTGGGCGGTGTCATGGACGGCAAGATCGATGCCTTCATCAAGGCCTACCTCATGGAGTTCGGTGCAGAGAACAACGAGTAACTGAAAATCGGATAACCATCGGAGACTCCGACAATCGAGTAGACGACAACCCAGACAATCAAGCAATTTGCTATGCCATTAGAGATAGAACGCAAGTTTATCGTGACGGGCGACTTCAAGTCGCTCGCCACCAGTTGCACCCACATCCAGCAGGGCTACATAGCCAGCGGGCACGGTCGCACCGTGCGTGTGCGCATACGTGATGAGAAAGGTTACCTGACCATCAAGGGACCCAGTGCCAACGGCGGACTTTCCCGCTACGAGTTTGAGAAGGAGATTCCCCTGAGCGATGCCCGTGACCTGATGCTCATCTGCGAGCCCGGCATCATCGACAAGCACCGCTACCTGGTGCCCGCCACCGACGGGCACGTCTGGGAAGTGGACGAGTTCCACGGTGACAACGAGGGTCTCATCATGGCCGAACTGGAGCTGAAGAGTGAGGATGAAACCTTCGTCATCCCGGCCTTTATCAAGAGGGAGGTGACCGGTGACCGCCGCTTCTACAACTCACACATGCGCCAGAATCCCTACAAGCTCTGGGGCCACACTGTTGATCAGGCATCGGTCTGATTGCCACGTCATGCGCGCATTATCCCTTTCCGCAAGGGCCGGAAACATTTTCCACCCTTGCGGAAAGTCTTTGTCCTGCGCACGCCATGCCTTCTTCCCTGTATGCCTGCTTATACATTTTGGCCACAACCCTTCATCTCTTCACCTGAGGAGCAGGTAAGTGTCTGACTGACAGCCGAATAAGCAGGATTGTCCTCTCGTAACCCTTCACTAACCCTCCACCTACCCTTCGTAAGCGTCTCCGCGATGACGTATTGCGGTATTTGCTGAAAGTTGCGACCTTTGCGGAAAAAAAGATTATGTCAACAGCAACAGATCGTTTTGAGAAGGCGTGGCAGAAGTACACCGCCCTTCTCAGTCAGAACCCACA
>JAZRVZ010000274.1:0-4141 GCA_045599425.1 Bacteroidaceae bacterium | reverse complement strand
TCTTTCCTTGCAATGTATTGGATGATTCCTTAACTTTGTGTCAAAATAAGGACTATGCGTCAAGACATTGATAGATAATATAAAATGATGTGTAAAAATAATTTATAATATAAAACAACAAGCAATCATGAAACATACTGCCCTCTGGAGTATTCTGCTCCTTGCCTTCACCCTTGGTTTTGTAAGTTGCAAGTCAAATGAATCGCAGGAAGGTGAAACCCCGAAAACCGGTACCATGCTGGATGAAATCATAGGCAAATGGGAGCTGTACAAGTCGGATGGCAATCCCCTTTTCCTTGAAAACTGTGTGTTTGAGAAATACTACTTCTTTGAGGACAGTACCCTGGCCACCATTGTGGACAACGGCAAGACCATGGTCAATGACATGCGTTATCTGCTGACCACCGGCAAGCAGGCACGCAAGTACACGCAGGACAGGGATGTAATGCCCTTTGATGACAAGGATACCATCCTGCTTGTAAAATATCCTGAAGGCGAGGAACTGGGTGAGATAACGGCCCGCTTCTCCAAACTTGGCGAGGACGAATTTACCCTTGTTCTCCTGAATCTCTACAACAATCAGGATTCCCTTGTATTCGTGGATCACTATCGCCGCGTCAGGGATTAGGTGGTACTGTCTGGGCTGCACCGTACATACTTTGTGCTGCCAGGCGGCAACGATGGTATAAGGATGCGGTTGATGTCCGGTTGCCACGGGCGTGGCAAGGGTATTACTACGAGCGTAGCAAGCCATATTTCACCCGTGTGGCAAGCCATATTCCACTATTGTGGAAGCATAAGTTTATAAACAGGGCCATTCAATTATCCATAGAAGGGTAGTGCAATTATCCATAGAGAGACTGTGCAAGGCATTTTTTTTGTGAAAGTGTGAAGGCGTGAAGGCACTTTTGCCCAAAGTGTTTTTCATAATTAGTTAGCATTAGTTAAAAATGTACCCGCACATGTATGCGTTACCATTTTTTTTTGCTATCTTTGCGCGCAATAAGCAGTTTGCCTGAATAGGCACTGGTTTTTAAGGCTTTTTGAATGACAAGGAATTGATGAAGCGTAGCGACTTCGAAATAATGGCACCCGTAGGCTCTCCCGAGAGTTTTGCAGCAGCGTTGAGGGCTGGTGCCGACAGCATCTATTTTGGTATCGAGAACCTGAACATGCGTGCCCATTCGGCCAGTACGTTCAGCATTGCGGACCTGAGGCGAATTGCCCAGGAGTGCCGTCATTGTGGCGTGAAGAGCTACCTGACGGTGAACACCATCATCTATGGCGAGGACCTGCAGCTGATGCGCGAGATCCTGGATGCAGCCCATGAGGCAGGCATATCGGCTGTGATAGCCAGCGATGTGGCTGTGATGAGCTACTGCAACAGGATAGGACAGGAGGTGCACCTGAGCACCCAGCTCAACATCAGCAACATAGAGGCCCTGCGCTTCTATGCACAGTTTGCCGACGTGGTGGTGCTGGCACGCGAACTGAACATGAAGCAGGTGGCGGAGATCTATCGTCACATCGTGGAGGAAAACATCTGCGGTCCTTCGGGCAAGCTGATCCGTATCGAGATGTTCTGCCATGGTGCCCTTTGCATGGCCATCAGTGGCAAGTGCTATATGAGTCTGCACAACATGGGCAGGAGTGCGAACCGTGGTGAGTGCATGCAGATATGCAGGCGAAGCTATACGGTTCGTGACCGCGAGACGGGCAACGAACTGGATATAGACAACAAGTATATCATGTCGCCCAAGGACCTGAAAACCATCCGTTTCATAGACCAGATGATGGAGGCCGGCGTACGCGTCTTCAAGATTGAGGGCAGGGCACGCGGTGCGGAATATGTGGATACCGTGGTACGTTGCTACGACGAGGCCATCAAGGCGGTGCTGGCAGACCAGGTGACCGATATATCCGGCAATTCCGGAGAATCCGATTCTTCCGGAACCTCCGATATGTCCGGGAAACCCGGTGACACCGTACAACCGCGTATCGCTTTCAGTGAGGAGGCCAAGGATCTGTGGGACGAACGCTTGTCGAAGGTGTTCAACCGTGGTTTCTGGGACGGCTACTATCAGGGTCAGCCCCTGGGTGAGTGGACGAAGAAGCCGGGCAGCGTGGCTACGGAGAAGAAGCGGTACTGCGGCAAGGGCGTACGCTACTACACGAAGCTGCAGGTGGCAGAGTTCAAGATAGAGGCCTGTCCCCTGAAGGTGGGCGACAGAATACTCATCACGGGTCCCACGACCGGTGCCCTATATGAAACGGTACGGGAAATCCGCTTCGACCTGAAACCCGTGGAGGTGGCCAGACAAGGCTGGCATGTGAGCATACCGCTGGAGACCAAGATCAGGAGAAATGACAAACTGTTCCTCATCACGAAACCAACAGAGGAAGAACTGGATAGAAAATAGAATAAATAATACGATAAAGAATGGAATTTGAATTGATTGCCAAGACCTTCCAGGGACTGGAGGAAGTGCTGGCAGGTGAATTGACGGCACTGGGTGCAAACAACATACAGATAGGTCGCCGCATGGTGTCCTTCACGGGAGATCAGGAGATGATGTACCGCGCCAACTTCCAGTTGCGCACGGCCATCCGCATCCTGAAGCCCATCAAGCACTTCCGTGCCACCAGTGCCGATGAGGTATATGAGGCAGTGCACAGCATGGACTGGAGCAAGTACCTGGACAACGATACCACCTTTGCGGTGGACAGCGTGGTGTTCAGCACTGAGTTCCGTCACTCGAAGTTCGTGGCATACAAGGTGAAGGACGCCATTGTGGACCAGTTCCGCGAGAAGACAGGCGACCGTCCCAATATCAGCATAACCAATCCCGACATCCAGCTGCACATCCACGTGGCCGAATACGACTGTACGCTCTCGCTGGATTCCAGCGGTGAGAGTCTGCACCGTCGCGGTTACCGTCAGCGTCAGGTGGAGGCTCCCCTGAATGAGGTACTGGCTGCCGGTATCATCCTGATGACAGGTTGGAAGGGTGAGACGGACTTCATCGATCCCATGTGCGGTAGCGGTACGCTGCCCATCGAGGCTGCCCTGATTGCACGCAACATGGCTCCCGGCCTGTTCCGTCAGGGCTATGCCTTCGAGAAGTGGCCCGACTTTGACAAGGAACTCTTCGACAAGATCTACAACGACGACAGTCAGGAGCGCGAGTTTGAGCATCACATCTATGGCTACGACTGCAACCGTCAGGCTGTGGAGATTGCCACGGGCAATGTGCGTGCCGCAGGTCTGAGCAAGGAGATTACCATTCAGCTGCAGGACTTCAAGGACTTCACGCAGCCCGGGGAGAAGGCCATTCTCATCACCAATCCTCCCTACGGCGAACGAATCTCTTCGCCCGACCTGCTGGGAACCTATCGCATGATAGGAGAGCGCCTGAAGCATCAGTTCCAGGGCAACGAGGCCTGGGTGCTGAGCTATCGTGAGGAGTGCTTTGACCAGATCGGCCTGAAGCCCTCGCTCAAGACTCCCCTGTACAACGGTTCGCTGGAGTGTGAGCTGCGCAAGTACCAGCTGTTCAGTGGACGGTTGAGCGAAGCCCGTGCCGAGGGTGTGGAGATCAAGACGGATGATGACCTGAAGAAGATGGGCGAGAAGCGTCGCTTCAAGCAGAACCGCGACTTCAAGAAGAGTCTGGACGAAGCGGACGACAAGCGCAGCTTCGAGCAGCGCCGTCGTGACAGAATGGAAGAGGAGTACGGTCAGGGTGGCGGTCGTTTCCGCCGTGGCGGCGACGATGAGCACAACGGACGTTTCCATCGCGACGACCGTGGTGGCTTCAAGGGAGGTCCCCGTCGTTTCAGCGGTGATGGCGATGACGAGCGTGGTGGTTTCCGCAAGTTCAACCGCAATGGAGGTGATCGTGGCGGTTACCGCGACCGCAGTGAGCGTCAGGAGGACCGCAAGCGAAACTTCGGCGGTAGGCGCGACTTCAGTGACCGTCGCGAATCGGGTGAAGGTCGTGGATTCGGCGGCCGACGTGATTTAGGTGGTCGCCGCGACTTCGGAGGCAAGAGAGACTTTGGAGGCAAGCGCGATTTTGGTGGCAAGAGGAATTTCCGCAATGAGGATGAAGACTAAGATGATGGCCGTCCTGCTTATGGC
>JAZRVZ010000273.1:0-8248 GCA_045599425.1 Bacteroidaceae bacterium | reverse complement strand
GTACTGGGAGAGCTGTACTTCGTTGCCCTTGTTGTCGGTGACGGTGAAGTCGTAGATGGTCTTTTGTGCCATAGTGGTAAGTGTTGTTGCTGCCAGGAGCAGCAGGGTTAATAGATAATGTTTCATTGGATGCAAATGTAAATAATTTAACAGGATTTCGGATCGTTGTGTCATTCATATTCCTTATTCCGGCATTACCAACCCTTCAGCCACGGGTGGAACGAGCATGGGATGGCTCTTTGCCGGCAAGGCGCCGGAAGGTCAGGCCAGGTTACCGATGATGTGCCTTGATATGCGCCTGGCCAGCGCCATGATGGTGAGGATGGGCGGAAGGCCGAGGGATTCGGGCAGGAGGGAGGCGTCGGCCACGAAGAGGTTGCCGGGCAGGAAGGCGTGGTGGAGCGTATCGGCTTCGGCAGACGTGAGGGGCAGCATTCCGCCGGGATGACCGGAGTTGAGCGTGCCAAGCACGATGTCCCCGGGTGGGCAACCCATCCGAAGGAGAATCTCACGGCAATCCTCCACACCGTGCCGCAGGATTTCCTGATCCCTGACGGTCAGCGTCTTGCGCACCTTGCCCCGCTCTACGCTTCCCTGTTCCTCATCGGCCATCTTGATCATCATGCTGACCATCCCGCCCATCGGCTTTCGCCACTGGCGGTTGAAGAAGAAGCTGAGCCAATCCATGTAGGGCGAGAGGATGTAGCCGTCGCGCTGGCTGACGAAGGGCATAAGCAACTGACGATCCTGACGGGCACCCGGCAGCGGTGCGGCAAGGCACAGGACGGGATCGACGAAGAGGTGCGGGGGACAGTCGATGCCGGAGTGGCTGAGAATCTGTGGCGTACCCAGTCCTCCGGCGGCCAGTACCACGACGTCGGCTTCGTAGGTGACGGTGCGCAAGCCTTGCCTGGCCACGACGCGACGGACACGGTGGTCATCCATCTCCAGTCGCTCTACCCTGCAGTGCTTCACCACGTGGATGCCGTCCAGCATCTCGCGGGTGTCCCACTTAGCGCCGTGGGGGCAACCGATGGAGCAATGTCCGCAGAGGCGGCACCGGGAGGGGCGAAGAAACTTGGGCATAGGCTGGGGATCAAGCCCCATCTCCTGCATCACCTGGAACGTCTGCCGGGTCACCCTTGACCAATGGCGCTGGTGGTCGGTGGTGATGGGCAGTTCGCGCTGCAGCTCGTCAAACTCCTCGTCGAGGTTGATGCCGATCTGCTTCAATCCCTTGTCGGCACGCACGGCATTGCCCGTGGCCAGGGTGGTGGTTCCGCCCAGGCCGCGGCCGTACACCACGACCTGGTCGGGTGTCCTGGCAATGCGCATGCTGGGCAGGATGAGCGAGATGAGTCGCTCGTCGAAGTAGAGGCCGGTGGCACGCAGCGATGCCAGGGTGCCCAGGGGCAGGGACAACGGACGGAAGTTTCCGCCCGCCTCGAGCACGGTGACGTCGAACTGTCCGGAAAGCATCCGGGCCGCCGTTGCGCCACCCGCTCCGCTACCTATGATGATTGCCTTTCGTTTCATTGCTATGTAATTCGTTTCATTATTATGTGAAAGAGTTGTGTTTTAATAATGCCAAGCAAGTGACTTGCCTGTCATTTGATCTGGCAACGGCAGGAGGCGTTGCCCTCGGTGATTCTCTGGGTAAAGCACAGCCGTCCGCTTCCGTAGAGGGCGCTGACGATGCCGTCGTCCATCAACGACGCAACGGTGCAGGTCGAGGCCGGATAGTGCTGGCTGAAATAGCAGCGGCGGACGGTGACCTGCCGGGGCAACCGGCCCTCCATCTCAATGCCGATATTCCTGTAGAGGCGGAAGACGAGTGCCGTGATGGCCGCGTCGCTGCGATCCGTCAGCATGGCACGAAGCCTTTCCCCGATGCGTCCTGACTTACGGTGAAGTGCTTCGCGCTGGCTCGGCGAGCAGGTTGCCAGATACCGGGCCGTGAGGGTGGCAAAGGCTTCGAGCGCCTTGTCGTGCGGCAGGGTGAGGACATTCATGGAAGGCAACGCCAGCGAGTCGGTGACCAGGTTCGTCAGCACCTGCATCTCGATGCGCATCCCCAGCCGGGTAGCGAAGAACCACAGCAGCACCCTATTCATAGAGCGCATCGGCCTCCTTGCCGAAATGTTCCAGCACCACGTTGCGACGCAGCTTGAGGTTGGGGGTAAGTTCGCCGCCAGCGATGGAGAGCGGTTGCGGGATGATGCACCAGCGGCGTATCTGTTCGGGATGCGAGAGGCTGTCATTCATCCGGTCAATGGCTTCCTGCAGGTGACAGGTATCTCCCTCTGCCCACAGCAGGGCGGTGCAGTAGGGACGCTGCTCGCCAACCAGCACGGCGTGGGTGATGCCGGGGATATCGGTGAGGCGTTGCTCGATCTTGCTGCAGTTGATGTTCTTGCCGTAGGTGGTGATGAGCATGTCCTTCTTGCGCCCGCGGATATAGATGTGGTCGCGGTCATCCTTCTCGCCCAGGTCTCCGGTGTAGAGGGTGCCGTCGCGGAAGGTGTCCGCAGGCAGGTTGTAGTATCCCAGGGCCACCTGTGGGCCGCGGACGAGGAGCTCGCCGTCGGGACTGACCGTGACGGTGGTATCCGGCAGGGGCGTTCCGATGCTGGGTATGACATTGTCGCCCAGGCGGTTGATGGTGATGAGCGGTGCCTCCGTCTGACCGTAGGCATTGTGGATCTCGATGCCCAGACTGCGGAAACGGTGCAGCAGCTCCTCACTCATGGGTGCCGAACCCACGATGAGCTGTGAGCAGCGGTCAAGGCCTGCCTTGCGCAATACGGCCTTGCGCAGGAGCGTGGCGGTGAGGCGACGCATCGTGCCGTCCTTCATCCGCAGGTAGCGCTTGCCCAGGGGATTCTGCCCAATCTGTTCCCATAGCTTCTCGTAGAAGCGCGGCACGGAGAAGAAGACGGTGGGACGCACGAGGGGAAGGGCGTGGGTGAGTTGCCCGAAGTCGTTGAGATAGAAGAACTTCACGCGACAGAGCATACAGTAGGGGGCGTATGCGGCCAGGATGCCTTCCACGACGTGGCTCATGGGCAGGAAGGAGAGGTAGCGCATCTCCTTGTTGCGGTCGTGCCAGGGCAGAAGGTTGGTGAGCACCTCGCCCATCCACTTCAACTGACCCGCCGAGAACATCACGCCCTTGGGTTCGCCGGTAGTGCCGGAGGTGTAGCGGATGGTGGAGAGGGATGATTCTTCCCATCCCTCCCGTAAGGGGAGGGGGGTCTTTTCCCCCGATGCCTGGGATTCCCGGATAAGGGCGGCCAGGGAATGGGTGCCGGCGGGCGTGTGGCTATTGGCAAAGGTGATGATGGGGAGACGGTCGGAAAGGTGTGCCACCTGACCGATCATGCGTCGGTCGCCCACGAAGAAGAGGGTTGCGCCACTGCGTTGCAGCAGGAGTTCGACCTCTTCAGCCGGGGCGGTATAGTAGATGGGGACGCTGACGGCACCGACCAGGCCGATGGCACAGTCGATGGCAGCCTGCTCCGCACAGTTGATGCCCGTGACGGCGATGCGGTTGCCCGCCCTGACGTGGAGCATCTGCAAGACACGCACGATGTCCTCCGTGAGGAGGTTCATCTCCTGGCCGGTCACTTCCTGCGTGCCATCCGGCGTAATATTATAATAGGTAATGGGATAGTGGCGACTGGCACGCCTGACCATCGCCTGTTCGAAGATGCTGCGCGAGGTAAGCTGCATGAAGTTGTGTCGGCAGGCAAAGTTGAGCATGGCCGGCAGCCATGTCTGCCAACTGCCCTCCATGGGCGTGGTGAGCGCATCGGTATGGGTGCGGTCGAAGCGATGATTGTCCTGGAAGTAGGGCATCAGGGCAAGGAGGTTGGTCAGGAATCCGCGCTTCTTGCGGTTGCCGGCATTGAACATGCCACCCAGCCTGTCGAGCAGGGGAAAGGGGATGCAACGCGGACGAGGGATGCGTATGTTGAGCTGGGTTTTTGCCCACTGACAGGCAGCGGCGATCAGTTCGCCTGCCTGTGGCAGTTGGTCGTGTGGCAGCGTAAGGTGGAAGACCTTGCCTGCCGCCCTGTCCTCCTGCAGCAGCTGTACCGCGGCTTTCGCCACGAAGTCGACCGGAATGATGTTCACGGTCTGGCGGGACGAGATGGGCATCAGTCGCAGCTTGCCCTGCAGCATCAGCTTCATCACGTAGTAGACGGTGTTGAAGTTGCGCGTGCGACCCGTCTCGCTGTGTCCCACGATCATACCCGGACGCAGGATGATCCACTCCATACCCGACTGTCTCACCAGCCGTTCGGCTTCCGCCTTACTCTCCTCGTAATGGCTGAAGAAACGCTTGGGCAGGGGGTCGTCCTCCCGGATCCTGCCCTTGCTCCTTCCGGCCACGTATGCCGTGGAGACGTAGGTAAAGCGGCAACCCCGAACGGCAACACGACGGGCAAAATCCAGCACGTTCGCCGTGCCCTGGACGTTGATCTGCCAGAGTTCCTCGCGCGACTTCATCAAGCTGGTCTCTGCGGCACAATGCACGACGTGGCTGATGCCTTGCGATTGCAAGTCGGCAGCATCCTTCCCGGAAAAGCCAAGCCCTTCCGTGGTGAGGTCGCCGATGACGGGAATCACGCGTCCACCGACGGCTGCGCACAGCTCCGGCTCGTCCCACCAAAGGTTTCTGAGGCGTGTCTGTGCCTGGGAAGACGATTGTCCGCGTGTCAGCACGAAGATGCGACCGATGCCCGTTCGCAGCAGCTGCAATACGAGTTCCGTGCCGAGATGGCCGGTGGCTCCTGTCAGGAATATGTTGGTTGTTGTCAAGGGGAGGTTGGAATATTTAGATTTAGATAACAAAAAGTACAGGGAGGGTCAGGGAGTGCCATGCAGATGTCTGCCAAGCGTCTCCTCCATCTCCGTCAGCATCGCCTGGCTCTTCCTTACGTGTTCACGTTGGGTCTGCAGGATCGCCTCCCGCTCCTTCTCCCCCTCTGCGATGGAACGTGTGATTCGTCCGGCCAGATCGGGATCACCGACGTGGTGCAAATAGCGGTCGGAGAGTTGCATGTCCAGGAAGAGGCTGTCGAGCCGGTTGTCCATCGACACGGCCACGATGGGCATTCCCTTCAGCATACTGAGTACAGCGGCGTGGTATCGCGAGGTGACGAGCAGGTTGAGGCAATGCAGCACGCTGGTCATCTGGAAGACGGGCGTGTCGGCCGAGGTGACCAGGGCACACCTGCCGCCCAGCATCGCCCTGAAATCCTGGCACGCACGGGCATCGAGCTTCTCCATGCCGATGATGACCACGAAGGCATCGCTTGCATCGCGGTACGCCCTGACTGCCTCGGCCATCTGGGCAAGATAGCAACGGTATTTGTCACGACGCTTACGGGAGTCGCGGAAGAAGTACATCTTGTCGTATTGCAGGGCACGCCTGCCGGTCAGCATCGACATCAGCCAACGCCACAGGGAGGGACGAACCGGCCAGCAATAGGGATTGATGACCGCCACGCCAAGCAACGGTTTCCGTCCATCCCAACCTTGTGCCAGGAGGTGTTCACGCCCCGTGTCCAGTCGTGCAGGCACCCGGAACGTCCAAGCCGTATCCGTACCAATCTGGCTCTGGAAGCCAAGCGATTGCAGGGTTTGCAGCGACTGCTGGCTACGGGCAATGAAGCGGACATCGGAGCAGGTCGCCTGGGCAAGCCTTCGCAAGCGACGGTGCAGGGGCGTGACGTCCGACCCGTAGGCAATGCAGGGTTTCCCCTGCCGCTTCATGATGCCAGCCGCCTGGCAAAAGAACATCGACAGTGCGTCGGCAAAGGTGTGGGTGAGCGTTGATCCTTCGCACAGTACGGCGGCATGATGAGCGGAGGCCGCCCGAAAGAGCGACCAGCAGAAGAAGGTGGGGAATGGCAGGATGCGTACGTTGTCGGGGAAGTACCCCTTGATGTTGTCGGGGTTGAGCGTCATCAGCGTCAGCTCGGCTTCCTGACTGCCAAAGCGCTGCTGCAGCTGCTTCACCATGGCCACGACGCGGGCATCGGCACCCGTGTTGCGGGCACCGTTGTAGCCGACGAGCAGGATCTTCAGCTTCTGTCCCGGTTGCCACTGCTCGTAGCGCACGATGCCGAGGCGGGAAAGGCTCCTTGCCCATCGGCTCAGCCACACCAGCAGCCTGACCAGCCATTCTATCAGGATGTCCATTCCTTAATTCATATACTATCTGATGATTAACATCTATTTATCACCTGACGATTTACAATTTACCGGATAAATTTTCTATTTCGCTGATGTCGCCTGGCGTGTAGCCAAGGCAGAACAGGACGGCCACGGCGGCAAACATCAGGATGATGACGGTGCTGTAGATGGTGCTGATGAGCTTGAGGCGGGGGAACCACTTCCTGTTGTTCCAGCCCAAGGTCTGCAGGGCACTCCAAATGCCATGATTGAGGTGGAACCAGAGGGCGGCGAGCCATACAAGGTAGAGCAAGGTGTAGACGATGCCCGTCACGCTACGGCCGTCAACGCCGTGGAAGGTGTTGATGATGTGATAGACGCCGTTCGTGGCCAAGCCGGACTCATCGCCGGTCAGTTCGGCAAACATCATGTTGCTCCAGAAGTTGTAGAGGTGCAGCACAAGGCCCAGGACAATGACGGTGCCCAGGGCAAACATGTTCTGGCTGGACCATTCCACGGCATCGGGACGCGACTTGATGGCGTACGGCTGGGGGCCGCGTGCCTGGAGGTTCCAGATAACGAGGTGGGAAGCCAGGGCGAAGTGCATGAGTACCAGCACGCCCAGCACGGTGGTTGCGGCCACGGCGTACCAGTTGGCACCGAGGAAAGCACAGATCTGGTTGTAACCCTGGGCACTGAAGAGTGCCACCACATTCATCGCAGCATGGAAGGTGAGGAACAGTACCAGGGCAGCACCGGTGACCGCCATGATGACTTTGCGTCCGATAGAAGATTTAGTGAGCCACATGATGGGGAAAGTTTTATGGTTTATGGTTATAAGTCTATGGGGTAATAATTCCGGAAATCCCGGAGAAGCGGAGCGTTCCGTGCAACCTGGGGGAAGCTGTCCGCTATGAATTGAACAGTTCGTCGTAGAGTGACCTCAGGCGCTTGCGGATATGCTTCACGGCGTAGTGCTTGCGGGAGAGGAAGGTGTTCTGCGGAACGCCCATCCTGTCGGCAGCCGCCCTGACCGTCATACCCTCTATCTCAGTCATCACCAGGGCATCGCGCTGCTCCTTAGGCAACTCGTCCAGGGCCTTGTGCAACTCGTCCCACACCATGCTGCGAAGCATCCGCATGTCAGGGCTCTCGTTCACGTCGGCCACCAGGATCTCCGTGATGTCGCGCATGAAGTCGTCGCCGTCCTCTGCCGATTCTTCCCGGCGCTTCTTGCCATGGTTGATGATGAGGTTGTGCGCCACGGTGTAGAGCCACGAGGAGACATGCAGGATGGGATTGTCCAACGCACTGATGGTGCGCAGGAACTGATATATGGTATCCTGCACAATATCGTCGGCATCATCGCGGTTGCCTACACGTCCCCTGACGTAGGAGTGCAGCCGCGGCACCTGTTCCCTGACTATCTCGTCTATGCTCTTGTCGCGCATCAGTTGTCCTGGGTATCGTCCCTGTGTGTGTCGTGCATTTCCAGGATGCGCCTGCGCTCCTCGGGTGTCATGTTCTCCCAGCGCTCACGCAAACGATTCTTGTCGCCGTGGCAGCAGGCGTGGCCATGATGGCCATGATGGCCATGTCCGCCAAGGCCCATGCCGCCAAAGAGGATCTTGCACAGCACGAGCAAGCCTGCCGCCTGCAGGAAGGTGATCTCCGGCAAACCGAAGATTACAGGCATCAGCCAGTTCCACAACAGCATGACCAGCCAGCCGAAAAGGCCGGCGAAAGCCGCGAAGCAGAGTGGCACGAACACAAGGTGTTTCTGTAGTATCGTCATAATTGTCTTTGCATTAAAGAGGCAACATGATATCGCCTCTGTCTATTTAGACAAGCAAGGAGGGAAAATATTTTAACCCAAATAATCCATTAGACAACATTGGCGTTATTTTGCTTCTCCCTGGCATCATTTGCAGCTCATTTCACTCACATAGGACCCCCTATGCTCATTCAATGTGCTACAAATGCTGACACAAAGATAATTCAAAATCACATCCATGGTCTAATGAACTATTTGGGTTTAGGTGGGTTCTGTTTATTGAACGCCAAG
>JAZRVZ010000272.1:0-9466 GCA_045599425.1 Bacteroidaceae bacterium | reverse complement strand
GTTTCTTGTCTGTTACATAAGGCACCCGAAGGATCGCTGACTCCGTAATATCTATCAATATACCCCATAAGGGGTGAACTGACGGTTCGCTTTCACTTTCCTGTACTACAAATTTCCTTGTCTATGTAAGTCTGTCAAAGAACAATTTCAGCGCGCAAGAAACTGTGTCCGCCCGAGGGGCGGTCATTTCCTCGTTTGCGACTGCAAAGGTACGACGAATTTCCGGAATGACCAAATATTATCAGAACTTTTTTCAATAAAATCATAAAAAAAGCAGGAAAAGGAGAGAAGGGAAAGACTACACATTATATAATATTCGCGCGCGATAACTGGAACATTTGAATGTATTCCGCGGCTTTGGTTGTATGTTTGGCTTTTTTTCCGTATCTTTGCACTCGGAAAGTACTACCAGCATCATGATAAAAGCCATATTCTTTGATATCGACGGCACCCTGGTGTCGTTCAAGACCCACCAGATACCCGCATCCACCCTGAAAGCCGTGCATGAAGTCCGGCAAAAGGGTGTCAAGGTGTTCATAGCAACCGGTCGACCGATTCCCTTCATCAACAACCTGGGAGACCTGGAATACGACGGTATCATGTCCGTGAGCGGAGGCAGTTGCGTAACCCGGGAGGGCGAGGTGATTTGCAGGGCCACCATTGAGAAAGAGGACTTGCAACGACTGATCCAATACTACAAGCAGCACCCCATGCCTATCGCTTTCGCCTCCGACGACGACATCTTCATCACGGAAATGAACAAAACCACGGAAGACGTGTACAAGCTGCTGGACATCAAGAACTACAGGAATATCCGTCCCATTGAAGCATGCCTGGACATGGAGGTCATGCAGATCATTGCATTCTTCCGCCAGGAAGAGGAAGAAGGCATCATGAGTCAGGTTCTGACCCACTGTGACGCCTACCGATGGCATCCGGCTTTCGTCGATGCCGTCAGGAAAGGTACCAGCAAGGCCACCGGAGTGGACGTGATGCTGGAGCACTATGGCATCGGACTTGAAGAAGCCCTGGCATTCGGCGATGGCGGCAACGACATTGCCATGCTGGACCACGTCCCACACAGCGTTGCCATGGGGAACGCCAGCGATGAGGTCAAGGCCCACGCCCGGTATGTGACAGATACGGTGGATAGCGACGGAATAGCCAAGTTCCTGAAAGACATTGACAAACTATCGGACAAATGAAAAAGTACACAGACATTTTCATCGATTTCGATGACACCCTCTACGACACGCATGGTAACTCCGAGATAGCCCTGCAGGAACTGTTTGAAGAACTGCAACTCGGGCGTTTCTTTGAAAGCCTGGAGGACTTCACCATCCCATACTGGACCGCAAACATTGAACTGTGGGGACAATACAGTCGTGGGGAAATAGAACGGGACTACCTGATGGTAGAACGTTTCCGCAGGCCGCTTTCCAAGGGGAACGGACTGATTCCGACCCGCGAATACTGTCTGGAGGCAAGCGATAGGTTCCTGGAACTCAACAGCGTCAAGAGTGGTCTGGTTGAGGGTGCCCGGGAACTATTGGACTACCTACAGCCACGCTACCGGATGCACCTGTGCAGCAACGGCTTTCATGAAGTGCAATACAAGAAGCTAAATGCCTCGGACACACGCCGTTACTTCCAGCATGTGATACTGAGCGAGGATGCTGGAGTCAACAAGCCTCATCCGGATTTCTTTGAATATGCCCTTCGACAGACCGGGGCCCGGCGCGAAACCACCCTCATGATCGGCGACAACTTCAACACGGATATCAAGGGAGCCCTGTCGGCAGATATCACCCCACTCTACTTCAACCGGTGGAGAGACCCGGACGAGCACCCAGAAGTACCCGTGACAGTGGACAGGCTCACGGACATCATAGGATTGCTGTAGCTCCTGCACGCAAGCGTCAAGATCTTTGTACAAGTAAGTTCACACGAAAGCCGCAACCACCTAACAAAGAAAAAGCATTTCCACTGAGGAAATGCTTTTTCTTAAACCTCTTGAGCTGCTTCCGAGAGTTGAACTCGGGACCTCATCCTTACCAAGGATGCGCTCTACCACTGAGCTAAAGCAGCAGTTCTTTTGGTTTTGCGGGTGCAAAGGTACAACTATTTTTTCAACCGGCCAAACTTTTGCCGATGTTTTTTATATCCGTCATGCATTTTATCCCTTGATACTATTTAATTAGGTATCGACAAGGATTTATCATCACAGATATTTGGCCTTAACCAAGTTTTTGCGTATATTTGCGCTATCAATGCCAGGACCGCAACATGCCTGGTTGCCAAAACATACCATACCTACCCACATAAACATCAAACAACATGAAAAGACTTTCCTTCCTATCCCTGTTGCCATTCCTCTGCAATCCTGCATCAGCCGGACAGGCAAACGACACGATATTCCTCACGCAGACAGAGGTCAGCAACCTGTACAAGACCACCAGCAAGAGCTATGCAGGTGTACATGACCCCAGCCTGGTCAGTGACCGCAAGGGAAATACCTACATCTTTGGCAGTCACAATGCCATTGCACGCACCAGCGACATGGCCAACTGGACGGGCATAGGCAACGGGAACCTATACGGCAAACAGAGCGCCACCGGGAACGTCAGCGTGGTGAAATTCAATGATGCCTTCAGCACGAACATGACCAAGCAGGTAACCATCCTGAAAGACGGTCAGCTGCACGAGGTCACCTTTGGCAACTTTGATGCGAAGGCATGGCATTGCGCCATCCCCAATCCGGAAAACGGGGCACAATGGACTGTGGACGGCAACATGTGGGCACCTGATGTCATCTGGAACGAGAGCATGAAGAAATGGTGCATGTACCTGAGTCTGAACGGTCCTAAATGGAACAGCGTCATCATTCTGCTCACAGCCTCCAGCATCGAAGGGCCGTATGTCTACCAGGGGCCCGTGGTGTATACCGGATTCAACAACACAACCAATCCCAAGGTATCCTGGAAGCTGACCGACCTGGAACTGGCCATCGGCGAACAACGCACCCTGCCCCAGCGCTACGACCGCGGTGACCGGTGGGGAGAGTACATGCCCCATGCCATTGACCCCTGCGTATTCTATGACGAGGAGGGTCAGCTGTGGATGTCATACGGTTCCTGGAGCGGCGGAATCTTCATGCTGAGACTGAATCCGGAGAACGGTCTGCGCGACTATACCGTGACCTATCCCCTCAAGAACGATGCGAGTGGCCATCCTCTGAGCGACCCCTATTTCGGCACACAGATTGCCGGCGGATACTATGTATCCGGTGAGGGTTCGTATATCCAACAGATCGGCAAGTACTACTACCTCTTCGTCACCTATGGCGGACTGGATGCCAAGGGCGGCTACACCATGCGTACCTTCCGCAGCGAGCATCCCGACGGTCCCTATAAGGACAATTCCGGCGAGTCGGCCATATTCAACCGCTACCAGCTGAACTATGGTGCAGGCGATGCCTGTCAGCGTGGCAACCTGCTGGTAGGTGCCTTTGACAAGTGGAGTTTCCAGGCCAACGGCGAGGTGGCCCAGGGCCACAACTCGGCCATCACGGACGACAACGGTCGTACCTTCCTGATCTACCACACCCGCTTCAACACGGGCAACGAGTGGTTCCAGGACCGCGTGCGGCAGTTGTTCACCAATGAGAAAGGATGGCTGCTGTCCGCGCCCATGGAGTTCAACGGGGAAAGCGTGACGGACAAGGATATCCAGTCAGGATGTGAGTTCACCGCCAGCCAGATTCCCGGCAACTACAGTATCCTCATCCACAAGTTCGGCCTGGACAACAAGACCCTGTCCACCGCCACACCCCAGCAGGTTACCCTGGAGAGCAATGGCAAGGTCACGGGCAACCTTACCGGTACCTGGAAGATGACCGACGGCACGGCCTACGTGACACTCAGCGCAGGCGGCACGACCTACTACGGCGTTGTGGTGGGTCAGACGCTGGACGGCAGCAACATGAAGGTCATCGGCCTGACGGCTTCCTCCCAGAACGGCCAGATGCTCTGGGCATACAAGGTACTGCCCCAGCACGCAGTGGCATACAACGCACAGAAGATCAGTGCACCGATAAGCAACAACGTCAGCATCTCCACCCACATCGACCTGACCCATCCCACCTACTATGACGCCAGGTATGAGTGGATCTCCTCCGAGCCTTCCGTCATCAGTCACGACGGCAAGTACAACCCGGCCGACACGTTGACACGCATCACGCTGACCAGCAGGATCATCAAGGAGAACTACGTCTATGAGAAGACCTACTCCGTGCGTGCCAACATGGCAGAGGATCTGCCTGGCGACTATCTGAGCGGCATCGTGGCCTACTATGATTTCGATGCCACTCCCGTCCTCAACCGGTACGACGAGACGCAGCGCATCACCCTCGGCAACATGACGGACGGCAAGAAGGCCGAGCTCCGTATGGATGGAGCCAGGATTGGCATGGTGGGCCATGTCAGCGAGGGCACCAATGCAGGCAAGACCGGCAGCTTCATGCGCATGCCCAATCCACTGGAGGATGCCACCGGACTGAAGGCCGTGACCATCAGTGCCTGGATGAAACGGGGCAACGCGAAGGATCTGATGGGAACGGCCTGGGCATTCACCAGCGCCTCATACTCATCAACCAGCCCCCAGGAGAAACTCTTCCTGACCCTCAACAACTATGTGGGATTCAGCAACCAGGTTGATACCTTTGCCGTCAACTATCCCAAGTCTAGTTCCAGCGTCATCACCGCCGGCGAATGGAAACTGGTGACCATCGTCATGGACGAGTCGGGTGTCACCACCTACATCAACGGCAGCAAGCGCAGCTCCACCTTCGCATCAACCGCCGGCAACCGCATGTCCGACTTTGACATGCAGAAGGTCATGGATGTCATTACCGGTGCCCACTACTTCTGCCTGGGCATAGGCAACGGCATCTCCTCGGCCGAGGCCGACTATGACGACCTGCTCATCTACGACCGTGCCCTGACAGCAGAGGACGTAAAACTGCTCTACAGCAGGGAGCGTCGCGTAACCGACTACACGGCCAAGCCCGACACCGACGGGATCCAGGACATCCTGGCCGAGGAGGAGCATCCGTCACTGCTTGCGCCCACCCAGGGCTACGTGGATCTCTCCGGTCGTCGCATCGCCCGTCCGGCACGTCCCGGCATCTATATTCTGAACGGCAGGAAGACTGTCATCCGTTAACCACACCGGCCGGCACGCCCTGACGGGGCAGCCACCTGTACAACAACCCTCTCCGCTATGTCAAGAAAAGGATACCTCCCCCTGCTGCTGTCCATGGCACTGGCAACTGGCATGCAAGCCCAGAACCCCATCGTCCAGACCTGCTACACGGCCGATCCCGCCCCCATGGTGGACGGTGACCGCCTCTATGTCTACATTGACCGCGATGAAGGTCCAGACTGGTACGTCATGAACGAATGGCGCGTCTACAGCACCGCAGACATGGTGAACTGGACGGACCACGGTGCCGCCCTCCCCCTGAAGACCTTCACCTGGGCCAATGCCAAAACCGCCTGGGCCAGCCAATGCATACGCAAGGGCAACAAGTACTACTGGTACGTGTGCTGCGAACCCAAGACCGGTGCCAAGGCCGTAGGCGTGGCCGTGAGCGACTCCCCCACCGGTCCCTTCAAGGATGTGCTGAAGAAGCCCCTCATCAGCGGCAGCTGGGATTTCATTGATCCCTCTCCCTTCATCGACGATGACGGCACGGCCTACCTGGTCTTTGGCAATCCCGGATGCTACATCGTCCGTCTGAATTCCAACATGACCAGCTACAGCACGGCATGGAACCTCAAGGGAAGCCATGTCAGGAAATGGGGTCCGGGCATCTGGGAGTTCCTGCAGGACGAGGACTCCTTCGGCGGACCGAAGGACATCCCCGAGGGCAAGCAGAACAGCGACTACGCGGACCTCTATGAGGAAGGTCCGTGGCTGATGAAACGCGACAGTCTCTACTACCTGATGTACGCAGCAGGCGGTGTGCCCGAGCACATCTCCTACTCCACCTCCGACAGTCCCACCGGTCCCTGGACCTACCGTGGCAAGATCATGCACAACCAGAACACAGGCAGCTTCACCAATCATTCCGGCATCTGTACCTTCAAGGGTCACAACTACTTCTTCTACCACACCGGCTGGCTGCCAGGCGGTGGTGGATTCACCCGTTCCGTGGCCGTGGAGGAGTTCAGCTACAAAGCAGATGGAACCATTCCCGAGATCAAGGCCACCAAGGCCGGCGTCAAGCCCATCGCCACCCTGCACCCCTACGAGCGGCAGGAAGCCGAGACCATCGCACAGAGCAGTGGCGTGACCAGTCAGGAGGAAAGCTATGCCGATCCCGAGACGGGCAAGTCGGCCAAGCGAATCTACATCAGCGACATACACGCCAACGACTACATTGGCGTGCGCAACGTGGAGTTCGGGGACAGCGTGGCCAGCCTGACCGTCTGCGTCCGCAGTACCAAGGCCGGAGGCACCCTGCAGGTACGCATGGGCAGCAGCAGCGGTACGAGCGTGGGTACCATCAAGATACCAGACACCGGTGGCGAGTGGCAGGAACTGAACCTGGACATCCGTCCCACGCTGAAGGGCACCAAGGACATCTATTTCAGGTTCAGCGGTTCGGGTACGGCCTCCCTCCTCGATTTTGACTGGTGGCGCTTCAATGCCAAGGCCGACGAGGACGTCATTGCCGAGACAACGACCGACGTCCCCATGCCCAGGACATACTATTCACTCTCCGGCATCCGTTCGGACAAGCCCGCCAAGGGTGTCAGCATCACCGTCCGTCCCGACGGCCGACGTATCAAGGTGCTGAAATAGTGTGGCGCTGCTGCCACTTCTCATAGAGCGGGAACAGCCGGGCCGGCTGACTGCCATACCAGCTGTAGCCGCCACGTCTCTCCTGCCCTATCAGGGACAGTCGGGGGCGTGGAATACCGTCGCGGTCGCAGAAGAAAGGCTCCGCACGTTCCAAGTCATAGAATCGTGCCCAGAGGTCGGGTGCCAGACTGTCCTCCACCACACGGGCATCCTTCAGGCCCTCCGCATCCCGGAACGGAACAACGCGCAGTCCCCTCAGCCTGTGCCCGTCCAGCCACTTCATCGCCCCCCGGATACTGCGGCATACACGCTCATCGGGATCCGGGATCTCCATCAGCAGACTCAGGATTCCCACACTCTCTATGGGACAGTAGGACGGTAGTTCATACGCACGGGCCGGAGCCGGCTGCAAGGTCTCATGATCATGCTGCTGGCACCATATCGTCGGTTCGCCATCCACCACAATCTGGGTGGCCAGGATGCATTCCACCCCTTTGTCAAAGGCCGTCTGCAGACGCCTGCGCAGGCCCTCATCAACCAGGTTGCCGTCATAGGGCACGCCACCACGCACCATATCCCTCAGCAGACGCATGGTATTCACCATCGCATCATCATTGTACGTGATATGCCACTGGTAGCCCCGGCGTTCCGGCCAGAACTGCGGCCAGCCGCCATTGGGATACTGTCCGGACAGCAGGTACTCCACACCGTTCAGGAAAGCCTGACGGAACCGTCCCTCCCCTGTCTGACGGTAGAGGTGTGCCAGGAAGACGAGCTGCTGCGAGGTTGCCCCGTTGTCGGTTGTCGAGTCATTGCGGCGGACCTTCTGCGCCAGCACCTCCTGCCTGAGACTGTCTGACATGGGACTGACCATATCCACGTTCTTCGGCCAGCCACCGGTGTCACGCTGCCACAGGAGCAGTTGGTCGCCGATGCGGCGGGCCTCGTTACCGGCAAAGAAAGCCTCATCGGGATGAGCGTTATAGCGTTGCAGATCCTGGCCGGAAAGCGGCAGGAAGACACCCAGGCCAAGCATCCCCGGCAGCAGGATTCTCCTGATGGAAAAATAAGGAACACGCATAGTGAAGGTGGGTTCTATAAATTGGCTTTGTTAGATTTTGGATTTATTTTTGGGATCAAAGTGTCAGTGATAGAAGGCGCAATGCGAGCATTGCAACCGAGAGCACTGGCAGTTTGAGCCAAAAAGAAACCAAAAGATGGCAAAACGATTGTCCATACTTATTAAATAATATAGCGGTGGGAATTTATAGAACCCACCTGAAGTGAATCAGTTTGCCGCAAAGATAGTCAAAAAAAGGCATTGACACCCAACTTTTCCCCAACAAATTTGCTCCCGACCCTTTTTATGCCTAAATTTGCACCGTATTATGAACCAAAGCACTCCGGATATGAACTTCCAACCCTCCTCAGCCAAGCACCTGATACTCATTCTGCTCCTGGCTGCGTGCAACCTGACCGCGCAAGCCCAGCAGCGCATCAGCGGTACCGTGACCGACAGCCTGGGCAATCCCATCAACAAGGTCTATGTCATTGAGATGGACAAGGAACACCGCATCCTGAACCAGACCACCACCGACCGTCGCGGCAACTTCGTCATGTCCGTACGCGACACCCTGACCGGCTACCTGCGCTTCACGGCAGGCGGATACGACATGCACCGCGACCGCATACGCCGCAACCTGCAGCGGTTCAGCATCCAGTTGGCCGAGCACAAGGCCTCCCGCCTGAGCGTCATCCGCCAGGAGGACAACGGCCAGAAGCCCCGCTATGCCGTGACCAGCAAACTCCTTTGCGGTCGCATCGGTGTGCATGAGGAACCATGGACAGTCTCCCTGGAACGCCTGAACGACAGCCTCTACGTCCTGCAGATGCCTGTCAAGGCCGACAATCCCGCCGGCCTCTACAAGGAAGGGCGCAGCGTGACCTTCCTGGACATGAACGACTACCAGCTGACCATGGCCTACAACGGCGAGGACGCCCTGCCCGTTGCGGGCTATCCCAACGAGGATGGCGTATGGAACACCAAGGACATGCAGCGCATCGGCAACTTCAAACTGCAGAGCCAGCGGGAAAGCATCGACCGGGAACAGAACCTGCCCATCTATTTCTACCCCCAGTTCATCCTCACACGGGAAGACCTGCAGATACTCACCAACCAGGCTGACCGACTCAGGCTCGTTGCCGTGGACAACGAGGCAGGCAACAACTTCTGGCAGGTCTACCCCATGGACGGATTTGCCAAGGAACTCAGGAAGATACTGGGCAAGCTGGACAAATGACAAAGAACAAACCACACATGGAAACCAACGAACGCATAGACAAGGTACTGCAGTTCCTGGACGGGCATGACATAGCCTACAAGGTCGTCCACCACCCGCCCCTCTTCACCATCGAGGAGGCCCTGCCCTTCTGGAATGCCCAGGAGGACCTTCAGGGCTGCACCCACTGCAAGAACCTCTTCCTGCGCAACCACAGCGGCAAGCGACACTACCTTGTCACCATGGAGTGTCACAAGTCCCTGGACTTTGTACAGCTCCAGCAGATCATCCGCGAGGGCAAGCTCTCCTTTGCCTCCGAG
>JAZRVZ010000271.1:0-3489 GCA_045599425.1 Bacteroidaceae bacterium | reverse complement strand
ACAAGATAAAAGTCTTGAAGAGAAAAGCATATGGTTATAGAGATGACGAATACTTCAAACTCCTATTGCTTGGAATGAAGGATGAGACTGTCAAGTCAGACTAAACCCTATCCGACCAACGAGAAAAGCGGAAGAACCAAAAATGATGCTTTCCCAAAACTGGCTGATACACAAAACTGGCAATGAAATGCCTCCCCATATCGAGTCTTGTCGAAAACACACGTGTGTGTTTGAACCTCACACACGTGTATTCCAATCCAACCTCACCAGTATTGATATCCAGCTTCACTTGTTTGCAATAGAAAAAATATACCAAACGTACCTATTCATAGATTAGGGGAGAGAGTGAACGAGGACACGAAGAGTGTGAAACTGTGAAACTACAAAATCAAACTTTTTTTTGAGAATCAAGAGCGTCATTCTAATAAAACAACAGGTACAAACACCCTGGTTTTCTACATGTTATATTCCGCATGTTACCTTTCCCCCTCTTTTGGTATTATGTAGTGGAGTTACGCTGAAAAGCAAAATCCATAAACGATTAACAATAAACCATATTATCTTTTATGCTTATGATGAAGAAACTGACAAGTGTTTGGAATGCCATGAAGGTTGCACCCGTTTTTGCCATGGGTATCCTGGGAATCAGGAAGAAGGTCTACCGCCTCTCCTTCGTCTTCGTGCCCGAGGATAATCTCTGGTACATCGACATGCCATGGCCGGGCGACCGCTACAACCTCGCCATGGTGGCTGGCAGCGACAAGCTGCTCAACTACCTCTGCGAGGAAGGGGACAACAACCGTGTGACCATGGATGTGCTTCCACGCAAGAAGAAGGAGGTGCACCATGGTTTCTTCGAATGCGAGCAGAAGGCTTCGACACTCACGGGTGGCAGCTTCTATGACGTGCACGGCCTCCCTGGCTTCACCCGCGACATCTGGATCTGCCCCGTCACCCTCTGCGTCCTGGGACACTATCCCAAGTACATCTACCTCCGCAAGGTGGAGAAGAAGTAACCCTCTCCGCCGCCTCACAGAGGGAAGAGAAGAGTTACGAGACTGGAGATAGATCATATTCCTTATCAAAACATTGCTTTCGAATGAAAAGAAAAACAAAGATTATCCTTGGCATCCTTGGAGTTATTACACTACTGGCAATCAACCAGATCTACTACCTGTGCAGCTTGCAGTTCAAGTGTACGGAGAAGATCAATAATGGCGAGGATCTGACCCGGTATGAGATCTTCAGCGCCATGCAAACACACACGAACTTCTGGTTGTTCGGGTGGATTATCGAGCCCAATACTGCGTTGTCATGCTTTCAGAAGCAGTTCAACATGCGTTATCCCATCCTCATGCCATCGCTTCCAGAGGATGAACAAGTACTCAAAGCCAAAGCAGAAGCGTATAAGCATCCAGGTAAGAAAGTTAGAATGGCCTGGAAGAGCTACAATACCAAGGCATCCATCTACTTCAATGGCAGCTATGTGATTTTCCATAAAGCTGAAGATTACTATGATGCTAATTGTTTTGAATATGAAATTCCTTTAGATTACAAGCCAGGAGTCATTAAGATCAATGGCATCACCTTATGTGAGACCGTCTTTGACTACCTGGAGAACATTGGAAAACTCAAAGTGTTTACTATTCGAAGAGTTGATCCTCATGCTGTTTATTAGTTCAAATCCCCACCCTGATGGTGGAGCCTTTTCATTTCATACCATAACCCCTGCCACACTTTCTGGTATTAGTCTATGCCGCATGGCAATAAATGTTTTCTTACCCAACTTTTTTCAAGCCCAATGAGAAACAACTACATTTTCGACCCCGTGACCACAAAGATGTTCCCTGCCAAGTATGCCTACGAGCATGAGATGATGAGCGAGGAGGAGAAGGCAGAATTCGAGGAAGGACTGCCCCGTTACGGCTTCAATGGTGTGGCCGGTATGCTCGACCTCAAGGCACGCCTCCAGCGCGAGGTCATCTATCCCCTCACCCATCGCGAGGAGATGAAGAGGTATCGCATCCACCCCCTCAACGGCATCCTGCTCTATGGCCCTCCAGGATGCGGAAAGACATTCTTTGCGGAGAAGTTTGCCGAGGAGACCGGCATGTTCTTCAAACTCGTCCATGCAGCCGACCTCAGCTGCAAGTACATGCACGAGACGGCCGGTCAGATCAAGGACTTCTTCAAGGAGGCGCGCGAATCGCACCCCTTCGTCCTCTGCATCGACGAGATAGAGGCCCTCGTCCCTGCCCGTTCAGGGTCTGCCGACATTGCCTTTGCCGACTACAACGAGTCCACCAGCGTCTTCCTCTCCGAGGTCAACAACTGCGGCCGTGATGGCGTCTTCGTCATCGGCACCACCAATGCCCCCTACCTCATCGACCCTGCCCTCTTGCGCACCGGCCGTCTGGACAAGCACTACTTCCTGGGCCTGCCCGACGAAGAAGCACGCCTTGCCATGCTCCGCCCCCATCTCGCCGACCGTCCCCTGGAGAAAGGCATCGACTACCCTCGCCTCGTTGAACTCAGCGAAGGCATGAACGCCAGCGACCTGGAGACCATGGTCAATGAGGCTGCACTCGAAGCAGCCATCCACCATAAGGACATCACCCAGGAGATGCTCGAGGACCGAGCCATCCAGGGCCGCCGCTCCATCCATGCCCCGGAAGAGGACAGCAAGCAGCAAATCCAGGAGGTCCACATCACCGCCTCCAACACCCGCGTCCGAGGCTTCAATGCCTATCTGGAGGAGGACAGGCAGGTTATATAGATGTAGCAAAAAAAAGCGGGCAGGTGTCTACCTGTCCGCCGATTTCCTTACGTAGTCTTGTCACAATCAAGCATTTCTTGTTCTTCACCACCTGGCTACTCCTGTACCCGAGTTCCTGGCAGATGTCCTTCATCTTCATCCGGCGAAGGTGCATCAGTATCAGGTCGCGATCCGAAGGCTGCAGTTTGTCTATCTCCTGATAGAGCCGTTCCTTCTGCATCATGCGATAGACATCGGGACTGACGTACCCGAAGTCCGTCTCCACTGCCCGCTCCTCGGGGTAGTAGGCATCATCCCACTCCTCCTCGAAGGGGAGTTTCTGAAGGTGGTGGGTTGCCAGGTTGCGGCAGATGCGGTAAAGCAATCCCGTCACCGACTCGCCCGTCCAGTCCTTCATCGAGACCAGCTTCTTCCAGAACTCCAGGGATGCTTCCTGGAAGATGTCCTCGCACTCTGCCAGAGGGAATCGGTCGTACTTGGTCCTGAGCCATCCGATTGCCTTCTCGCGTTCACGTTTCACCAAAGTGTCAAAGATCACTGCTTTTGCGTCGTTTCTAATCAAAGAGACCTCCTTTTTGGTTCTTCCGCTTTTCCCGTTGGTCGGATAGGTGACCTGTTGTCAATATAGTACAAGGAAAGAAGCCAAACTCCGTTATACATTTAAGATAACCACAAATTAAATATGTAACGTATGGAGTCCAGCTTCTTGTATC
>JAZRVZ010000270.1:0-5486 GCA_045599425.1 Bacteroidaceae bacterium | reverse complement strand
GAAAGGGATTGGGTGAGTGCCTGCTGGTGTCGCTGGTTTGTGATGATGATGTCCTCCTCATTGGGGTGGGGACAGGCCTCCCGAATCTGGCTGATGAGGGAATCTATGCCACGGCCGGTGAGGGCCTGAAATTCATCCGTTTTGTTTACAATGCGAATGATATGCTGATCGTTGCGTACAGGGATGTCGGGGAAAGGAATGCCAGGTTCGGTGAGCATGATGATGATGTGGGCCTTTTCGGCTGCAGCTCGTGAACGTGCAATGCCCAGCTGCTCTATCTTGTCCTGGGTTTCACGAAGGCCGGCCGTATCAATGAAACGGAAGGTCTGACCCTGTATGTGAATGGTGTCCTCGATGAGATCGCGCGTGGTACCCTGTATGTCTGAAACAATGGCCTTGTCCTCCTGAAGGAGTTGGTTAAGCAGGGTGGATTTGCCTACATTGGGCGCTCCGATGATGGCCACGGGTATGCCGTTCTTGAGGACATTGCCCATGGCAAAGCTGTCTGTGAGGCGTTGAAGTTCCTGTTCAACGGATTCTGCTATCTGTATTAGTTTCAATCGGTCGGCAAATTCAACATCTTCTTCTGAAAAATCAAGCTCAAGTTCCAGCAGGGAGGTGAGTTGCAGTAACTGCCGGGATAGCTCGGCCAATCGCTGCGAGATGCCGCCACGCATCTGCTGCATGGCAATGCGGTGGCTGGAGGCCGAATGGCTGGCAATGAGATCGGCCACGGCTTCTGCCTGGCACAGATCCATTTTTCCATTCAGGAATGCACGCTGGGTAAATTCGCCGGGTTGTGCCATCTGGCAGCCGTTTGTGAGGAGGAGCTGCAGAATCTGCTCCTGTATGTATGGGGAACCATGATGTGACACCTCAACCGTATCTTCGCCAGTGTAGCTGTGTGGTTTGCGGCAAATACTTACAATCACATCGTCGATTCCGGATATGCTCCCGTAGTGCATGGAGTAGCCCTTTGCCTGAGAAATGTCCTTGCTGAACGTTCGTCCGACGATACTGATGGCTTCAGGACCTGATACACGTATGATGCCAATTGCTCCGCCAATGGCCGTTGCGGGGGCACAAATGGTTGTGTTATGCGGGGAGTTCATGGGGTCAGATGCGGTCAAGTACCAGGCGGATGAGATCGTCTATCTGGTTCTTGTAACTGGTATTCATTTCCTCAGCGTAGCGGTTTGCAATGACCATGCAGCAGGTCATGGCCTTATGTCCGAGCAGGGAGGAAAGTCCGGCAAGTGCGGAGGACTCCATCTCAAAATTGCATATTCTGAGATCCTGATAACGGAAGTTGGTGATCTTCTCATTCTGATGGGGATCCTGGATTCTAAGTCGCAGTTGTCTGCCCTGTGGGCCGTAGAATCCGCCACAGGCAACGGTGATACCCCTTACCATGTCATTTGCGGCTATGCGTTCCAGGAGTTCCGGATCAGCCACGGACACATAGGGCGCTCCCTTGAGGGGCGACCAGTTCATGTGATCACGGAAGGCCTTCTCGAGATCAAGGTCACAGACGTCATTGCGTCCGGCGTAGTAGTTCAGAAGACCATCGAAGCCGATGCTCCTGACACTGGCCACGAATGTGCCAATGGGAGTTTCCGGTTGCAATCCTCCGCAGGTTCCGATGCGCACCAGGGTCAAGGTGCGGTGTTGTTCCCTTTCCTGGCGTGTATCAAAATCAATATTGGCCAGGGCATCCAGTTCGTTGACCACGATGTCGATGTTGTCGCAACCGATGCCTGTGGAGAGAACTGTGATTCGCTTTCCCTGGTATTGTCCCGTAATGGTATGGAACTCACGACTGGCTATCTCGCACTCCTGACTATCAAAGTGGCTGGCAACAAGGCTTACGCGACCGGGATCACCCACAAGAATGACCCGATCGGCCAGCTGAGCGGGTTTGACATGCAGATGAAAGCAACTGCCATCTTCATTGATAATCAGTTCACTGGGAGGAAATGTGCTGTTCATGGTTCCGTGTTATTTCTTTTGAGTTTCAAGTCTTCGGATCTCTTTTTCCTGATGATGAAGGTCCTGTATGAGCTTTCGGAGCTGCTGTTCACCCTGCAGGATCTTTCCCTTGAGCGAGGCTTTGTCTGACTCATTGGCATTGGCATATTGCAAGCGTGATTCCTCAAGGCTATGCTCCAGTTCCTCGCGCTGACGGTTTCCTTCCTTCAGAAACTCGTAGGATTTACGTGCATCGGGGTTCTGGAAGTCGGTGAGGCTGTGATAGATGACTCCGTCGGCGATGACGAACTGCAGGTCACTGTCCGGCGACTGGCTTTGGTTTTGCTGGTTGAGCATGGTCACACGTTCAAGTGCCTCATTAACCTCATCCTTGTTGTTCTGCCAGGTGTCGCGTATACTGCCAATACGGGCCAGGGAACGCAGTCGGGCAGTGGAGAGGTTTGCGGTATTGTACACACGTCGTGTCTGGTTGGGTATGAATGTGTAGATGCAAACCTTGTCGGCCGACTGGTAGCGATCGGTGACGAACCATCCCAGGTTGAGAAAGTCGTCTACCATGTAAAGGTAATCGTTGGCCGGGGAGTTGAAGGGCATTCCGATGTTCTCGGGCATGAGGAAAGTGTGGTCGTCCGTGTCATAGCGTGTCATGAAAATATCATAACCGCCGATGCTCTCGCTGCCTTGTGCCGCATAGTAGAGTGTAATGCCGTCGGATAGGACGAAAGGATAGTTTTGGTGAATGTCGTCCAGTTCTTCAAGCCCGGCCAGAGGGGTTGGTTCACTCCACTGTCCGCCTTCCAGGTCCTTGCTGAAGAGACGGATGTGGCCGTTCCTGTCCTTTTCGGAATAGTAGATCTTGTCCTTCATCTGTGAGAGGAAAACGGACAGGTCTTCGGCTTCGGGAGTGCTGAAATAGGATGAATAGGAAGATACGCTGCCCACTTCATCGCTCATGCGGAGATGCTTGAAAAGATCTGCCTTGGGAACCACAAGGCTGTCAATGAAGACTACCTGCTCGGTCGCATTCAGGCGGCTCTGGGCCTTCTCCACGGCGTGCAGTTTGTTTTCTGCCTCGTTGGTGCTGAGCCCTTTGCTCTTCAGGTTTTCAATCTCGTCCAGGAGCAGTTCCTCAGCTTCGTCGAACCGATACTGACTGATGGCTTCCGCCAGCGTAATGGTGGGTATCGGTGTGGCTTGCTGGGGCTTTTTCCGCTTCTGGGCAACCGCAGGTGTTGCGGCTGCCAGAAACAGAAGTATGAGTGAAACAACATTCTTCTTCATTCAAAGAGTAATATTTGGCCTCTCCCCGAAGGGAGAAGCGCATGGGGATTATTGCTTACTTTGTCAGGTACTCGTGCATGGCTGCAGCGGCACGTCGACCGTCGCCCATGGCGAGGATCACGGTTGCACCACCACGTACGATGTCGCCACCGGCGAAGATGGTGGGGATGTTCGTCTGCATGCCCTCATTGACCACGATGGTGTTCTTGCGACCCAGTTCAAGACCCTCGATTGAGGTGGGAACAATGGGGTTGGGTGATACACCTACGGCCACGATGGCCTGGTCGATGGCGATGGTTTCAAGGGCACCGGGGATGGGCTGGGGTGAACGACGTCCGCTGGCATCAGGTTCGCCAAGCTCCATCTTCTGCAATACAACCTCGCATACGTTGCCCTTCTCGTCAGCATGGTATTCGATGGGGTTGTGCAGGGTGAGGAACTCGATGCCCTCTTCCTTGGCATGCTTCACCTCCTCCAGACGTGCGGGCATCTCCTGCTCGCTGCGACGATAGGCAATGAACACACGCTCAGCACCCAGACGCTTGGCCGTACGACAGCTGTCCATGGCGGTGTTGCCACCACCTACAACCATCACGCTCTTGCCCCGGCGGATGGGGGTGTCGAACTCAGCATTGGAGGCATCCATCAGGTTGACGCGGGTGAGGTATTCGTTGCTGGACATGATGCCGTTGCTGTTCTCACCGGGAATGCCCATGAAGTTGGGAAGACCGGCACCTGAACCGACGAAGATACCCTGGAAGCCTTCATCCTCCAGTTCCTTGACGGTCACGGTCTTGCCGATGATGCAATCCTTGACGAACTTGACACCGATCTTCTCCAGGTTCTGGATTTCAACGTCCACGATCTTGTTGGGCAGACGGAACTCGGGAATACCGTACTTCAGTACGCCACCGATCTCGTGCAGTGCCTCGAATACGGTCACGTCATAACCCAGCTTGGCCATGTCGCCGGCAAATGAAAGGCCGGAAGGACCTGAACCAACCACGGCAATCTTCTTGCCGTTCGTCTCTGCAACCTCGGGCAGAGCCATCTTGCCGCTCTCACGCTCATAGTCGGCAGCAAAGCGCTCCAGATAACCGATGGCTACGGCGGGTTCGTTCATCTTCAGGTGCATGCACTGACTCTCGCACTGCTTCTCCTGGGGACAAACACGACCGCAAACGGCAGGCAGTGCAGAAGTGCTCTTCAGTACGCGTGCGGCATTGAGGAACTCGCCACGCTCGATATTCTTGATGAATGAGGGGATGTTGATGCTGACGGGGCAACCCTGCATGCAGGTGGGGTTGGCGCAGTCAAGGCAGCGCTTGGCCTCGGTCATGGCCTGCTCCTTGGTAAGACCCATGTTCACCTCCTCCACGCGGGTGGTGGCACGATAGACGGGATCCAGTTCGGGCATCTTAACGCGCTCGATCTGAGTGCGCTCCTTGGCCTTCATGCTCTTGCGCAGGGCATCACGCCACTCGGCCTTGCGGTCGAGAAGCTCTTCCAGGGGAGTGGTGGTATCCATGCCTTCGGCTGAGGGGGCGTCGGTTGACTGGGCAGGGGCACAATTGCATGCGCATGCCTCACTCTTGCCTTCCATTGCTGCCTGATAGGCGGCCATGGATTCTGCTTCCTCGGGCTTGAAGGCACCGCCGCGCTGCAGCATCTCGTTGAAGTCCACCTGATGACCGTCGAACTCAGGGCCGTCCACGCAGACAAACTTTGTCTTGCCACCCACGCTGATACGGCATGCGCCACACATACCGGTACCGTCGACCATGATGGTGTTCAGGGATACGTCGGTGGGAATTTCATATTTCTTGGTCAGCAGGCAGCAGAACTTCATCATGATGGCAGGACCGATAGCGAAGACCTTGTCCACTTTCTCACGCTGAATGACTTCTTCCATACCTACGGTTACCACGCCCTGCTTGCCGTATGAGCCGTCGTCGGTCATGATGATGACCTCGTCCGAACTCTTGCGAACCTCATCCTCCAGGATAATCAGGTCCTTGCTGCGACCGGCCAGTACGCTAATCACCCTGTTGCCTGCGACCTTGAGTGCCTGGATGATGGGCAGCATGGGTGCCACGCCTACACCACCTCCAGCACAGATCACGGTACCGAAGTTGGCAATGTGGGTTGCCTTACCCAGGGGGGCTACAACGTCGGTGATGTAGTCGCCCTCGTTCAGGGAGCAGAGCTTGGTGGTG
>JAZRVZ010000269.1:0-2752 GCA_045599425.1 Bacteroidaceae bacterium | reverse complement strand
GTGACGGTCATCAGGTACTGGGTTATGAATCCGCCATAGCTGGCACCGAGGCATCCGATCTTCTTAGGATTGACGTAGGGATGTTCCTGGCAGAACTTCTTCGTGCCTTCAATAATATCCTCTGCCGTTCCCTCGCCATAGGTGTTGACGTGGCGGGCGGCAAACTCCTGGCCGAAGCCGGTGCAGCCGCTGGGCTGGATGACATAGACGACGTAGCCCATGGCAGCCCAGCCGTGGAAGTTGTAGTAGCTTTCCAGATAGCGGCCCGTAGGCGAGCAGCCGCCATAGTAGTAGACGAGCATGGGATACTGGCGGGTCTCGTCGAAGTGGGGAGGCAGGTAGTAGCGTCCGCAGATGGTATCGCCGCGCGAGGAGAGGAAGTTCCAGTCCTGGCAGGGACCGAGAAGGATGTCGCCCATGCGCTCCTCGTTCCAGTCGCGTACCAGGGTCTCCTTGCCCGTCTTCAGGTCTACGGTGTAGATGCGGTCGGCGTTGGAGTCGCTCTGGCCGGTGTAGCTCAGCATGGCCTTGCCGCGTGCCAGCGAGAAACTCTTGACGTAGCACTCGCTGAGCCGGAGCTGCTGGGTCTTCTTCGTGAAGGGGTTGATGCGGAAGATATCCTGACGGTCACGGTTCTCGCAGAGGGCATAGATGTTGCCATCTGCCTCGCTCCACTCCCACTTGCTGATGTTGGGGTTGAAGTCGTAGGTGATGCTCTCCAGCTGTCCGGTGGCGATGGTATAGAGGAAGAGTTCCTGCTGGATCATGCTGGGCACCTTGCCGGTGGGGTCGTTCTTGCCCAGGCCGTTGAATGCCTCGGGCGATGCCTGTAGGACGATGTGGCGGCCGTCGGGTGAGAGGGAGGCGCTGGAGAGGAAGCCGTCACGGCGTACGATGGTGTCCACCTTTTCCGTTTCGCGGTCGTAGAGCAGGACGCTCATGAAGGTGAAGGGTCGCTGGGTCATGTCGTTCTCGCTGATGGTGAGGAGTACCTTGCGACCGTCGCGGCTGACGTCGGCGTATGCGTTCTTCTGACCGTTGGTCAGGGTGGTCAGCTGTCCGGTCTGCAGGTCCATCAGCTGTACGTTGCGACGGTTGCGCCAGCCGGGCTGGCGGTCGTCGGGTTCCAGGATCTGGTGGACGTCGCGGTCCTCGCGAGGCCCCTCGGTCACCTTGCTGACGAGCATCTCGCGCTCGCCGGGCAGGATGGTGCCTGAGGACGAGGTGTAGTCGGTGAAGAAGGTCGTGCGCTCGCCGGTAAGGGGATTGACGCGCTTGTAGATGACTTCCTGCTCGATGCCACGGGTCGTGGCAATGAACTGACTGCCCTCGCTGCACCATTGCTTGAATCCGTCGGCATTGAGGTGGGCGCCGGTCTTGAGGTCGATGATCTCCTTGCGCCAGTCGGCCTTGCCGTCATTGCGGGTGGTATAGGCGTTGAGCAGCAGGAAGCGTCCGTCGGCACTGAGGCTGTTGGTACTGGCCTTCTCGCCGTTCATATAATCATATAAGGTATAGAGGCGCTTGCCTTCGGGATTGACGGTGACATGGTCGCTCTGCCTGGTGTCCAGGGACAGGGAGAGGGAGTCGCTTTCGCCGGGGCGGCATATCACCTTGACCACCACCTCGTGACGGCCGGGCATGAGACTCTGCTCGCCGCCCTGCTTGCCGTCGATGTAGATGGTATGGTCCTGTCTGCCGCCGGCCTTTACCTGGCACTTGGCATAGCGGCTGTTCTCGAAGGTAAAGCCGGCAAGGTAGAGCACGCTCTTCTTCTCCTGGCCGGAGAGGACGAAGATGCTGTCGGATGAGAGGGTCTGCTGGCTGCCGGAGAGCAGTCGGGGAGAGATGCCGTCGCGCAGGCTGGCATCTCCGTCGAACTTCTTGCCGTGAACGTCGGTTGTGTCGGTGAGGATGGCAGCGATGGTGGAGTAGGGGTTGGAGACTTTGATCTTCCTGACCGGAATGCTTTCGGCCCTGAGGCCGGTAAGGGCAGCCATGACGGCTGCGAGGGTTAGTATCTTCTTCATTGCTGTATGTTTGTGTATGTGTTGGCGGTGAATAGTATTCACCTGAATATGAACGGCATGGTGGGGGGGGCGATGAGTTGGTTTCACCTGAATATGAACGGCATGGTGGCGGGGCGATGAGTTGGTTTCACCTGAATATGAACGGCATGGTTATGAGCTACCGGCTTCGCTCCACGTTCTTCACGCCCTTCACCGTCTTGAGTTTCCTGATGAGCTGCTGCAGGCGGGAGGTGTCGTCCAGCATGACGGTGAGGTGACCGCTGAAGAGTCCGTCGTGGCTGTCGATGCTGATGGAACGCATGAGCATCTTCTCTTCCTTGGAGATGATGCTGGTGATGTTGTTCACAATGCCCAGGTCGTCGTTGCCGATGATGTGCAGGGTGATGGCATACTGACTGCCGCCCTTGCCGGCCCAGCGTGCCTTGACGATGCGGTAGCCGAAGCGCTCGCGCAGCTGTGGGGCATTGGGACAGTCGTTGCGGTGGATCTTGATGCCGCCCGTGGGCGTGACGAATCCGAAGACATGGTCGCCGTAGATGGGCTGGCAGCAACGGGCCAGGGTGAAGTCCAGGCCCTTGAGGTCCTTGTCGATGACCATCACACCGTCGTCCTTGCTGCTGTGACGCTTGTCCTCGGCGGGGGAGGACATCACGTATTCGTCGGCCGGACGTACCTCGGCCCTGACGTCCTCGCCGCGCTCGAAACGCTGACGGGCCAGGTAC
>JAZRVZ010000268.1:0-12503 GCA_045599425.1 Bacteroidaceae bacterium | reverse complement strand
ATACCTCGACCAGGGTGCGGCGTACGCCGTTGCGGTCGTCGTAGGTGCGGTAGCGCAGCTTGCCCTCGATGTAGAGCTTGTCGCCCTTGTGTACGTATTTCTCCACGGTCTCCGCCAGGTTGCGCCAGAGGAGTACGGTGTGCCACTCGGTGCGTTCGGGTACCTGGGTTCCATTGGCCAGGGTATAGCCCCTTTCGCTGGTGGCCAGGCGGATCTGGGCAACGGCCACTCCCTGGTCGACGTATCTTACCTCGGGATCCTGGCCTACGTTGCCGATGAGCATGACTTTGTTCAATGACATGGTGTTGTGTTGGTCTTGTTGTTTGGGGTTCTGATTCTGTTGTTGTCTGCAGGGGGCTGCGTTGCTGCCCGGATGGGCAGTAAGTGCCTATACGATGGCAAAGTTACGTGATTTTTGCGTGACTACCAAATTTTCGTGTACCTGAATGGCGGAAAGGGGTGAAATATCCGTGACGGGGCCTCAGTGTGAGAGGAGCTGGAGCATGAGCCGGGACATGCCGTAGTGGTCGAGCCGGGAACGGGGTATGCACTGGTAGTCGGTGAGTCCGGCCTCGGCGGCATGGTGGGTCATCCACCGGGGGAGGCTGCCGGGCAGGAGGAGTTCGTAGAAGTCGGTGAGGAGGGTCTGGTGGGTCAGCTGGTGGCGCAGGCCTGAGGCTCGGAGGGTGAGCCGGGCACCGCAGGCGAGGAGGGTCCTGACCCACGGCTCTTCCATGATGCTGCCGGCATCCCTGGGGCCGGGGCTTTCAATCAGGGGCATGTCGTAGAGTCCCTCCCAGATGTCGCCCTTGCCGCGGCGGCGCAGGAGGAGGTGGTCTGCGTCGCATACCATTATATAAATAAGGTGTCGCTGGCGCACGTGTGTGCGGTGCGACTTGACGGGCAGCTCGTCGGCGCGCTTCTCCCGGAAGGCCACGCAGTGGTGCAGGAGGGGGCAGGCCTGGCAGTCGCAGCCGCGGGGCGTGCACTGCATGGCGCCGAAGTCCATGATGGCCTGGTTGTAGAGGGCGGGATGTTCCTTGTCCAGAAGCTCCTGGGCCATTGCGGCAAAGAGTTTCCTGCCCTGGGTGGAATCGATGGGTGTGTCGATGCCCTGGGTGCGGGAGAGGACGCGGTAGACGTTGCCGTCCACCACGGCGTAGGGCTGGTCGTAGGCCAGGCTCATGATGGCGGAGGCGGTATAGTCGCCTATGCCGGAGAGGCTGCGGATGCCCTGGTAGGTGTCGGGGAAGGAGGGGCCTGCCTGGCATACCTGGCGGGCGGCCAGGTGCATGTTCCTGGCGCGGCTGTAGTAGCCCAGGCCCTGCCACAGGCGCAGCACGTCGTCCAGGGGTGCCTGGGCCAGGGACTGGACGGTGGGAAAGCGCTGCAGGAAACGGTTGTAGTAATCCAGGCCCTGGGCCACGCGCGTCTGCTGCAGGATGACCTCGGAGACCCATATACGGTAGGGCTCGCGGGTCTCGCGCCAGGGCAGCTGGCGGCGGTTGGCCAGGTACCATTTTTCGATGATTTGTGCAAATGTGCCATCCATAACGGGGGCAAAAATACAAAAATTATGCATTAAAGTCCCTCTCTATCCCCTTTTTTTCAAAAAAAGAGCGGATATATTTCCCTTTTTCATATATTTATTGTAATTTTGTCGTTTGAAAGTGTGCCATTAGGTGGCATGGGCTTCGGTCCGGCTTCCGGGAAGAGCGCACTTTCACCTTTGCGAAGGCAAGGATGAAGGATGGAAATAAATTTATTATTAACCTATAAAACAACACAATTATGCCAAACGGAAAGAAGCATAAGAGGCACAAGATGGCTACTCACAAGCGTAAGAAGAGACTGAGAAAGAACAGACATAAGAGCAAGTAAGCCTGTGCCTGAGACAGAAATCAGCTCAGTGAGCCTACACTAAGGAACAAACACACACGCGAGCACCACAGTAATGTGACTCTCATGAGGCGGGTTTGTTCCTTAAGTTTTATCATGAAGAGAATATGACAAGCGAAGTATTTGTAGACGTACAACCCAAGAAGATCGCCATCGCCCTTACCGAGGATAAGAGGCTGGTGGAGTACCAGGAGGAGGGACAGAGTGCCTCCTTCAGCGTGGGCAACGTGTACCTGGCCAAGGTGAGAAAGCTGATGCCGGGACTCAATGCCTGCTTTGTGAACGTGGGACACGAACGCGATGCCTTCCTGCATTATCTCGATCTGGGTCTTCAGTACAACACGATGGAGAAGTACCTGAAGCGTGTGCTGAACGACCGTAAGAACCTCTACCCCATCGCCAAGGTGGGAAACCAGCCCGACCTGCCCAAGGATGGCAGCATACAGACCACCCTGCAGTGCGGACAGGAGGTGCTGGTACAGATTGTCAAGGAGCCCATCAGCACAAAGGGACCCAGGCTGACCTGCGAACTCTCCTTCCCGGGACGCTATCTGGTGCTGATGCCTTTCGGCGACAAGGTGAATGTGTCATCGAAGATCAAGTCGGGCGAGGAACGTGCCCGCCTGAAGCAGATCATACAGAGCATCAAGCCCAAGGGCTTTACCGTGATCGTGCGTACCGTTGCCGAGGGGAGACGGGTGGCCGAGCTTGATGCGGAACTGAAACTGCTCGTGGGAAAATGGGAGGATGCCATGCACAAGGTGATGCAGGCCAAGGAGCTGCCCACCCTGGTGTATGAGGAGACCAGCCGTACCGTGGGTATGCTGCGCGACCTGTTCAACCCCAGCTACGAGAACATCTATGTCAATGACCCCGAGGTCTTCAGCGAAGTCAGCGACTACGTCAAGCTTATTGCACCCGAGCGCGCGGACATCGTGAAGCAGTACCGGGGCAAGCTGCCGATCTTCGACAACTTTGACATCACCCGCCAGATCAAGTCCTCCTTCGGACGTGCCGTTTCCTACAAGCATGGCGCCTACCTCATCATCGAGCATACCGAGGCCCTGCATGTGGTGGACGTGAACAGCGGCAACCGTGCCAAGAGCAAGGACGGACAGGAGGCGAATGCACTGGACGTGAACCTGGGGGCCGCCGACGAGCTGGCTCGCCAGCTGCGCCTGCGGGGCAGGGGCGGGATCATCGTGGTGGACTTCATCGACATGAACCTGCCCGAGGATCGCCAGACGCTCTACGAGCGCATGTGCGAGAACATGAAGCATGACCGTGCCAAGCACAACATCCTGCCCCTGAGCAAGTTCGGACTGATGCAGATCACCCGCCAGCGTGTGCGTCCCGTGATGGACGTTGAGGTGGAGGAGACCTGCCCCACCTGTCACGGACAGGGGACGATCAAGAGCAGCCTGCTGTTCACGGACATGCTGGAGGACCGCATTGACAAGCTGGTGAACCATCATGGCATCAAGCGTTTCACCCTGCACGTACATCCCTACGTGGCAGCCTACATCAACCAGGGCATCTTCTCACTGAAACGCCAGTGGCAGATGCGCTACGGACTGGGTGTCAAGGTCATACCCAGCCAGAAGCTGGCCTTCCTGCAGTATGCCTTCTATGATCAGGACGGTCACGAGATTGACATGAAGGAACAGATTGAGATGAAATAAAAACAAGAGAGACAGACACATGGTGGGACTCCCCCCGGATTCCCGCCGTAAGAGCATGAGAATGAGAACGTTCATCCCTACCCTTTTAACCGCTATGGCCCTTTTTCTTGCCGTGACACCCGTGAGTGCCGACGGCAAGAAGAAGGGGCAGAAGGTGGAGCAGCGCCCCTTGCTGCCCGAACCGGATGAACGGCCTGCCATCCTCCGTCCCCAGGCCGCCCTGGCCGAGGTCTCTCCCATTGTCATTCCGGATGCCATTGCCCTGGTCATCGAGCATCATGCCACCTCACGCACGGGCATTGATGTGTCCCACTATCAGGGACGGATAGACTGGAAGGCGGTGAAGAACAGCGGCAAGGTGTTCTATGCCTACGCCAAGGCCACCGAGTCCACCAGCCTGGTGGATGACACGTACGCCTATAACATCCGGGAGGCCCACAAGGCCGGCATACCCGTGGGATGCTACCATTTCTTCAGTCCTTCGGCCGACGGAGCCGCACAGCTGAAGCACTTCACCAGCACGGTCAGCCTGTCCGGACAGGACCTGGTGCCCATGGTGGACATTGAATTGCGCGGCAAGCTGCCGCTGCCCCAGTTCATACAGAATATCCGTACCTTCGTGGAGGGCATAGAGAAGCACTATCATGTCAAGCCCATCCTCTATACCTCCGTGAATTTCTACAACCGGTATCTGGCCGGACACTTTGACGACTATGTCTATATGATTGCCCGCTATGCCGATGAGATTCCGCAGCCTGAGCGCGGCTGCCGTTTCGGCCTTTGGCAGTACAGTTCCACAGGCCGCATCAGTGGCATCAGTCATGTCGTGGACTGCAGCTGCTTCGTGGACAGCTACGACGTGCGTGACATCCTGATCAAGAAGTAATTCTGCTTTCGCAAGTGTAGAACTTGCTCAATCTGACGGTTTCAGGCCGGGCTTTCAGCTCTTTTCAATCTGACGGTTTGACGGTTGATCATACAAAATAACCGAAAAGCGAAGCGACCGGACAACCGAAAAACCGGACAACCAACCTATTTGATGCACATCTGCAGCAGCTCATGCATGCTGCCGTGGAAGACGTTGCAGTCCACCTTTCCCTGGATGCCGTCCACTTCCCCAAGGTCTGTGTACTGCCACATCAGCCAGTCGCCCTCATATCCCAGCTCTTCCTTGTAGTACCGGGCCACCCACAGGGGGTAGCTGTCCAGCTCTGGCGTACTGAGGTGGCTCAGTTTGAAGTCATGGCTGGTGTAGATGATGGGACGGACGCCATAGTGCCTCTCCACGGCCTTCAGCCAGGTCAGCACGGCCTGCTGCAGCTGTTCGTCCTTCAGTCCGCCTGTCTTCTCCACATCCAGGATGGGGGGCAGGTCTCCCTTCTGCAAGGACACATTATTTATATAATACTCCGCCTGACGCTCGGCATTGCTGCCGGGAATGAAGAAATGGTAGGCGCCGGTGATGATGTTCATGTGGCGTGCCTTGCCTATGTTGGTGCGGTAGTTGCGGTCCCTGATGGTCAGTCCCTCGGTGGCCTTCACGATGACGAAGCGCAGGGGATAGCCCCCCACCTCGGCCTCCTTGAGCCTGGCCCAGTCCACGGACTGCTGATAGTGTGAGATGTCAATGCCACGGACCTCATAGCCCACAGGCGTGGGTACGGTGCCGAACTGTGCCCGCCAGCGCATGCTGAAGGGCCCCACGAAGATGTAGTAGAGCACGAAGGCATAGAGGGCAACGAGGATGATGCCTGACGTCCAGAGCAGCCAGGAGGGCAGTCGCCTGAGGAAGCGCAGGAGGCTGTTCTGCTTCTTGCGTCTCTTCGGCCTGCGGCTCGCAGGCTTGCGCCGTGCCGGCTTCGTGGTCTTGCTGCGTGGTCTGCTGGACATGTGGGGAGGCTGACTGTCTGTTCGGTCAGGATTGCTTACTGATGCAAATTTATTTTTTATTTATTCTCAGAAAGCATATCCCAAGATGAAGTGCCTGGGCTGGCAGGGAAACCAGTCCAGGCACGTTGATATGGCTAATGATTACTTGGCCTGCTCCAGGGCAAGGGTCTTGGTGCACTGGTCGCAAACCTCGGTGGGACCCCAGTACTGGATGGGACCGGGATATACGTAGGCAGTCTCCTTGGCCCACTGCTCGCGGTGTGCGGCGAAGTACTTGAAGGGAGCACCGTCCAGCTCAACCAGGGCCTTGCGGATAACGGGCTTGTTCTGGCCGTTACGACGCTCGATGTTCATCATCATGGTGATGGGCACACCACCGGCGATCCACTCGGCTGCGGGAGCCGTGGTGTTCTTGATGACTGACATGTAGCCGGTCTTGCCGTTGGCAATCAGGCGGCTGGCATTGTAACCCAGGCTGTAGCAGTAGTCGGCATCGTAGTTGGAGGGAGCGGCGCAGTGACCCTCGTAGCCGAAGAAGTGGTGCTGGGTACCGAACTTGCCCACGTACTTGCCCTCTGCCTTCCAGGCATCAAGCTTGGCAGCAACCATGGCTGACAGGAGCTTCTCGGTCTCGATGAGGGAAACCTGTACGTTGCCGTGGGGGTCGCGGTCCAGGCAGAGCTGACGCTCCACGTCGGCGGGCAGGGACTCCAGGACGGCGAGGTTCTCGGCTGCGATGTGGCTCTTGACGAACTTGACCTGCTCGTCCTTTGAGGGGAACTCGCGCATCTCGCCGGTGGCGGGATCAACCAGTACCTCGTTCAGCTCGGCAATGAGCTTCTTGATGGCGGGGATGAACTCGATGATACCCTCGGGGATGACCACGGTACCGAAGTTGTTGCCCTCGGCGGCACGGGCTGCAACAGCCTCGGCGATGTAGGTCACAACGTCGTCCAGGGACATGGCCTTGGCCTCAACCTCCTCGCTGACGAGGCAGATGTTGGGCTGGCACTGCAGGGCGCACTCCAGGGCAATGTGTGAGGCTGAACGGCCCATCACCTTGATGAAGTGCCAGTACTTGCGGGCTGAGTTGCAGTCGCGCTGGATGTTACCGATCAGCTCGGAGTAGGTCTTGCAGGCGGTGTCGAAACCGAATGTGGTCTCGATCTGCTCGTTCTTCAGGTCGCCGTCGATGGTCTTGGGGCAACCGATTACCTGTACGCCGTACTGCTTGGCTGCATAGTACTCGGCCAGGACGCAGGCGTTGGTGTTGGAGTCGTCACCACCGATGATGACCAGGGCCTTGATGCCCAGCTCGCGCAGGATCTCGATACCCTTCTCGAACTGTGCCTCCTTCTCCAGCTTGGTACGGCCGGAACCGATGATGTCGAAGCCACCGGTGTTGCGGTACTCGTCCATGATCTCGGGGGTGATCTCCATGTAGTTGTGGTCAACCAGACCGCCGGGGCCCAGGATGAAGCCATAGAGCTTGCTGTCCTTGTTCAGGGACTTCACGCCGTCAAACAGACCGCTGATCACGTTGTGACCGCCGGGAGCCTGACCACCGGAGAGGATGATACCCACGTTGATGGCCTCGTTGTTCTCGCTCTCTGCGGGAACGAACTCTACCACGGGCATGCCGTAGGTGTTGGGGAACAGGGCCTTGATCTCCTCCTGGTTACCTACACTCTGGGTGGCAGCACCCTCCTGAGCCTTTACGGGACCCTGAAGTGCCTTGGGCAACTTGGGCTGGTAGGCGGCTCTTGCAATCTGCAATGCACTCTTTTCCATTTCTGTAATGTTGTTTTAAAGGATTATTGAATAAATCGTCTGTGTCTTGTCTTGTGGCCGGATGGCGGCACAGTCACAGCTGTACCCACTATTGGCTATGCAAATATAGGCATAAATTTGCATTATACCTAATATATAATTATAAAAATACCATTATATGCCCGTCTTTACAAAGATTTATCCCCAATAATTTGGATTCTCGTGCACTTTTCCTTATCTTTGGTGTGCAATTATGCCCAAAACATACTAATTACCCTGACAATGGCTAACAAGAGAAAGCTGAAGAAGAGAATCAACAACCTGTGTGGCGATCTGTTCGCCGAGTGTGTGGCATGCGTTCACTATGCCAAGGTGAACCGCGAGGATGCCGATGCCGTGATGGTGAACATCCTGAACATGCAGGATGACATCCTGTGCCGCATCAGCCACATCCAGCCCGGCATGCCCGCCAGGAAGTTCTTCCGCAAGCTTGAGACCGACCTCCTGGCCGGGACCGAGAATATCATCTCACAGATCGAGAGCCTGGCATGAGCGGGCGTCTCTCGTCATGGCTGCTCTACCGTGTCATGGGTTTCCGCTGTGAATCCACGGTAGAACTGCCCCGAAAGTACGTCATTGCCCTGGCCCCTCACACCAGCAACTGGGACTTCATCATCGGCATCCTGCACTGCAGGGCCGAGGGGTTCAGCTGCAACTTCATGATGAAGAAGTTCTGGTTCTTCTGGCCCCTGGGCTACCTCATGCGTGCCCTGGGCGGCATACCCGTCGAACGGAGCAGGAAGGAGGGCCTGACGGATCAGCTGGCGCGCAAGGCACGGGAAATGGACGACTTCCACCTCTGCATCACGCCTGAGGGTACGCGCAAGCGCGTGAGCGAGTGGAAGAAGGGCTTCTACTACATTGCCCTCAAGGCTGACCTGCCCATCCTGCTCTATGCGCTGGACTATGAGAAGAAGGTCATACGCTGTGACAAGTACGTCATTCCCACGGGCGACTTTGATGCGGACATGCGCCAGATCAAGGCTTACTTCAAGGACGTGAAGGGCAAGTATCCCGAACTCTTCACCACCGGGTAGCCTCGCCCCACCCTTTCCCCCTACAACCCACACAGATGAAACATAACACACTGAAATATCGCATCCTGTGCATTCTCCTGGCAGTCCTCCTGCCGGGAGTTGCCTTTCGTATGGAGGCACAGGTCAGCAACACGAGGCTGAAGAACCAGCTCAGCGAGTACTTCAGGCAATACCAGAACAGTGCCTTCACCAACAGCCAGAAATACAGTCTGCTGCAGGTGCAGACCAGCGAGTCGCAGCGCACCGTGGACGTCTATGCCAACGATGTCTTTGCCATGCAGCCCTTCACCCCGGCACTGGTGGATGACATCCTGTCCCGCATCCGTCTGCGTCTGCCTGCCCCCTACAACACCTATCAGCTTACCGTCTATGCCGGTGGCAAGGACATACGCGAGCTGGTCACCGCCGCCTGGACCGACGTCATGGGTGAGCGGCGCCACTGGGGCAGTGTGGAGTACCGCGGCCTGCCCTGGGTGCAGAACCTGTCCCTGCCTGTCACGCCCAAGGCCGGACTGCAGGGTCGTCACCTCTCACTGTGGGCCAGCCACGGACGTGTCTACTCCAGCGGCGAGCACAAGTGGATCTGGCAGCGTCCCCGGCTCTTCTGCACCACCGTGGATCTCCTCACGCAGAGCATTGCCGTACCCTTCCTCTATCCCATGCTGGAACGTGCCGGTGCGGTGGTCTACACGCCCAGGGAGAGGGACTGGCAGCGCCATGAGGTGGTGGTGGACAATGACTTTCCCGAACAGGGAGGCCGCTATGCCGAGACCAGCGGCATGTTTGCCTGGGAGACGCACACGCCCGGCTTCACCAACCGCTACCGGATACTGACTGACTTTGATGATCCGCACCGCGACGGGACCTCGCGCATCGTACCCGTACAGACCAGCAAGCGACAGACCAGCAGCGTGACCTGGACGCCGGAGGTTCCGGCGGACGGCAACTATGCCGTGTATGTCACCTATCCCGTCCTGCCCAATGCCGTGCCTGATGCACAGTATGTCATCCGCCACGGCGGCGTGCGCACCGTGGTGCGTGTCAATCAGCAGATGGGTGGCAGCACCTGGGTCTATCTGGGCACCTTTGACTTCCAGGCCGGCCGTCCTGCCGAGAACTGCGTAACCCTGACCAACGTCAGTGACTACAGGGGCTATGTAGGCGCAGATGCCATTCGCCTGGGCGGCGGCATGAGCCATGTCGTCCGTGCCGACGTTCAGCGCAGCATCGTGGATTATCCCCAGCCGCAGGACAGCACAGGCTTTGCCTTCCTGCCGGGCAGCATCATCAAGCCCAACGGACAGATCGTGCCTCCCGGCACGGGACTGATTGAGCATGACCCCAGTCTGTTCCAGTCCACGGACACTACTGCACAGTTACTTCAATACGTCTATACCAACGACCTGATAGGCAGCGGATTGCCACGCCATCTTGAAGCTGCGCGCTACAGTGCCCAGTGGATGGGACTGCGCAGGGAGCAGTTTGGCGTGAAGGATGGCACCTACGACTATGGCGACGATATCAACACGCGTCCCATTGCCACCAACTACATGGCGCGGGGCTCCGTCTACCTGCCCGGCGACAGCGGACTGTGTGTGCCCCTGGAACTGAACCTGGCCCTGCACAGCGATGCCGGATTCCGCAAGGAGAAGGAGTACATCGGCAGTCTGGCCATCTACACCACGGATGTGGATGACGGCAGCTATCCCGCCGGACAGAGCCGGCTGGCCAGCCGCGACTTCTGTGACATCCTGCTCCAGCAGGTTGGCCTGGACCTGGACCGCAGCTATGGAGGCTGGGTACGCAGGCAGATGTATGACAAGAACTATGGTGAGACGCGCGTTCCGCGGATCCCGTCGGCCATCCTGGAAATGTTCTCGCACCAGAACTTCGCTGACATGTGCCGTGCCCTGGATCCCAACTTCAAGTTCACCCTGGCGCGCTCCATCTACAAGGGCATCCTGCGCTTCACCACCCTCCAGCATCAGGGCAAGGCGCTGAGCGTCAATCCCGTGGTCGCCCCCCTGCCCGTCCGCCGGTTCTCTGCCGTGGCCGACCCCATCAACCATCACATCCGCCTGGCCTGGGAACCCACGGCCGACAGTCTGGAGGCCACGGCCGTACCCTCTTCCTATATCGTGTACATGCGTACGGATGACAGCGGCTGGGACAACGGCCGTCAGGTTCAGGACACCCACTGGGACTTTGAGCCTCAGGACAGCCTGCTCTACCACTTCCGCGTGGAGGCCGTGAACAATGGCGGACGCAGCATGCCCAGCGAGACACTCTGTGCCCGTCTGGCACCCATTCCGTCTGCCCGTTCCATACTGATTGCCAATGGTTTCCAGCGTCTGGCATCACCACACCCTGTCTACTCACCTGACTCCTGCGGCTTTGACATGCAGCGCGACCCTGGCGTGCCCTGCCTCAACAGCACGGAGTTCTGCGGCCGCCAGCTGTACTTCGGCTGGGACGGCATCGGCAAGGAGAGTACCAGGGGCATGGGCTACAGCGGTTCGGAACTGGAGGGGATGCTCGTCATGGGCAACACCTTCGACTATCCCGTACTGCATGCCCAGGACATCCTGCTGGCCACGGACTGCCACATTTCCAGCTGTTCGCGTGAGGCCCTGGAAACCGAACATGTCCAGGCTGGCGCCTTCCATCTGCTCGACCTCATCCTTGGGGCACAGCGCAGCGACGGTTACAGCACCCGTGACTACAAGACCTTCAGCCCTGAGCTCCGTCAGATCCTGCGTAACTTCACTGCCTCTGGCGGCAGCCTGCTGGTCAGCGGTGCCTATATCGGTACGGACATGCAGGCTCCTGACGAACAGGAATTTACCGACAAGGTGCTTCACTACCATGCCTCCGGACGCACCTCTCTGCTACAGCCTGCCGACAGTCTGATGGCCGTGCCGTCCGACCTGCTCACCATCCAGGGTATGGGTACCCAGTGTACCTACATGCTCCGCCCCAATACCGAGCATCTCTCCACGGCCTACGTGAGCAATCTCACCCCCGACAGCCGTGCCTTCACCACCCTGGTCTATGATGGCCCAAGCCGGCAGTCGGCCGGAGTAGCCTACAAGGGGGCCGACTATGCCAGCCTTGCCATCGGGTTTCCCATCGAGCAGATCCGTGAACCTGAGGTTCGCCGCAGTCTGATGCGCGCCTTCCTTGAATTCCTGAAGAAGAATGAGGAGACGCATTAACAAACATTCAACCATTAACAATCAACCACTCAGCAATGCCAAACCTCACAGACTTCCTACCCACCACCCGCAAGGAAATGGACCTGCGCGGCTGGGACCGTGCCGACGTCATCCTCTTCAGCGGTGATGCCTATGTGGATCACCCCTCCTTCGGCGCCGCAGTCATCGGCCGTCTGCTGGAGGCCGAGGGTCTGCGCGTGGCCATCGTTCCGCAACCCGACTGGCACGGTGACCTGCGTGATTTCAGGCGACTGGGCCGTCCCCGCCTGTGGTTTGGCATCTCACCGGGCTGCATGGACTCCATGGTCAACAAATACACGGCTGCCCGGCGACTGCGCAGCGAGGACGCCTACAGTCCTGACGGCCGTCACGACATGCGTCCCGAATATCCCACCATTGTCTATTCCCGCATTCTCCGCCAGCTCTACCCCGACGTACCCATCATCCTGGGCGGCATCGAGGCCTCGCTGCGCCGACTGGCCCACTACGACTACTGGCAGGAGCGTCTGCGCCCCAGCATCCTGATGGACAGCGATGCTGACATGATCATGTACGGCATGGGCGAACTGCCCACGCAGGACCTGGCCAGACGGATGCTGGACATGATCGACACCTACGACGAATCGCTTTTCTATGACGAATACGGTGAAGCATGCATCACCAGGGAGAGTTTCCGCAAGGCCTGCCTGGGAGAGAACCAGATGCTTCAGACCGTGGCCGTCTATCCCAGTAGCCAGGTACCTGGCGGCATCCGTGAGGATGACATCGTGCTGCACAGCTACGAGGACTGTCTGAAGGACCTTCGCAAGCAGGCAGGGAACTTCCGGCACATCGAGGAGGAATCCAACCGCATGCACGCCCAGCGACTCCTGCAGGACACGCAGGGACAGACGATTGTCGTCACGCCTCCCCACCCCCCCCCCCCCACCCCGCCGCCGGGCCACAACCTC
>JAZRVZ010000267.1:0-12410 GCA_045599425.1 Bacteroidaceae bacterium | reverse complement strand
ATCTTCACCGCCTTCGGTGCCGGCTTCACCTGGGGCGCCAGCTACATGATCTGGGGCTATGATGGCGCTGCCGAGGCAGCCAAGTCTCCCGCCGAGTTCTACAAGGAGGGCGAGATCAGTCGTGAGGAGTGGTATGCCAAGCGTGGCGTGGAGGAGGTAAAGCCTCTTGAACTGACCAACGGTGTACTGAGATAATATGCATAAGGCAGGATTTGTAAATATCGTGGGCAACCCCAACGTGGGTAAGAGTACCCTGATGAACCTTCTCGTCGGGGAGCGCATCAGCATTGCCACCTTCAAGGCGCAGACCACCCGGCACCGCATCATGGGTATCCTCAACACGCCCGAGATGCAGATTGTCTTCAGCGATACGCCCGGTGTCCTGAAACCCAACTACAAACTGCAGGAATCCATGCTGCAGTTCAGTGAAAGTGCCCTGACCGATGCCGATGTGCTGCTCTATGTCACCGACATGGTGGAGACACCCGACAAGAACCAGGAGTTCCTCTCCAAGGTACAGCGTATGACCGTGCCCATCCTGGTGCTCATCAACAAGATCGACCTGAGCAATCAGAAAGCCCTGGAGGAGAAGGTGGCCGTGTGGAAGGAGGCCCTGCCCAATGCAGAGATCTTCCCCATCAGTGCCCTTCACCGCTTCAATGTGGACAATGTGCTCAGTCGCATCAAGCAACTCCTGCCCGAGAGTCCTGCCTACTTTGACAAGGACCAGTGGACGGACAAGCCCGCCCGGTTCTTCGTGACGGAGATCCTGCGCGAGAAGATCCTGCTCTACTATGACAAGGAGATTCCCTACAGCGTGGAGGCCGTGGTGGAGCAGTTCAAGGAAACGGAGAAGAACATCCACATCAACGCCGTCATCTATGTGGAACGCGATAGCCAGAAGGGCATCATCATCGGCCATCAGGGCGTAGCACTCAAGCGCGTCTCCACCGAGGCCCGCAAGAGTCTGGAGAAGTTCTTCGGCAAGAGTATCTATCTGGAGGTCTTCGTCAAGGTTGACAAGGACTGGCGCAACAGCGACCGTGCCCTCAAGGCCTACGGATATAATTTAGATTAGAAAATGGCAAATTTAGTAGCAATTGTCGGACGCCCCAACGTGGGCAAGAGTACCCTTTTCAACCGTCTCACGCAGACGCGCCACGCCATCGTCAGCGACGAGGCCGGTACCACCCGTGACCGTCAGTATGGCAAGTGCCTGTGGACCGGTCATGAGTTCTCCGTGGTTGACACCGGTGGCTGGGTGGTCAACAGTGATGATATCTTCGAAGAGGAGATCCGCAAGCAGGTGACCCTTGCCACCGAGGAGGCTGATGTCATCCTCTTCCTGGTAGACATTGAGAACGGTGTCACCGATCTCGATGAAGCCGTTGCCGGCATCCTGCGCCGTACCAGGAAACCTGTCATCCTTGTTGCCAACAAGACGGACAACAACCAGACCTATATGGCCGCTGAGTTCTATAGCCTGGGTCTTGGTGATCCCCATTGCATCTCTGCTGCCACCGGCAGCGGAACGGGCGATCTCCTGGATCTTGTCCTGGAGAAGTTCCCCAAGAACAGCGATGAGCTGCCCGATGAGAACATTCCCCGCTTTGCCGTCGTCGGTCGTCCCAATGTGGGCAAGTCCAGCATCGTCAACGCCTTCATCGGCGAGGAGCGCAACATTGTGACTGACATTGCCGGCACTACACGCGACAGCATCTACACCCGCTACACCAAGTTCGGCTTTGACTTCTACCTGGTTGATACGGCCGGTATCCGCCGCAAGAACAAGGTCAGCGAGGACCTGGAGTTCTATAGCGTCATGCGTTCCATCCGCAGTATCGAGAACAGCGACGTGTGCATCCTCATGCTCGATGCCACCCGTGGTATCGAGGGACAGGACCTGAACATCTTCCAGCTTATCCAACGCAACAACAAGAGCCTCGTCGTAGTGGTCAACAAGTGGGACCTCGTGCCCGACAAGAGTCAGAAGGTCATGGACGAGTTTGAGTATGCCATCCGCAATCGCATGGCTCCCTTTGACGACTTTCCCATCATCTACGGCTCCGCCCTCACCAAGCAGCGTATCTTCAAGGTGCTGGAGACGGCCAAGGATGTTTATGAAAACCGTCGCCGCCGCGTCTCCACCACCAAGCTCAACGAGGAACTGCTTCCCCTCATCGAGGCCTATCCGCCACCAAGCATGAAGGGTAAGTATATCAAGATCAAGTACTGTTCACAGGTGCCCGATACACGCATACCCACCTTCGTGTTCTATGCCAACCTGCCTCAGTATGTCAAGGAACCCTACCGCCGTTTCCTGGAGAACAAGATCCGTGAACGCTGGAACTTCTCCGGTTGTCCCATAAACATCTTCATCCGTCAGAAGTAAGCAGTGGGCGGTATGACCATTCGTATCAGGATATTCACACTGCACTTCTCCCTGCTGGCACTCACGCTCCTTGGCCTGGGTGCCTGCCGGGAGAAGGTCATTACTCCCGCCCAGCAGGCTGAGGCCTACTATGCCATGCTCCTGCAAGGGAAGTACGAGGAATTCGTGCGCGGCACCTATGGGTGTGACTCCCTACCGGAGGATTACCTCAGTCAGCGTGTTGATCTCCTGGCCCAGCACGTCAGGGTGGAGCAGCGCCGGCGTGGTGGCTACGTGCGCTTCAAGGCTGTGAGTGACGAGCTTCTGTCTGATTCCACCCACCTTGTCTATATGGACGTCCTCTTCGGGGACTCCACCCACGAGCAGATCATCTGTCCGCTGCTCCGCCACAATGATCGCTGGGTAATGAGAAACTGATTGCATTTCCGTTGTGCGTAAGTTAACCAACCAAGGTTGCTTAATCAACTAACCCCAGTTGCTTATTCAAGCAACCGGGGTTAGTTATATAATTGACCAAGGTTGGTTAATCTGTTCTCCTGGTATTCGTGACTTGTGCTCAACGCAACTTGCGGGTTTCCTGCATGCCGTTCTTGTAGGTAACCCTGACAAGGGTGACGGCATCGGAAGTGCGGAAAGTAGAGCGGCTGGTCTCGGCAAGCAGTCGGCCATTGGCGTCGTAGACCTGGATGAGCTGGATGTCTTCGCCCGTCACGGTAAGGTCGTTACCGCTTCGGGCGACGGAAAAACCCAGGCGCCGTGTGGTCTTGACGTCCTTTAGCGCCGTGGTCTGCCGGTTCATGTCCAGGGTGTAGGTCATGCCCTTCTGGGTGGGGAAGGAGATATTGTCATCGTTGACAATGGTATATCTGACTTCATCCCCGTTCTGGTCAGCAAGCTTATGGCCGGCTATGCCGGGGTAGCATACATTGCAGGGCATGCCCATCTTGCTCTGGATCACGGCTGACTGCAGCTTTCCGGCAGTCCATTCCTGATCCACCTCGAAGGCACCGACGGCACAAAGGCCTTTGGCATGGCCGTCCTGCCATACCTGGGGAAGGGCAGGGAGGAGTTGGAGGGTGTCAGTCTGGCTCTGAAGCAGCATCTCGGCTACGCCGGCGCAGACGCCGAAATTGCCGTCGATCTGGAAGGGGGCATGGGCATCATAAAGGTTGTAGTACACACCACCCGCGCTGGCTGCGGTACCATAGGATGTGCTATGGCGCAGGGCGTTGTGGATAATCTGGTGGGCGTGGTCGCCATCCTGGGCGCGGGCCCAGAGGTTGACCTTCCATCCCATACTCCATCCTGTGGCCACGTCGCCGCGAAGCTTAAGGCTGTTCACGGCAGGCTCAAAATAGGGGCTGTTGGGACCGATGGCTGTCAGGGGATAGAGGGCCATGAGGTGGCTGTGGTGACGGTGGCCGGGATCCTGACTGACGTCGTAGGGGGTGTACTTCCACTCGCGCAGCAGCAGGTCGCCCTTCTTCACACCGTTGCGGGGATTGGTCCATGCACTGTTCAGGTTGGTGTTGGCCGTGTAGACCTCGGTATGCAAGCCCTGGTCGGTCTTTTTCAGGTAGTCATCAAGCTGGGCCACGTCCTGGTCGGTCAGTCCGCAGACGGGCTGTCCCAGGATATCCACTGCTTCGCGTACATTACTCAACAGTTCATAGATGAGCTGCTGGGCATGTGCCGTACCATCCTCGGTATTGTGGTCATTCTGCTCGGCGCTGTATTCGTTGGGTGCCACATAGGTACCGTCGGGCTCAAATTTGTAGGACGGACCGCGATAGCCACTGTTTTGTGTCTGGCTGTTGTAGCCTCGGTCTGCAATCATGCGCTCCATCCAGAACTGGGCGGCACTCCACAAGACGGGGAAAGCACGCTGGAGGAAGGCCTCGTCGCGTGTGTAGCGCCAATGCTGCCAGAGGTGGCTGGTGTACCAGGCATTGGCAACGAAGTAGTTGCTGCCCCAGGTGCTCATGCCACCGAAGATGTTGCTTTCGGTGAAGACTGTCCAACCGTGTTTCACGCCGGCATACTGCCTGGCCACACGCTGGTAGTTGGCATCCTGTGCGTTCTGGATGATGAAATTCAGGAAGGGAAGGTGCAGTTCGCTGAGGTTTGTGGGCTCGGCCGGCCAGTAGTTCATCTGCACGTTGATGTTGGTATGGATATCACTGTGCCAGGGGGCTTCTGCCTTGTCGTTCCAGATGCCCTGCAGGTTGCTGGGCACGTCCACGCCTCGGCTGCTGGAAATCTCCAGGTAGCGACCGTAGCAGAAGTACAGCTGTTCCAGGAAGAGGTTGTCGGGCTCCATGCCGGTCTTGTTGTAAGCGGAGTTGTTGTAGCGTGTGATGAGCTCGTTGGTGGGACAGGTGGGCAGGCCGGTGGTCAACTGTAGGCTGACACGGCCCGTAAGGGCGCGGAAATCCGTGAGGTGGTCGGCCAGGATGGCATCGAACCCCTTGGCCTTGGCCTCGGAACAGCGGGTGCGGATACGCTTGACCAGGTCGGCTGATGGTTCACCGGTCTTGCGGGTGGGTGTGGTGGAGCAGAAATCCGTTCCCCCGGTCAGGAGAATGACTACCTCACTGGCACCTTCCACCCTGATACCCTCACCCTTGATGGCTGTGGTGGTGGCTGCCTCGTCGGCAATGACACGGAAGTGAGCTGCATAGCTTACGGTCGTGAGGGCGCCGCTGAAGGCACCAAAGGCGCCCAGGGCTTCGGTCTGGTTGTAGGTTACGTTGCCTGCATTGATCTTCTCACCGGGCTGACAGGTAACCATCAGACTGAGTTTCTCCTGGCCGGTGGCACGGTAGCGGACGGCAATGACACTGTCGGGGAAGGACGATAGATAGGTACGTTCATATTTTGTCATGCCATCGGGGCTGCTGTAGCTGACGCCACCCAGTCCGTCCTCGATGTCCAGGTAGCGGACATAGTCCTTCACAGCCTTGTCGGCCGAGAAGCCGAAGGTTCCGGAAAGGTCTTCTACAAGGATTGAACCGAAGTTGCGATAGTATCCGTAGTCGCCCAGGTCATTGGGACCGCCCGTCCAGAGGGTCTTCTCGTTGAACTGTATCTCGTCAGTCCTGATGCCACCAAAGAGACTGGCACCAAGGTAACCGTTGCCGATGGGCAGGGAATATTCCATCCATATATTGCTTACGCCGGTAAGGGTGGCAGGCTGGTTGTACCAGAGGGTCATGGGATGCTGGGGACGGAAACTGGCTGCGCCGGTGGTCTTGAAATCGGGCAGGTCGGGGTTGGCGGGATTGATGAGGCTGAACTGGTTGTTCACGTCGCCATTCGTCCACAGGCCAAGGGTGGTACCGGCACCGGTACCGCCCCACTGGTTCATGAAGGCCTTGCCGTCACTGGCTCCCAGCCATTTCAGCTGCCAGGTGCTGCCGCTGCCAACCAGGGTGAATCCGCTGGCATCTTCTTGTGCAGAGGCCTGCAGACAACTGGAAGTGGTGCTGTAGCTTGCGTATTCGCCGGCCTGGTTCCTGAGCTGGAACTTCGTGGCTGTACCCACGAATGCCCATAGTTGGCGGTTTGTTGCGCCGTCCAGTGTGCCTGGCTGGGTCTGCAGGTTTTGCCCTGTGCCCTGACTGGTGAGGTAGAGCTTGCTGTTGCTGAACTCTATGATGTAGCTGGCACTGCCGTCGTATGTGGGTGCTTTCTGGGCATGGAGAATGGTGATGCCAAGGATTAACAGGAAGAGGGTAAGCACGGAGCGTGCATGGGAGTGGTTCTTCATGACATGGAGTGTTTATGGTTCTTTTTGCAAAAGTATGCAAATTTATGTAGATATGCAAGGAATGGGAAGTGTTTTTCCGGGAAAAGATGGATGATAGCTGGCATAAGAACTGATGGCGGCAAAAATATACTGAAGCTGACAGTCTGCGGTAGTAGAAACAAAGTAATATGTCAGTATGGGGATAATAACAAAAAAGCGCCCCGAGGATTCCTCGGAGCGCTAATGTTATTTGGTTATGTTCTTACTTAACCAGTACTTTCTTGCCGTTTACGATGTAGAGGCCGGGCTTGGTCATGCCGCTGACGCGAACACCTGCGATGGTGTAGATAGCGTTGGATGCGGGAACAACCTGAATGGTCTCGATGTCGGTGGGAACAACCTTGCTGTTGGTACCCAGGTAGGTCAGGGCGAAGTTGTCCACGAAGCACCAGTCGTTAGACTGACCCTTACGGCGAACACCTACGCGCAGCTTACCATCGGCGGGTACTTCGATGACAACCTTGTTGTCGGTGTACTTGCCAGCCTGGATCCAGAGGTCAGCGGTGTAGAGCTGATCGGGAACGATGTACTTGACAGTCTCGGTGACGTACTCCATCTCCTGAGTCTCCTCGTTGAAGAGGCTGTCGGTAACTGTAGTGATGTTGTAGCTGCCGATGTCAGAAGAGGTGGGAAGACCCAGTGCCTCGCACTCAGCCTCGGTGAAGCCACCGGTGGCGATGTTGTGCAGGGCTACGCTTGCAGTCTCGTTAGAGGTGGTAGCGTAGAGGAATGCCTCGTTATCGGTGGTTGCCTTACCGGCAACAATGTTCACGTCGTTAGAGAGAGAAGTACGGTATGCACCGTCGCAAGTCAGGACGTAGGTACCCTCGGGCAGACCCTGGAAGTCAACATAGGTGTTGAAACCGTTAGACTGGTTCCAGCGCTCACCAACGGGACCTGCAGTACCACCACCGGTACCGAAGCCACTACCACTCCAACCGGGATAGTTAGCATTGGGACCTACCTCAGCGTAATCCTCGAAGTCGGGGTTACCGAAGATCTCGAGCTGTACAGGGTTCTCGTCAGAAGCGTCAGCAACCTCAGCGGGGATCATCAGGGCTGCGGTAACGTACTTCACGTGCTCGGTGTACTCATTCAGCTGCTCAGTGGTGTAGGTCTTGTAGAGAACCTCATCATTGCTCTTGATGATCTTTGCAGCCTCTGCTGCAATAGCGGGAGTGCAAGTCTCATCATACCCATTATAGTAGTTCATCTCAAATGCATCCCATGCGGTCTTGTAATTTCTCATAGCGAGGGCGTTGGCGGTCACGTCGTTGTAAACGCCTGCCAGCTTCTCGTTCATGGCCCTACACTGCTCAAGGTCGTACTTGCCCTCCAGGAGCTTTTCTGCCTCGTCAATACCGTAATCAAGTGCATCCTGAGCGGGCTCGGTCAGATCCAGACCCTCAGCCTTCAGACTCTCCAGACGTGCAATCTGGTTGCGAACAGCAGCTGCGAATGCCTCTACGTTCTCCAGAGAGTAGTAGTACAGCTTGAAGTTGTCAAGAACCACCCAGTTGCTGGTATTGGCATCCTTAACACCAATGCGCAGGTCACCGCCGTTCTCCATAAGAATGTTCACAGTGTTCAGGTACTCACCGTTGTTCAGGTGATAGTTGGCGCTACCCTTACCGTTGGGGATCCACTTGCCGGTCTCCTCGTTGTATGCATCGGGCCATGCACCGTTATTCTCAGAACCGTCAGCCATGATACCGTCGGTATCGAACAGCTGCTCGGCAGAACCGTCAGCGTATACGCTCATGATGAGCTGGGTCAAAGTCTGGTCACCAGTAGTACCATAGAGTACACCGGTCATCTCAGTGCCGTCGTCAGCACGCTGTGCAGCGTTTACGGTCAGCTTGTAGAGACCTGCGGGCAGGCCTGCAAGATTCTGGTAGGCATTGTAGCTGCCATGCCATACTTCACACATACCGGTGGGCAGGAAGCCACCGTCCTTATCCATGGTGAGGGTGTTGCGGTTCTGAGGTCCGTAGTCAAGAGCCTTCGAACCACCATCACGTGACCAGCCATTGGTGTTGCCGGCAAAGCTGGGGTTCTCAATCATTACGGTGATGTCGTCGCCGTCCTTTGCATTCTCGCCGATGTACTTGGCGATGATGGCCTTGATATTGGCGGTGTTTACATTCTCATTGATCTCTGCGCGGGTCCACTCCTGGTTCTCCCACTCTTCGGTCAGCTTTGACTGAATGCCATCCAGCTCGTCCTTCAGGTCAGCATAGTGGTCGCCCATGGTGTCAACGATCTCCATCTTGGCGATGACGTAGTCAATCTGACCCTTCAGTCTTGCATAGTCGCTTACGCTGCCTGAGTAGGCACCTTCAGCATCCAGCAGAGCCTGACGTGCACCGGCAAAGTCCTCCTCCTCGTCCATGGCAGCCTGGTAGGCCTCCTCGAACGCTGCGCGGATCTCGCCGTTTGACTTCTCAGCAGACAGGTTGGTCATGTCGTACTTGTTCTCCATGTCGGCGATGGTGTTCTGCAGCATCATCATCTCGGGGTTCTCAGAAGGATCAACCATGATACGGTGAGTCACGGAGATGTTGTCGAAGTAGTAGGTCACCTCGTGGTCGGCAACGGCCATGTTGAAGGCGATGTTCTGGAAGTTACCGTCTTCCTTTGACATGTCGCTGGTTACGGACAAAGTGTACTCGTAGGTCTTCCACTCGTCAGTGAAGTTGATGCTACCGATACACTGGTAGTGGTTGTATGAACCGGGTGCAGATGCGTGTGCCTGGGTATCAATTGCGGTATCTACGGTCTCGCTGGCCTTGTAGTCAAACTTGACCTTCAGGATTTCGTTGGGTGCGATGGGCTCATTGAAGGTGATGAAGAACTGGCTGTCCCAGGTCTCGCTGGCCTTGGCAGGAACAACTACCTTGATACCACCGGTAGGATTGCCATCGTTACCTTCGTTACCAATACCCTCCTCGGGAATTGCATAGCCGCGATAGCCACCGTTCTCCCAGATGGTGAAGCTATTCTGCTCCTGGCCGATGGCGTTCATGTCACCGCCGGAGATGATTGAGCTCCAGTAGGGAACGAGCTCAACCTCCTGATGCTCGAACTCGAAGGTTACGTTGTCAAAATAGAAGGTTACGTCATAATCCCTGATCTTTGACAGGTTGAATGCGATTGACCTGAAGCCAGTGCTGCCAATCCATTCGCTACCTACGGTAGCTTCTGCCTCGAAGGTCTGCCAGTTCTGGTCGGGGAAGCTGACAGAACCAATACATGACCAGTGGTGATAGTCACCGGGTTCACCGTGTGCCTGGGTGTCAAGACTGAAACCCTCGAAGCTCTCGTCGTTGAAAGCCTCTGACTCACAGCGGTACTGGAAGGTTACCTTGAACTTGTCGGTTACGTCCAGGGTCTTGCTGGCGGGAACCATGATCCAGAACTGGGCATCCCAGTCCTCTGCCGCACCGGCTGCTGAGAATACCGAGATACACTGTGACCCGTCAACGCCCTTACCCACTGCGGGGGTAATCCCGTCACCGGTCATCACTGCGCTGCTGGGCTCACCGTTCACCTGGTTGGGCTTTACGGCGAATCCAGAGAAGTCGGTTCCTTCGCAGTCAGAGTTGGGAAATGCATTTTCCCAATCCTGTGCCATCATTGCGCTTGAGGCGATGAAGGCTGCCAAGAGAGTAAAAAACTTCTTCATAATGATGTTTTTTAAGTTATTAAATTAGGTTGATTAAAAATATATGCGCTTTGTATGGAAGTTAATTTTTCGCAAAGATAGTGTTTCGCGGTCAAACTACCTAATAAATTGGGAACAAATATTATCAAAAATGTTACATGAGGCAAAATTTATGTTATTTTGCGCATGATAACTGTTGTATCATAGCTTTTTATGCCCAGTTGATTTCTCGGCATCATGCTGTTCCTTGATGGCTTTGAGCATGTCGCTGGCGAAGATGAAGGAGTTGAGTTTCTCGTTGGTGGCATCCATGATCTCGTGCATGGAGCCCTGCCACTCCTTGCGGCCCTCGCTGATGAAGACGATGTTCTCGCCTATGCCCATCACGGAGTTCATGTCGTGGGTGTTGATGATGGTGGTCATGTTGAACTCGTGGGTGATGCTGTGTATGAGGTCGTCGATGACGAGGCTGGTCTTGGGATCCAGTCCCGAGTTGGGCTCGTCACAGAAAAGGTACTTGGGGTTGAGGGCGATGGCGCGGGCGATGGCTGCGCGCTTCTGCATGCCGCCGCTGATCTCGCCAGGGTACTTCTTGCCGGCGTCGCCCAGGTTTACGCGTTCCAGGCAGTACTGCGCCCGGTCGTTGCGTTCCTTCTCGTTCATGTCGCTGAACATGTCAAGGGGGAAGCGGACGTTTTCCAGGACGGTGAGGGAGTCGAAGAGGGCAGAGGCCTGGAAGAGCATGCCTACCTCCCGGCGGAGCATCTTCCACTCACGCTTGCGCATCCTGACCAGGTCGCGCCCGTCATAGAGTATCTCGCCGCTGGTGGGGCGGATGAGACCTACGACGCATGACATGAGGACGGTCTTTCCCGCACCGCTCTGTCCGATGATGAGGTTGCACTTGCCGTTCTCGAACTGGGTGCTGATGCCCTTCAGGACTTCTTTGTCTTCAAATGATTTATATATGTTCTTTACTTCAATCATGCAGTGAAAGGGTATTGCCGGGTTGTGGGGCGTGAAACTGTGAAACTACAAAATCAAACTTTTTTTCTGCGCTTAGCTTAGCAGTTTGGTGAGGAAGATGTCGGCGAAGAGGATGAGCATGCTGCTGCTGACCACGGCATTGGTGCTGGCCTTGCCGACATTGATGGAACCGCCCTGGACGGTGTAGCCGTAGAAGGAGGATACGCTGGTGATGATGAAAGCGAAGAAGACGCTCTTGATGATGCCCATCCATACGAACCACTGGTTGAACTCGTGCAGGAAGCCCACGACCAGGTCATCGCTGGTGATGACGCCCATCAGGGTGGTGGCCCATGCGCCGATCATGCCGGTGGCGTAGCTGAAGATGACGAGGGCCGGGATGATGGTGACCAGTCCCAGGATCTTTGGCAGGATGAGGTGGGAGGCGGAGTTGACGCCCATGATCTCCAGGGCATCAATCTGCTGCGTGACGCGCATGGCACCCAGTTCGGAGGCAATGCTGCTGCCCACCTTGCCGGCCAGTATGAGGCACATGATGCTGGAGGAGAACTCCAGCAGCATGATCTCGCGTGTGGTGTATCCGGTCACGAAGCTGGGCATCCAGGGCGAGGCCACATTCATCTTCATCTGGATGCAGATAACGGCTCCGATGAAGAAGGAAATCAGCAGGACGATGCCTATGGAACTGACTCCCAGACTCTCCATCTCCTTGATGTACTGCTTGAGGAACATCCTCATGCGCTCGGGACGCTGGAAGGTCTTACCCATTAATATAAGGTATCTGCCGAAGGTCTCTATACTCTTCATTTCGTGGTCTTGATGTTATTTTATGCAAATTTAGGTTGTTCTTCTTAAAAAAACAAGTATTAGGACAAGAGTTTACTGCTTTTTTCGTACTTTTGTGCCATAAAAGATGAACTATGGCAGAAGATGCATTACAGAATACAGGGTTGGAGGAGGAAATGCTCACCCGGGATACAGCTGACCAGGAAGTGAACGGTCGTCCGGCAGAAGAGGAGTCTGGCGAGGCAGTGCCTGCGCCCCTGGTCCTCCGTTCTGAGGGCCTGGTGAAGGTCTATGGCAAGCGTACGGTGGTCAATGATGTCTCGTTCAACGTGAAGCAGGGCGAGATTGTAGGTCTGCTGGGGCCCAACGGAGCCGGCAAGACCACCTCTTTCTATATGACGACGGGTCTTGTGGTCCCCAATGCCGGACATATCTGGCTGGGCGACAGGGAAATCACCAAGGATCCCGTGTACAAGCGTGCCCGTCTGGGCGTGGGCTATCTGGCCCAGGAGGCTTCGGTCTTCAGGAAGATGTCCGTGGAGGATAACATTGCTTCGGTGCTGGAGATGACGGGAAAGCCTCGCGATTACCAGAAGGAGAAACTGGAGAGCCTGATTGAGGAGTTCCGTCTGGGCCATGTCCGGAAAAACTATGGCGACCGACTTTCGGGAGGTGAACGCCGACGTACGGAAATCGCACGTTGCCTGGCCATCGAACCAAAGTTCATTATGCTGGTTGAGCCCTTTGCCGGTGTGGATCCCATTGCGGTGGAG
>JAZRVZ010000266.1:0-18559 GCA_045599425.1 Bacteroidaceae bacterium | reverse complement strand
AACAATAGATACTATGAATCGGTAGCACAACATACAATATATAGGTACAACAAATGCAATAGCGGCAATGACTCCTGACGAAGTGATTGTCGCTATTGCTATATAAAGATATTGTTACCTGTAGTTTATCGGATGGTTACATTGCTCTGGGAGGTGCTGTGCTAAAACGTCTTTTGGGTGAGTGTGTGAAGGCGTGAAGGCACTTTTGCCAAAAGTTTTTTTTCAGAATTCGTATCTCTGGCCTGCGGCCTAAAATACTCTCGCTCGGAAATGCTCAAATAAATTTAACCTTCGGTTGAATTTTGGCTGCGCCTCAGCAAAGAAAACAAGCTTTCTTTGCATTCGGCTTGCACAAAATTTGTGTTTTCGGTCGCTTATTCGTATCTTTGTAGCCAAAAGATAGAAAGATCATGAAAAGCGACATTGAAATTGCAAGAGAGAGTGTGTTGCTCCCCATCAGGGAGGTAGCAGCAAAGATCGGAATCGCGGAGGATGACCTGTGCCCGTACGGCAAGTATATTGCCAAGGTTCCGGAGTCGTTGATTGACGACGGGAAGGTGAAGCAGCACAAGCTGATCCTGGTGACTGCCATCACGCCAACGAAGGCGGGAATAGGCAAGACGACGGTCAGTGTGGGTCTGGCATTAGGCATGAACCGCATCGGCAAGAATGCCGTTGTGGCACTGCGTGAGCCATCATTAGGTCCCTGCTTCGGCATGAAGGGAGGTGCGGCAGGCGGCGGCTATGCCCAGGTACTGCCCATGGACAAGATCAACCTGCACTTCACGGGCGACTTCCACGCCATTACCTCGGCCCATAACATGATTGCGGCACTGCTGGACAACTACATCTACCAGCACAAGGATGAGGGTTTCGCAATGAAGGAAGTGCTGTGGAAACGCGTGCTGGATGTGAACGACCGCAACCTGCGCTACATCGTGACGGGCCTTGGGGCGAAGACCAACGGCGTGACGATGGAGAGCGGATTTGACATCACTCCGGCCAGCGAAATCATGGCCATCCTGTGCCTGGCTCAGGACAAGGCCGACCTGCGCCGCCGCGTCGAGAATATATTATTAGGTACAACCATCGAAGGCAAGCCCTTCACCGTGAAGGACATGGGTGTGGCCGGCAGTATCTGCGTACTGCTGGAGGATGCCATCCATCCTAACCTGGTACAGACAACGGAGCAGACGCCGGCCTTTGTGCACGGCGGTCCGTTTGCCAACATCGCCCACGGATGCAACTCGGTTCTGGCTACCCGTCTGGCACTGACCTACGGCGACTATGTGATTACCGAGGCTGGCTTCGGTGCCGACCTGGGCGCGGAGAAGTTCTATGACATCAAGTGTCGCAAGAGCGGTCTGCAGCCCTCGCTGACCGTTCTGGTGGCTACGACCCAGGGACTGAAGATGCACGGCGGCGTACCCGTCGAGGATATCAAGCAGCCCAACATCGAGGGTCTGCGCGACGGACTGAAGAACCTGGACAAGCACATCAGCAACATCCAGGGCTACGGTCAGACGGTGGTGGTATGCTTCAACCGCTTTGCCACGGACACGGACGAGGAGATCGAGCTTTGCCGCGAGCATTGCGCCGAGATGGGCGTGGGCTTTGCAGTGAACAATGCCTTCAACGAGGGCGGCAAGGGTGCCGAGGAACTGGCCCATCTGGTGGTGAAGACCATCGACGAGCAGCCCAGCAAACCCCTGCAGTTAGCTTATCCGGACGAGGCAAGCATCGAGGAGAAGGCGCTGGCTGTGGCCAGGAAGGTGTATGGAGCCAGGAGTGTGACCTTCGCACCCGCTGCCAAGAAGATGATACAGCGCATCAACGAGCTGGGTATCAGCCACTACCCCATCTGCATCGCCAAGACGCAGTACTCCTTCAGTGCCGACCAGAAGGCCTACGGCGTGCCCACGGACTTCAACATTGCCGTGCGTGACATCGTGATCAACACGGGTGCGGAGATGATTGTGCTCATCGCTGGCGACATCATGCGCATGCCTGGCCTGCCCAAGAGTCCGCAGGCCGAGCGGATTGACATTGTAAACGGAGAAATTGAGGGATTGAGCTAAGTCCTTAATAAACAAAGCAAGAATTTTCTTCAGATATGAAAATAGTTGTTCTTGACGGATATGCACTGAACCCCGGCGACCTTTCCTGGAAGGGTATTGAGGCGCTGGGCGAGGTAGTGCGCTATGACCGTACTGCTGCCGCGGACATTGTTTCCCGTTGCCAGGAGGCGGAGATTGTACTGACGAACAAGGTACCGTTCTCTGCCGAAACGCTGAGTCAGCTGCCTGCGCTCAGGATGATCGGTGTGATGGCCACGGGCTATAACATCATTGATTGCAAGGCGGCCAGCGAGCGCGGCGTGACGGTCTGCAACATCCCCGCCTACAGCACCACATCCGTAGCGCAGCAGGTATTTGCCCTGCTCTTCGCCGCCACAAACAGTGTGGAGCATTACACGCGTCAGATCCGTCAGGAGGGCCGTTGGACCAGCAACCCCGACTTCTGCTACTGGGATACGCCGCTTCAGGAGATGGCCGGCAAGACCTTGGGCATCGTGGGACTGGGCCGCATCGGCATGCAGGTGGCAGGCATCGCTCACGCCCTCGGCATGAAGGTGATAGCCATGACGGGCAAGGAACAGGACCAGTTGCCCGAACATATAGATAAGGTAGACGAAAGATTGCTGCTGGCGGAAAGCGATGTACTCACGCTGCACTGTCCGCTGACGCCCGGGACGCAGGATTTCATCAATGCCAGCCGCCTCCGGCAGATGAAGCCCACGGCCATCATCATCAATACCAGTCGCGGACCTGTGGTGAATGAGGCCGACGTTGCAGCTGCACTTCAGCAGAACCGACTGGGTGCATTCTGTGCCGACGTGCTCTGCCAGGAACCTGCCAGTCCCGACAATCCCCTGCTCGCGGCTCCCCGCGTATTCCTCACACCGCACATAGCCTGGGCAACCCTCGAGGCTCGCACCCGATTGATGAATATACTCACGGAAAACGTCAGGAACTTCATCGAGGGCAAGCCGCAGAACGTAGTGAACTAACAAAAGAAAAACAAATAACATAATATGGCAACAGTTGACGATAAGAAAATCATCTTCTCGATGGTTGGCGTAAGCAAGACCATCCAGCAAAACCAGAAACAAGTACTCAAGAACATCTACCTCAGCTTCTTCTACGGAGCCAAGATCGGCATCATCGGTCTGAATGGTGCAGGTAAGTCCACCCTGCTGAAGATCATTGCAGGCCTGGACCAGCAGTATCAGGGCGAGGTGGTATTCTCTCCCGGCTACACTGTGGGCTACCTGCCCCAGGAGCCTCACCTGGATGATGACAAGACCGTACTGGACAGCGTGAAGGAAGGCGTGCAGAATGTGGTGGATGCGCTGGCCGAATACGAGGAGATCAACCAGAAGTTCGGACTGCCCGAATACTACGAGGATGAGGACAAGATGAACCAGCTCTTCACCCGTCAGGCAGAGTTGCAGGATATCATTGATGCCACGGATGCCTGGAACCTGGACAGCAGGCTGGAGCGCGCCATGTCTGCACTGCGTTGTCCGCCAGCCGACCAGAAGTGTGGTGTGCTGTCCGGTGGTGAGCGTCGCCGCGTTGCCCTCTGCCGACTGTTGCTGCAGAAGCCCGATGTGCTGTTGCTCGACGAGCCTACCAACCATCTGGATGCCGAGAGCATCGACTGGCTGGAGCAGCACCTGAACCAGTATGAGGGTACGCTGATTCCCGTAACCCACGACCGCTACTTCCTGGACGACGTGGCCGGATGGATCCTGCAACTGGACCGCGGTGAGGGTATTCCCTGGGAGGGCAACTACTCAAGCTGGCTGGATCAGAAGACCAAGCGCATGGCTCAGGAGGAGAAGACGGCCAGCAAGCGCCGCAAAACCCTGGAGCGTGAGCTGGAATGGGTACGCATGGCACCCAAGGCCCGTCAGGCCAAGGGCAAGGCCCGTCTGAACAATTACGAACGCATGCTGAACGAGGATCAGAAGGAGCGCGAGGAGAAGCTGGAGCTGTATATTCCCAACGGTCCGCGTCTGGGACACAAGGTCATCGAGGCTCACGACGTGAAGAAGGCCTACGGCGACAAACTGCTCTTCGAGAACCTGAACTTCATGCTGCCTCAGGGCGGCATCGTGGGTGTCATCGGTCCCAACGGTGCCGGTAAGACCACCCTCTTCCGTCTGATCATGGGTCTGGAGCAGGCCGACGCAGGTACATTCGAGGTGGGTGAGACCGTAAAACTGAGCTACGTAGACCAGCAACACAAGGATATCATTGCCGACCAGAGCGTCTATCAGGTTGTCAGTCAGGGCAATGAACTCATACGCATGGGGGGCCGCGACATCAATGTGCGTGCCTACCTGAGCCGCTTCAACTTCAACGGTGCCGACCAGGAGAAGAAGTGCGGGGTACTCTCGGGCGGTGAGCGAAACCGTCTGCATCTGGCCATGGCCCTGAAGCAGGAAGGCAACGTACTGCTGCTTGACGAGCCTACCAATGACATTGATGTGAATACGCTCCGTGCCCTGGAGGAAGGTCTGGAGGCCTACGCCGGCTGTGCCGTGGTCATCAGCCACGACCGCTGGTTCCTGGATCGCATCTGCACCCACATCCTCGCCTACGAGGGTGATGGAAAGGTGTTCTTCTTCGAGGGCAGCTACTCGGATTATGAGGTGAACAAGTGCAAGCGACTCGGTATCGAGGAGCCCAAGCGTGTACGCTATCGCAAGCTGGAAGACTGAAAAATTATTGGAAGTTGAAAATTGAAAGGTGAAAGGTGAACTTCATAACCTCAAAACCTCATAACCTCATAACCTCAAAATCAATGGAACTGAAGGAACAGCTTCAAGAGAAGATTGATAACCTGAACAAACCGAAAGGCTCTCTGGGAACGCTGGAGAGCCTTGCGCTGCAGATTGGTTTGATACAGGAAACCCTGACGCCGCAGCTCAGGCGTCCCTGCCACGTACTTTTTGGTGCAGATCATGGCATTGAGTGTGAAGGGGTGAGTGTTTCGCCTCGTGAGATCACCTGGCAACAGATGATAAACTTCACGAAGGGCGGTGGTGGCGTAAACATGTTCTGCCGTCAGCATGGGTTTGAGTTGCATCTCGTAGACATGGGCGTGGACTATGACCTGTCGGCCTACCCCACCATCCTGAACCGAAAAGTCAGACCCGACGGCACGGGAAACTTCCTCCACGAACCTGCCATGGATAACGCCGAAATGATGATGGCCATGCAGACAGGATCGGAGGTCGTCCTTGATTGCGCCGCCAAGGGATGCAATGTGATTTCCTTCGGCGAGATGGGCATCGGCAACACCTCCCCGTCAAGTATATGGATGCACCTGTTCCTGGATATTCCCCTGGAGAAGTGTGTCGGTGCTGGCGCAGGACTGAACAATGAGGGTGTACGTCACAAGCTGGATGTCCTGCAACGATCGGTGGACCGTTTCAGGAAGGAATATGCTGCATGCAAGGACATGATGCTGGAAGGGACACAGATGAGTGAAGAATCCTTCTATTACATGGAAATTATCCGACAGTTCGGAGGCTTTGAGATGGTGGCGGCCGTGGGTGCCATGATCGAGGCCGCCCGCAGGAAGATGGTGATACTGGTGGATGGCTTCATCATGTCTGCATGTATGCTGGCAGCCAGTCGGATGAACCCCAGTATAATGAAGAATGCCATCTTCTGCCATCAGGGCGACGAGTCGGGCCACAAGCTGATGCTGGACGGCATGGGTGTGAAGGGATTGCTGAACCTGGGTTTGAGACTGGGTGAGGGAACCGGCGCACTGTGTGCCTACCCCATCATCAAGAGTGGCGTGAACATGATCAACGAGATGAACAACTTCGAGAATGCCTCGATAACCAAATACTTCTAGGGGCGTTCAAAAAATTATATTTTGTCTATAGGGACTGAAAGTTGATAGCTGGATATGAATAATGTCATCAATCGCCTTCTGGCCGCACTGACGCTGTTTACCCGTCTGCCATGGTGGCGCATCAGGGAACTGCCTGCTGATGCCTTCCGTCATGCCGTGGACTTCTGGCCCTGGGCGGGTCTGCTGACGGGCGGAGCATTGGCACTGGTCTTCTACATAGGCATACAGTTCCTTCCTCTGCCGCTTACCCTTCTGCTGTGCATCGGCACAAGGCTGCTCCTGACGGGAGCCTTGCACGAAGATGGTCTGGCAGACTTCTGTGACGGTATGGGCGGAGGTACGACAAGGGAGCGCACGCTGGAGATCATGAAGGATTCCCATATCGGCACCTATGGCGTGCTGGGGCTTGTCATCTATTTCCTTTTCCTTTACAACACAAACAACGAGCTGACTTTGGCCTGCCTGCGTCAGTCCCTGACAGCTGAGACTGCATCCAGGAATCCCATCCTGATGATGGCAGCTACCCTTTGGTTTGCCGACGTATGGGCCAAGGCCATTGCCTCGTTCATTATTGTACTGCCGTACGCTCGCAACGAGGAACAGGCCAAGGTGAAGGTGGTGTATGAAAGACCCACGCCTACGGGATGGCTCATGCACATGGTACGCATCGTCATCGCCTTGACACTGCCCCTGGTCATGATGCTGCAGAGTGGTATCATGCCGCACGCATACGGCATCCTTGGCAGTGCGGCGGTTGCCATGACCTTGATAATGTATCTGAAACGCAAGATAAACGGCTACACGGGCGACTGCTGCGGGGCCTGCTTCCTGCTTTGCGAACTCGCCTTTCTCGTGGGGCAACTGTTGGGTATTTCGGCCAATTAGTGCAGAAAAATGTTAAAAGGGTGACAATTAGGCAAAAATTAGTTTATACATTATATAAATATTAAAAATATTTGGCTATATTTGCAGTGGATATGGCGGTTCTGAGGCCCTGCCCCACATTCCCGCCATCCGCAATCAACATAGTATAAACCCAAAATCAACGGATATGAAAAAGTTCTACGCCATTGCCATCGCACTTCTCATGGGTGCAAGTGCTACCGTTTCTGCACAGAAGACCGTCTACCTGAGTACAACCACAAAGATGGACTTCAAGAAGATCACCGAGACCACTACAAGCGTTTACATGCTCCGCACGCTGTTTGCCGGCTACAACACCATCTGTCTGCCCTTCAGCGTAAGCAGCGAGGACCTGAAGTCCATCGTTGGCGAGGGTGTCATGCTGGAGAAGCTGGCCAAGGTTGAGGGCAACACCCTTTCGTTCCTGGATGTAACCAACGAAGGCATCGAGGCTGGTGTTCCCTATCTGATCTATTCACCCAGCAGCCTCTCTGCCCGTTTCCAGAGCAATAATATGGAGCTGGCTGTCGAGCCCAAGCCCCTGACCGTCAACGGTGTAACCATGACCGGTAAGTACGAGCCCACCCAGGAGCTGGATCTCTTTGGCATTCCCGCACAGCAGGACACCGATATCCTGCAGTCCATCCTGATCCGCACCGAGGCCGACAAGACCTTCCTGCCCACCCGTTGCGGCATCACCTATCCCGACTGCAAGGAAGTTCCCACCATTGCCCACGTGACCAGCCTCAGCGATGCCACGCCCATCACCAAACTGATGGCCGACAATGCCAAGGTCAGCGTCTACACCATCGGTGGAGCACTGGTAAAGAAGGGCATCCGCATGAACGATGCCATGAACACCCTTACGCCCGGCGTCTATGTGGTTAACGGTCAGAAGTTCATCGTCAAGTAAACACAACTTCAAGACCTCATAACCTGAAAATATGGATTTCGACAAACTGATAGCCCAGCGACGCAGCATCCGCAAGTTCACCGAGGAACAGCTGACGGAAGACGAAATGCGCAAGCTGTTGCGCGCAGCCCTGATGGCTCCGAGCAGCAAGGGCACTCACAGCTACGAGTTCTACGTGGTACAGGATGCAGACAAGCTGAAGGCACTCAGCACGGCAAAGGACCTGGGAGGCGCACTCATTGCAGATGCCCCCACAGCCATCGTCGTAGGTGCGCGTCCTGAGACCAGCGACGTTTGGATTGAGGATGCCAGCGTGGCCAGCACCATGCTGCTGCTGCAGGCAGAGGACATGGGACTGGGAGCATGCTGGGTACAGATGCGTGAGCGCAAGGACAGTGAAGGCAACGATGCCGAGTCCAACGTACGCTGCATCCTGTCCATTCCCCAGGAGGTCCGCATCGTCAGCATCATTGCCGCAGGCCACAAGGGTATGGAACGCAAACCACAGAACGAAGACAAACTGTTGTGGGAGAAAGTTCAGAGAATCTGAAAATTGCGCTCGTAGGAGCAGGCAATTTGGCAACAAACTTGGGGCTCGCTCTATCCAGGGCGGGCCACAATATTGTTTGTGTGTATAGCAGGACCGTCCAGTCGGCATCCACGCTTGCGGACAAGCTTGGCTGTCCGTGGACAACCGACCTGTCAGAGATTGCCGCAGCAACGGAAGCTTGCGATGTGGCCATTCTTTCCGTAAAGGATTCCGTGCTGACCGACCTGGCCAGCCAGTTTCCACAGGACGGCCCCACCCTCTTCCTTCACACGGCCGGCTCCATGCCGCTCAGCAGTCTTCCGATGAGCCATCGTGGCGTACTCTATCCCATGCAGACCTTCTCAAAGGAACGCGAGGCAGACTTCAGCCACATTCCCACCTTCCTGGAAGTGGAATGCGAAGCGGACAAGCCCTTGCTGCAGTCCCTTGCCGGAAGCATAACGGACAATATCTACTGGCTTTCCAGCGAGCGCAGGAAGTCCCTGCACCTTGCCGCCGTCTTCACCTGCAACTTTGCCAACTACTGCTATGATGTTGCAAGTCAGTTGCTTGAGGAAGACGGAATACCCTTCAGCGTCATGCTTCCCCTCATTGAGGAAACGACACGCAAACTCCGTCAGTTCACGCCCTACGAGGCACAGACGGGGCCAGCCGTACGCTATGACACCAATGTCATTGAGCGTCACCTGAAAATGCTGGACTCCATGCCCGAGAAGCAAAGACTGTATGAATACATCACCCAAATGATTCACCAACGACACAAGGAACAAGCATGAACTACGACCTGAACAAGATCAAAGCCGTCGTCTTCGATGTGGATGGCGTCCTGAGCACCTCCACCATCAACATGGGGCCGGACGGACAGCCTATCCGCAGCCTGAACATCAAGGACGGCTACGCCATACAGTTGGCCATAAAGATGGGACTGCACCTTGCCATCATCACCGGCGGCAAGACCGAGAATGTGCGTATGCGCTATGAGGGCCTGGGCATGAAGGATGTCTATCTGGGAGTAAGCATGAAACTGGAAGTGTACGAGCAGTTCAAACAGAAATACGATCTCCGTGACGAAGAGGTACTCTACGTGGGCGACGACATTCCCGACTATGAGATCATGCAGATCTGCGGACTGCCCTGCTGCCCATCCGACGCCTGTCCCGAAATCATGGAAATCAGCACATACGTCAGTCCATGCGAAGGAGGACGCGGCTGTGCACGCGACATCCTGGAACAGATTCTCAAGGCCCAAGGCAAATGGATGGCCGACCGCAAGGCCTTCGGATGGTGAGAATAAATTAAAAGTCAAAAGTTAAGAGTTTGGGCGTAGAGAGCTGAGAGATGAGAGTTGACAGTTGAGAGATGAGAGTTGACAGCTGAGAGTTGAGAGCTGACAGCTGAGAGTTGAGAGTTGAGAGCTGAGAGTTAAGCAAATAAGATATTCCGGCATATCCGGATTAGCGGAGCGGTCCGGTCATTCCGGCAAAACAATTACGAAATATGAACTATAAGATTATTCTTGCCAGCGGCAGTCCCCGCCGCAAGGAACTCCTTGCCGGCCTGGGCTACGACTTTGAAGTCCGTCTGCTTCCAGGCATAGACGAGAGCTATCCCGAAGGCCTGAGCGGTGAGGAGATAGCCATGCACATTGCCAGGGGCAAGGCAGCTCCCTATCGCGGCACCATGGCGGACGACGAACTGATCATCACCGCAGACACCATTGTCTACCTGGACGGTCAGGTGCTGGGCAAGCCCCTCGACGAAGAGGATGCCTGCCAGATGCTGCGCAGCCTTTCGGGCAAGACACATCAGGTCATCACGGGCGTGACGCTCCTCACCACGACCAGGGAGCATACCTTTGCCTCGGTCAGCCAGGTTACCTTTGCCGACCTCACCGACGAGGAGATACGGCATTACGTCAGCCACTACCATCCCACCGACAAGGCGGGGGCCTACGGCATCCAGGAATGGATTGGCTTTGTGGGCGTGACACGCATAGAGGGAAGCTACTTCAATGTGATGGGCCTGCCCGTACAGCGCCTGTACACAGAACTCAAACAATTCTAAATCAATAAAGGTGGGTTCTATAAATTACCACCGATAAAAAAGTAAAATTAAATATGGGTTACGATTTATCATCTTTTGGATTCCTTTTGGTTCAAACTGCCACTAATCCCGGTCACGATGCCCACATTTAAGCGCTACATTTTGCCATTAGGCAGAAGTCGACCAATGACACTTTGATCTCAAAAACAAACCCAAAATCTGACAAAGCTAATTTATAGAACCCACTTCAAAAAAATGAAAAAGATTATTCTCTGGAGTCTGCTTGCCATTTCATCCCTGACCACCATGACCTCCTGTGAGGACGAGGACAGCACGATGCGCTTTGTCACATGGAAGGGTTTCAAGATTGACAAGACCCGCCTTGCCGCAGGCGACACACTGCGCATCCATGCAGAAGTAGACCAGCCCGGCAAATACCTCTACAAAGTAGCCTACAAGTGGACCATGGTAATCGACACGGTAAGCCAGGAGAACGTGGTACGGCCCGATACCATCACATACAGGATCCAGAGTACCAGCACACGACCCATTCACATGAACGACGAGCCCAAGGCTCACTTCGTCATCCCAAAGAATGCCGTCAAGGGAACGAAATCACGCAATTTCAGCTTCACCTGTGACTATGAGCACGCTGCAGCCGGCATACCCGCCCCCCAGAAGGAAACCACGCCCTATGAGGGATACCTGGGCGGCGTCTTCTCCTACAACGTGCTGAGCCAGCTCTACAGCCGATCCCAGAATTCCTTCGCGACAAATATCACAATTGAATAGCCGTGCCGGGCAATAATCCGGTCAGTCTTCAGTTTATTATAGGTGGGTTCTGCAAAATCCCACCGTTAGAACCCGACAAAGCCAATTCATAGAACCCGCCTATAGCGTGAAGCGTGTCCTGTATTATATAATATGTGTCCTTGTGTTGCTTGCCGGCAATGCAGGGATGCTCCATGCCCAGCAGGAGGCAACTGCCGACACCACAGCCCTGACCGTCCATCTCAAGGGACGCGTCATCGACGATGAGCAGGAACCCATTCCCTTCGTCAAGGTTACGGCCGAGGGTCGCACCTTCACCACGTCAGGCCTGGACGGCAGCTACAAGATGGACTTCCAGACGGGCGACAGCGTGGTCATCACCTACTCCATGATCGGTTTTGAGCAGCGCCGTCGTGTGCTGAAGAATCCAAGGGGCAACCTCACCCTGAACATCACCATGCACGACGTCGGCCGCAACATGAACGAAGTGACCGTAAGCGAGATACGTAGGCAGCTGGGACAGAACACCGAACTGAACACGGAGGAAATCAAGCGCCTCCCCTCCACTACGGGCAATGCCGTGGAGGAGCTGGTAGCCACCCAGGCAGGCGTGAGCAGCCACAACGAACTGAGCAGCCAGTACAACGTGCGTGGCGGCTCCTTCGATGAGAACTGCGTCTATATCAACGGTGTGGAAGTCTACCGTCCCATGCTTATCAGCAGCGGACAGCAGGAAGGACTCTCCGTCATCAATTCCGACATGGTGGACCGGATCTCCTTTTCTGCCGGAGGCTTTGAGGCGAAGTACGGTGATAAGATGTCCAGCGTACTCGACATCACCTACCGCCGACCCAGGGACTGGGAAGGCAGCGTGCAGGCCTCACTGCTCGGTGCGAACGTCTATGCGGGATATGGCAACAAGAAGTTTTCCTTCAGCAACGGACTCCGCTACAAGACCACCCAGTACATGCTTGGTTCGCTGGAGACCACAGGCGAATACCGCCCCAACTTCCTTGACTATCAGGCCTATCTGTCCTGGCAGCCGGCCCGCCACTGGGCCTTCGACGCCATCGGTTACATCAGCCGCAACAGCTACAACTTCGTTCCCCACGACCGCAACACCAACTTTGGCACGATGGAGGACGTCAAGAACCTCTACGTGGACTTTGACGGACAGGAGAAGGACCTCTTCCGCACCCTCTTCGGCACCATGAAACTCTCACGCCAGCTGGGTCGGTACAGCAACCTCAGCCTGGCCTATTCCACCTTCTCCACCCGTGAGCGCGTCACATACGACATCCAGGGACAGTACTGGCTGAACGAAACCAACACCCAGACACAGATGGGTGTGGGCACCTACATGGAGCACGCCCGCAACACCCTCTTCTCCCGCACCAACACCCTCAAACTGGCCTACGACTACAAGCGCAACGCCCACACCATGCAGGGCGGACTGTCATGGCGCAGGGAACAGGTACGCGAGAATACACGCGAATGGGAATATCGCGACAGTTCGGGCTATTCCATTCCACATACCGACATGGACCTGCGTGTCATATACAACCTGAAGAGTGTGGAGGACATATCCAGCCAGCGGATGGAAGCCTACGTGCAGGACACCTGGTACCACGAATCCCGTCAGGGAACCATCAACCTGAACTATGGCGCCCGACTAAGCTACTGGGACTGGAACCGCGAGTGGCTCTTCTCTCCGCGTGTCTCCTTGGGCTACGTGCCTTCGGGCAATGACAACCTCACCTTCCGTCTGGCCACGGGCCTCTACTACCAGCGACCCTTCTACAAGGAACTGCGTGACACCGTCACCCTGCAGGGTGGCAACACCATCGTCCAGCTGAACAGGGAGATCCGTTCGCAGCGCAGCTTTCAGGTAGTCCTGGGCAGTGAATACAAGTTCAGGCTGGCCGACCGACCCTTCAAGTTCACCGCGGAGGCCTATTACAAGGCCCAGTCCAACATCAACCCCTACAATGTGGACAACGTCAAGGTGGTCTATTACGGCCAGAACATCGCCAGCGGATACGTCATTGGTGCCGATTTCAAGGTCTATGGCGAGTTCGTGCCGGGCACCGATTCCTGGATCTCATTCGGACTGATGAAGGCACAGATGAACCTGAACGGCAAATCCATACCCCAGCCCACCGACCAGCGCTACAACCTGAGCCTCTTCTTCAGCGACTATTTCCCGGGCACGACGCGTTGGAAGATGAACATGAAGGCCTCCTTTGCCGACGGCCTGCCCTTCGGTCCACCGCACTCAGGCATCGAGAACAAGGCCTTCCGTGCCCCTGCCTACAAGCGTGTTGATCTGGGCATGAACTACCGACTGCTGGACAACGAGGACCGTCACCTGCGCAGCTTCAATGCCGTCCGCAACATCTGGCTCGGACTCGATTGCTTCAATATCTTCGGATTTGCCAACGTCAGCGGCTATTACTGGGTGACCGACGTAACCAACCATCAGTACGCCGTTCCCAACTACCTCACCGGCCGCCAGCTTAACGGTCGCATACTCGTGGAGTTCTGACAGCCGTCCACAACCACCTCATCGTTAATCAGCGTCAGCCTCCCTGTTGCTCCCCGACTTTCGCCTTCTTCGGAATCCTCGCCATCTTGTCCTCGGCGGGATTGGGTTGCGGAATCCAGAACTGCTTGTTCCTGAGTGCATCGGGCAGGTACTGCTGTTCCACCCAGTGACCGGGATAGTCGTGGGGATATTTGTAGCCTTCGTGATAACCTAACTGTTCCATGAGCTCGGTAGGCGCGTTGCGCAGGTGCAGGGGTACAGGCTGGTTGCCGGACTGACGCACACATTGCAGAGCATCGTTGATGGCCATATACGCCGAGTTGCTCTTGGGCGAGGTGGCCAGGTAGATGGTGGCCTCGGCCAGGGGTATGCGTCCCTCGGGCCAGCCGATCTTCATCACGGCCTCAAAGGCAGCATTGGCCAGCAGCATGGCATTGGGATTGGCCAGACCGATATCCTCACTGGCCGATATCACCAGTCGACGGGCAATGAAGGCCGGGTCTTCCCCACCCTCGATCATTCGGGCCAGCCAGTAGATGGCCGCATCAGGGTCGCTGCCACGGATACTCTTGATAAAGGCCGAGATGATATCATAGTGCATTTCGCCGTCCTTGTCATAGGCCAGGGGATTCTGCTGCAGCCGCTCGGAAACGATCTTGTCATTGATGACCACCTTGCCGTCCTGAGGAGCGGCCTCGAAGACCAGTTCCATGATGTTCAGCAACTTACGCGCATCACCACCGCTGTACCTCATCAGGGCCTGCGTCTGCTGGATATCAAACTCACGCTGCGAAAGGATGGCATCACGATGAATGACACGGTCGACCAGCGACATCAGGTCGTCCATCTCCAGCGACTTGAGCACATAGACCTGGCAACGGGACAGCAGGGGACGGATGACCTCGAAGGAGGGATTCTCCGTCGTGGCACCGATCAGCGTCACCACGCCCTGCTCCACGGCACCCAGCAGGCTGTCCTGCTGCGACTTGGAGAATCTGTGGATCTCATCGATGAACAGGATGGGAGAGTTCTGGTTGAAGAAACGGTTCTGCCGTGCCTTCTCAATCACTTCGCGCACATCCTTCACGCCGCTGGTGACGGCCGAAAGCGTGTAGAAGGGCGTCTCCAGCTGATGGGCAATGATGGTGGCCAGGGTGGTCTTGCCCACTCCCGGAGGCCCCCACAGAATGAAACTGCTGATGCGTTTGCTGTCAATCATGCGGCGAAGCACGGCACCCTCACCTACCAGGTGTTGCTGTCCAATATAGTCGTCAAGCGTCACGGGACGCATTCTTTCTGCTAACGGAGCTGCCATTTTCAGTCATATTTTCTGCAAAGATACGAAAAATAATGCTTCTGTATATAGACATATAATAAAAAAGTAGTATATTTGCCCTATGTTACTCTCGGTGCTGATACCAACCCACAACCATGACTGCACGGAACTCGTCAGCGAGCTGTCGGTCATCCTGCCTCCCGACGCGGAAATCCTGGTGGGGGACGATGCCAGCACGGATCCTCAGGTGAAGCGTCGCCTGGAGAAACTGGGTGACATGCCCTGCTGCCGACTGTACCAGGCCACGCAGAACCTGGGCAGGGCCGCCATAAGGAACCGCCTGGCGGACGAGGCAAGGGGTGAATGGCTGATCTTCATTGACAGCGATGCGAAACTGATGCAGCAGGATTTCATCCAGCGTTACCTGGAAGCACGCCAGACGGATGTGGTCTGCGGCGGAACGGCCGCTCCACAGACCTGTCCCTCACCCGAAGTGAGCCTGCGCTTCCGGTACGAGAGCCATTACTGGGCCACCCGTACGGCACAGGCCCGCAACCTCAGTCCCTACGTATGCTTCACCACGTTCAACTTCATGATTCGCAGGACTGCATTCATGGCCATACGCTTCAACGAGGAATGCAGGCAATACGGCCACGAGGACACACTCTTCGGCATTGACCTGAAAAAGGGCGGAATCAGCCTGCAGCACATCGACAACGCGCTCATACACATGGGACTGGAGCCCAATCCCGTGTTCCTGCAAAAAACGGAGGAGTCACTCCGTGCCCTCATCGGCATGGATCCGGCAGTGGCAGAAGGCAGCAGGATACTCCGCTGGCGCAGACGGCTGGACCGCCTCAGGCTCACACCTCTGGTGAGGGTACTGCACAAGACACTGGGCCCCCTTGAGAAACGCCAGCTCTGTTCGCGCCACCCTGACCTGCACATCTTCACCCTCTTCAAGATAGGCTACCTGTGTTCGCTGGATGAATCGGCCGTCAACCACCCGTAAACACACCCGGATCCGTGCCTGTCGGAACAGACGAAAACCTGAATCACAAACAATCAAAAACCATAAAAAAACATAACATCATGAAACGCATTCTTTCCTCGCTGAGCATCATGCTCATGCTCTTTGCAAGTCCGGTTTCGGCCCAGTTCCCTGGTGGTTGGGGTGGCATGCCCCAGCAGCAGGCCAAACCCATCAGTACCGATCCTAACGTACGAGCCCCGAAGGCCGAGGTGGGCAACTACAGCAACAAACTGCGACAGGTGTCCACATCGCTGGCATACGATTTCAACAGCGAGACCTGCAAGCTCACCCTTACCTGCTATGACAAGCAGCAGGACAAGGAACTCCGCTTCACCATGGACTTCAAGGACGACTATGCCGACTTCGCCAAGTGGCTCAAGAAACTCTCAGGCACGGCCAGGAAGTTGCTGGCCAAGGCAACCAGTGAGAATTCGCGCCAGAAGATGGACCTGGGCAAACCCGCCCTTCGTGGCTCCATCCGTGAGAATGCCGCACAGGCCCAGCCCCAGCAGGGACCCGGTGCCCCGAACATGAACCTTGCGCCGGACGGCCATTTCATTATTGACAACGAGATTGCCACCTGGGAGATCAAGTTCAGCGTTTCCCGCGGCGGCTTCGGCGGATTCGGCGGCTTTGGCGGCTTCCCCGGCGGCGGACGCATGCAGGCGCCGCAGGGCGGTCAGCAGCCCGCCATGCCCAGCTTCGTATGGACATTCTACAACCTGACAGAGTTCGACCAGCTGCTCGAACTTGTTGACAAGACCACGCTCACGGCCCTGAACAAGGAACTCATCCGTCAGGGCAAGGAACTGGAGGCCAACTACGGCAAATAAGCCTCACAGGCACTGATTATGGCCGGTGTATCCCCTCAGATACGCCGGCCTTTTTGTGTCCCCGAAAGGCCGGATGAATGGCGTGAAACAGGAAGAAAACATGCAACATATTGAAACAAAAGGGGTTGAAAACTGCCAAATAAAGTAAATTTATAGCAATTATTTTTTTATTTTGCATTATTATTGCTATCTTTGTACGAAATTATAACTACTATGCTCAAATTCTTCTCACTCGGAAGTGGAAGCAGCGGAAACTGTTACTTTCTGTCGACAGGCCAGCACAGCATACTCATAGATGCCGGACTGAACATGCGCACCCTCAGGCGCACGCTCCAGTCCTATGGCTACAATATCGAACAGATTGAGGCCGTCTTCGTCACACACGACCACGCCGACCATATCAAGAGTGTGGGAAACCTGGCCAACGACCTCAACATTCCCATCTACTCCACCCAGGCCGTTCACATCGGCATCAACCGCAACTACTGCGTGACCAGCAAGCTCACGGCCGCACACACACACTATATAAACAAGGAGGAAACCCTCACACTGACCGACTTCCGCATCACCCCCTTCGAGGTCATGCACGACAGCAGTGACTGCGTGGGCTATCAGGTCGAGGCCGAAGGCCAGACCTTCGTACTCATCACCGACGCCGGCTCCGTAACCCCCACACTCAAGGAACGCGTCTCCATGGCCAACTACCTCGTACTGGAAAGCAACCACGACGAGGACATGCTCGCCATGGGCCCCTACCCCGCCTACCTCAAAGGCAGGATCCGCAGCGGACGGGGCCACCTCAGCAACAAGCAGGCAGCCGAACTCCTGGCCGAGAATGCCACGGAAAAGCTGCGCCACGTATGGCTGTGCCACCTCAGCGAGGAAAACAACCATCCCGAACTGGCCCGCAAGACCATGAGCACCACGCTGCGAAGCTACGGAATCATCGATGGCGTAGACTTCAAGGTAACCGTGCTGGGACGCAAGACCCCATCCGAACTCTACGATTTGCAATAGGCCATTCCCCCGTTGAAACACCATATCCATCCTGTTCACCACCCATTTTCAGCCAGATTGGCAGATTATTGCATATTTATTGCAAAAAAAGCAGAAAACATTTGGTGAACTCGGAAAAAACGCGTACCTTTGCACTCGCAAAAACGAAGGAGCGACTTCGAACAGATTTTGCAAGGCCATAACAATGGCAACACAATGCGTCCTTAGCTCAGTTGGTAGAGCAATTGACTCTTAATCAATGGGTCCAGGGTTCGAGCCCCTGAGGGCGTACAAAGAGGACGGAAGAGCCTCTCAAAAAACTCTTCCTATCAAGCGTCCTTAGCTCAGTTGGTAGAGCAATTGACTCTTAATCAATGGGTCCAGGGTTCGAGCCCCTGAGGGCGTACAGAAGAGAGATGCAGAAATGCATCTCTTTTTTTCGTTTAACGCACCACCATCTCCTGCACATCCCCTGCACATCTCCTGCACATCCCCTGCACATCCCCAGCACATCCCCAGCAAACGTGCCCCTTTGAACCTGCCAGGACGCAGGCCAACCTTAAACTGCGGATTATTATTTATGCAAAGTGAAACTTCTGAAACTTCTGAAACCGAAACTTCTGAAACCGAACCACCTGAAACTGAAACTTCTGAAACTTCTGAAACCGAACCAACTGAAAAAGCCTGCCTCGCAGTCATGATGCGCAGGCAGGCCAGCAAGTCAATGAGCCAACATCTCTCTTTTCCGTCCCCCGTCTC
>JAZRVZ010000265.1:0-7295 GCA_045599425.1 Bacteroidaceae bacterium | reverse complement strand
AAACAACGGAAATCATGAAACATTATCTTTTCAGCGTTGTACGCAACGCATCAGACACCAAGGTGGAGCGCATGACATCGCGCCAGATCCGACAGCTGAGCATCAGCATGAGCATGACGCTCATCTCATCCATCCGACAGGGCAACAGCGACCTGAAACGCAACCTTCCCGCCGTATGCTGGGGCGCGGAGTTCAGGGACGGCAGGAGGAAGGCAACCGACGTCAACGGCGAGGACAACATCAAGGACAGCGGCCTGAGGTTCATTGACATCGACCACGTAACCACGGCCACAGACCCGGCCACGCGTCGGGGGGAGGTCATCGCCTTCTACGAGACGTTCATTGTACCCGTCATTGACCAGCGTGAAGACATCATCGTCCTGCATGTCCAGATCAGCCCTTCGGGCAATGGTTTGCACGTTGTATGGGCGGAACGCGACGGTGTGAAGCGGACGATGGAGGAGTCGCAGGCAAGGTTTGCCAGATTGTGCGACTTGCCTGCCTACGACGACAAGTGCAAGGATCAGGGCAGGATGCTCTTCCTCTCGCCCATTGAGGACACATTGTTTGACTTGACCGACTTGTGCATGGAGTAATTTATTGAACGCGAAGACGCAAAGACGCAAAGATTATTTTTGTTTCTTGCTGATTCTTAAATAATTAAAACTTTGCGTCTTTGCGTCTTCGCGTTCAATTATAAAAAACACAACTTCAATAACAAAAACATTTACAGATTGTGAAAATACCAAACTTACCGAACAAGACCGCCACGCAGACCGACAAGCCCACCTCACAGCTTGACATCGTGAAGCAGCGACTGGGCGAGGCTCAGAACCAGGAGTTCCCCGGAAGATACGACGATGCGCGCTATGACCACATCATCACGGCTTGGCTGCAGGCAAGGAATATCTACGGTGCCGTGGCGAAGGGCGACCGCAACAACATGTTCTACAACCTGGCACTCGACCTGCGCTACATCTGCGACTTCAACGAGGAATGGCTGCTGAAGGTCATGCCGACATGGGACCTGCCACTGGACGAGCGCCGACATGCCATCCATTCAGCCGTGTCAAGGCCGAGAGGACGCGAGCTGCCCACGCCCATCCTCACAGCCATAGGCAAGGTAAAATCTCTTAACGGACACGTGGAGGAAGAGGCGATGAGCGCGGAGATGAGAAACCCACTGCCAGCCCGTTTGCCCAAGATATTCCGTGCCATCTGCCGCCGATTCTCGACGAACCCACACGCCATGCTGCTCTGCTCACTGCCGCCACTCGGCGCACTCTGCACCAACATCCGTGCCACCTACATGGACGGATGGACGGAGGCGGCACCGCTCTTCTTCAGCATCCTCGTTGCACCACAGGCCAGCGGAAAGCGCATCGCCTCACTGCTGAACGACCTCATCATCGCACCCCTGAAACGCCACGATGACGAACAGCGCGAAATCCTGATGGAGTACGAGAAGGCAAAGAAGAAGGCCAAGAACGAGAAGAAGCAGCCCGAGGAGCCGGAAGTGGACATACGCATCGTACCCTTGAAGAACAGCAACGGCATCTTCCTGAAACGCATGTTCTATGCTGGCGGCAAGAGCCTCTATTCGTTCGGCGAGGAGCTGGACACACTGGTCAAGGCCATGAAGGCCGGAGCGTGGAGCGACAAGGGCGACCTCATACGATTGGCCTTCGACGGAGGCGAGTTCGGACAGGACTACATGAGCGAAAACTCATTCTCTGCCGTATGTGACGCCCGTTGGTGCATGCTCGTATCGGGTACGCTGGGCAGTGTGAACCGCATGTTCCGCAACGTGGAGGACGGCATGATGACACGCTTCATCTTTGCCAGCATAGACAGCAACCGTGGCAAGCCACTGAAGCCCACCTCCAAGACGTGGGACAAGGAGGAGGATGCCATCACTCAGGAGTCCGAACGCCTCTACGAACTGGGCTCGATGGGCGAGAAGACCATCATCTCCCTGCCCAAGACCACCAAGGCACTGGACGAATGGCAGAACATCCAGATCCGACTCTGGGAAATGACCGGCAAGACGGACGATGCCCTGGACACCCTGCGCCGCCGAGCCATGATGATCGGATTCCGCTCCGCCCTCATCAGCTATGCCAGCGAAGGCATGAAGGAGACCCAGGCCTGTGCCGACTTCGCCGTATGGGTGGCCCAGGAAGTCCTCGACCAGCAGATGGCGCTGTTTGCCGACCGCCTCAATGCAGCCATCAGCGAAGAGAAATCCGAAAAGAGCAAGCAGGAACGCAAACTCCGTGCCAACAGCAACCTGACCATCCTGGCCGCCATGCCGGACACCTTCACTCAGAATGACATAAAGCAGTATCGTGAGTCTAATGGCCTTGGCGCGGATGCCAAGGTGACCATCCATCGCTGGCTGGATCAGGGGTACATCGTGGCCGATGTCCAGGATGGGCAGAAGTGCTACAGGAAGGTTACAAAGTAACAGAGTTACAAAGTTACAGAGTTACAGAGTTACACTCTGAATATTCTGTTTCATATTTTTTGTGTGCGTACATCTGGCTTGTGAAAGTCGCAATGTATGATGACAGTTAAGTTTCTTGGACAGGCCGGCTTGTGAAAGTCGGCCTGTTTTTGGCTGAGAACAACATGACCGGCAAATGGGTGCCGGGCACAAATGCCACACAAAAGACCATAATCCTGGCTTACGTTGACTAAAGCGAAACTTGAATTACATTATTCCTGCAACAGGGTGATGTGACCGAAAGCATCCCCGCATTCAACGGAAAATGTCAGTGACCGGGATTCAACCGACTTTCCCTTGGCATGGATGCTGACCACAATGTCATCCTTGTCGTATGTCACCTCATACCACTCTCCGGTCAGGTTGATATTCTTGTAATCCGACCAGTCGTAGTTTTCCGGCCATACCACGGTTCCGTTTTCCCTGACGTCATTCAGCCAGAGCCCGCCGTAGTTCCTGGATGAAATCCTGTATTCGCCACCCTCGGCAGGAACTTTGTAGGTGGCTGACTTGCATCTGTTGCCATTCACTGTTATCTGGATAGGATCCCAGCCGCCATCCTTGGGCTCGCATCCGATGATTGGGAAGGAGCAAAGCAAGATGAGTGCAATATAAAAAGTGTTCTTCATTGTTGTGTGTATTGTCCCAGATAGTCCATTGGACGACATTGGCGTGATTTTGCTTCCCGGCATCTAAATCCATAGTATGTAAGCCAGGGACACGCAGCTGACAGTGATCCAGAGGAGTATGCCCTGGATGAGTGGACGCAAGCCTACGGCTTTGAGCGTCTTGCGCGTCAATCCTGCTCCGATGAAGAAGAGGGAAAGGGTGATGATATGCTTGGCAAGCTGGCCCACAGCGCCACTGATTGCAGCGCCGATATTTGCTGCACTATCGCCGATAAGCGAGGCGTTGGTCAGCAGATAGGTGTTCACAAGTATGGCTGCGACGAACCAGATGATGAAGCGTGGAATGAGAGACCCTCCCCAGCCCTCCCTTAAAGGGCGGGAGTCGTTCCTGCGGAAAATGAACGGTGTGACAAGCACCAGTGCCACAATCCAAAGGGCACGTGTCAGCTTGATGGTGGTGGCAACCTCGAGTGCGGAAACGCCTTCGGCCGACATGAGTTCCGGATGCATGGCATCGTATGCCGAACCTGCTCCAACCACCGAACTCGTGTCGTGGATGGCAATGGCTGCCCACATGCCAAATTCCTTCATCGTCATGCCGATGGCATCACCGATGTACGGGAAGATGAAGAGTGCAATGGCATTCAGCACGAAGACCACTCCGAGTGCCACGGACATCGACTCCGCCTTTGCCTTTATCGCAGGACCAACGGCGGCAATGGCAGAGCCACCGCAGATGGCAGTGCCAGAGGAGATCAGGTAACTTGTCTCGCGGTCAACCTTCAGCAGTTTCCTGCCGATCAGCCAACCGATGGCCAGTGTGCCGAACACGCTGACGATGGTGAAGAGCATCCCCTCCTTGCCCGATGCAAGTGCCTGGCTTACGTTCATGCCGAAACCCAATCCGATGACTGAATACTGCAGCATCTTCTTGGACATCAGCTTGGTGAACTTCTCGAAGGTGGCACCGAAGGTAAGGGCGAACACTATGCCTAGCAGCAAGGCAACAGGCGATGATACCCAGTGTGCCATCCAATCCATAGCACCCAGATCGATGCCAAATTGCTTTGTGACAAATGCTGCAAGCAGTGAAATGCTCAGTGCCGCAACAATGATGATGTAGATTATTTTCTTGTTCATGTATGTTCTGGTTATAACCGAATCGTTGATCAGGTAATTTCTTAATTATAATGTTCTATTGTCATTCGCGGACATGCAATCAACTTCAGGGGCGAAGAATACGCATGATGAATGACTTGATGGCTGCTGCTGATTCCTTGCCCAGGTCACCATGGGGCGCACGGTCGTTGAGCAGCAATTCCGCTTCGACGCCAGCGTCATACAACGCCTGGTACATCTTCATTGCCTGGGCAGACGGTACACGAATGTCCCGCTGTCCGTTGATGATCAGTACGGGAGGATCATCCGGGGTTACATGATAGACAGGACTCCCGGACTTTACCAATGCGTATTGATCAGGGAACTTGCCGGGATCAGCCGTTACGGTTCCCAGATTGCATTCATCAGTTGTCAAACCGAAGAGCTGCGAGCGACTGGAGGTCTTGTCCTCAACCAGTTCATACACCTGTCTGTCGGTACGACCAAGGTCCTTGCGCGCGTAGAGGTCAGAAGCAAGAGTAAGGAAATCTGTCATGCCGTAGCAATCAACGCAACCTATGACCCTGCTGTCCATTTCCATGTTGCCGCCAATGCTTCCCTCCATGGCTTCCTCGCCATTGGACACGGCAGCAAGCAAAGCCAGTTGTGAACCGGCAGATTCGCCCATGGTCATAATGCGGTCAGGATCAATGCCATACTTCTTTGCGTTTGCCTTCAGATAGCGAATTGCAGCTTTGATGTCATGAATCTGTGCAGGAAATATCGCCTCATTGGAGAAACGATAAGTGGGAGCCGCAATGGTAACTCCCTTGTCCCGCAACTGCATTATCGCTCTTATCTGTTCAGAACCGGAACCTTCGATGTTGTTGTCGCCTGATACCCACGCTCCACCATGAACGAAGAGCACAACAGGTTGTGGTACAATGCCTTTGCCCTTGTAGATGTTCAGCTTCAGATCTTTGCTTCCGCCGTTTCTGGTTGGCGCCTTGGCGAAGGTTACATCACGGTATGTTTCGGGTTGTGTGTTGTCGTTGGCCTTGACTGCAGAGAACAACATCACAGACATGACAGCAAGTATAATCTTGATTCTTTTCATGGAGGATATGAAAAATGTTATCAGTTGCAAAGATACAATTTTATATTCAAACAACATCCACAATCACCAATTATTTGATGATTTTTATGAGTGTGATGATAGTTCTTGTGTGTAATTACGGGCAGTGGAGTAGCAATGGATTGCAGATTTCCATACAATGACTTCGCTACAAAAAGTACATTCAAAACAGTACACTTTCCTGATTTGCTTACAATCTGTAATTTTATTGAACGCACTTTTGAAGACGTTCAAAAGTCGACATCAGCAGAGGTTTTAATGGATTTAGAGGAAAAAAAAGAGAAAATCTTTGCGTCTCCGCGTCTTTGCGTTATAAATTGAAAGCACGTTGACTTTTTGTAGTGGACTCATACAATACATCATCATATTTTTTCGCATTCCCGAATTGTTGCTAATATAACCATTCTTCGGATTCTGCATTTTACCCATTTTTGGGTATTGCGTGGTTTCCGTATTCGCAGTAACTTTGCACTAAGAAAAAATCATGGAATATGGAAAGAAAAATGTATGTTCAAGGAAATGTTAGAACGCCTCGTATTACATTATAAACCATCTTATTGCATTGATGCAGGATGAAGATGACAGAACGTCAAGCGCTACGGACTTACCTTACATGGCTCGGATGTGGCAATGAACTTCCCGGTGCTCTGCATCACTATTTTTGAGTAGAAGAATGTTTTACAAAAAATAATAAATATACAATGGAAAAGATAAGAAAGGCAATTATGATGCTTCTGCTGTCCTGTGCTGTCATAAATGGTTATGCACAGGAGGTGGATGGTGTTACAGGCGCTACGAATCAGCATGCTGATACGACCAGAGTAAGCAAGTTTATGAACGCTCTGTCGCGTCTGCATCTGGGCGGTTACGGTGAGGCTGTGATGACGAGAAATTTCTACAGTCAGAGTTTTAATAGGTACAATGCGCCTGCGCGTTATAAGGACGACGGGAGTCATGGACGCTTCGACTTGCCACACATCACTTTCAACATCGGTTATGACTTCGGAAAGGGTTGGACGCTGGGCAGCGAAGTGGAGTTTGAGCACGGAGGCAATGAGACGGCCGTGGAGATAGAGGCAGAGGAGTCGGGCGAATATGAGGCGGAGACCGAAAAAGGTGGTGAGGTGGCCATCGAGCAGTTCTGGATCAACAAGGAATTCCTCAAGGGCAAGCTGAACGTCAAGGCAGGTGAGATAATCGTACCTGTAGGCTATGCCAATGCGCACCACGAACCCATGAACTTCTTCACCTGCTATCGTCCCGAGGGAGAATCGACCATACTGCCCAATACGTGGCATCAGCTGGGAGTCTCTGTGTGGGGACGCATGAAGGATTGGCACTACGAGGCACAGTTCCTTTCGGGCTTGAACTCGGAGAGCTTTACGGGCGAGAAGTTTGTGCATCAGGGTGCGACGAGTCCTTACGAGTTCAAGGTGGCAAACAACTACGCGGTGGCAGCACGTGTGGATAACTATAGCGTGAAAGGTTTGCGCTTGGGCGTGAGCGGTTACTATGGTCATACGTTCCGCAACTCGATAAAGGATCCCGGAACTTCGTACGATGACGTGAAGGGAGCCTTGGCCATCATCTCTGCCGACTGCGAACTGAAACGCTGGAACTGGATAGCGCGAGCCGCCGTCACGTATGCGTCACTTTCGGATGCTGACCGCATCTCGGAATACAACAAAGCCAACTCAACCCATCATAAGTATCAGGACGGCAATCCTTTCCACAATACTAACATTGGCAGCAGTGCCCTGGCATGGAGCGTTGAGGCGGGATATGATGTGCTTTCTTTGACGAAAACGAAGACGATAACGAAAACTGACAGTCAGCGGCTGTATCTCTTCGGTCGCTACGAACACTACAACACAATGTTAACGGGCACGTACAAGAGTCAGTATAAACACTGCGCTCCCTATCGCGC
>JAZRVZ010000264.1:0-8454 GCA_045599425.1 Bacteroidaceae bacterium | reverse complement strand
CATGGGCTACGGCAGCGTGAACCACACGCGCAACCGCAGCATGGACTGCGGTGCGGAGAATGCCGAGAAGAACCTGGAGGTCTGCCCCAAGTGCGGCAGCCACAACATTGACCGCCTGCAGCGTATCACGGGCTACCTGGTAGGTACCACGGACCGCTGGAACAAGGCGAAGCTGAGTGAGTTGAACGACCGTGTAACACACGACTGATGGAACTGAGAATACTTGACATCATAGAGGATACGACGGTGGACGGACCGGGCTTCCGGACGAGCATCTACTGTGCCGGTTGCCAGCATCATTGCCCTGGCTGCCACAATCCCCAGTCCTGGGACATGCAGGGCGGACGGGATGTGTCGCTGGACGAGGTGCTGCGCACCATCCTGGATGATCCCTTTGCCGACGTGACCTTCTCGGGCGGCGATCCCCTCTACCAGGCCGAGGCCTTCACCGAACTGGCCCGCCGGATCAAGGCGCAGAGCCGGAAGACCATCTGGTGCTATACGGGCTTCACGTTTGAACAGCTTGCGGTGAATCCCCGCTCCCGTGCCTTGCTGGAGCAGCTGGATGTGCTGGTGGACGGGCGCTTCGTGCAGGAACTGCGCGATGAGGACCTGCTCTACCGCGGCAGCAGCAACCAGAGGCTTGTGGACGTGCAGAAATCCCTTGAGGCCGGCAGGGTGGTGCTGTGGCACTCGCCGCTGGCCCTGGTGGGATAAACCATTTATTTGTCAGACTATGAAACTGTATTCGTTTTCTTCAATCATTCTGCAAGCATGCCTTTGGGCATGCTTCTCCGTTTCTGCCCGGGCCCAGGCCATACATCCCAGAGTGGGAGCAGAGACCCAGTCCGCTGACGGACAGATCAAGGTGCGCCTTGTGGGAAAGCACCAGCAGTTCAGTGCCAAGGATACGGGATATGACAAGGACATCTACTCGCCCAAGTCGGTGAACATCCATCCCAACGGAAAGAAATACTATGTCAACTCCCTGGAGGGAGGTGCCACGGTGGTGTATGACATGGCCACGCATGAGAAACTGGCCGTGGTGAGCCATCGCTTCAACGGAAGCGAGAAGCACCTGTGGGCTCCGGAGTCGGGGTTCTACAAGTTCACGCACTACCAGCCCAGCAATGCCTTCATGGGCAAGCCCGTGGAGAGCTGCTTCTCACATGGCGGGCGCTACCTTTGGGTACCTTACTATCGTCGCTCCTTTGACATCAACGCACAGGATCCCTCGGCCATCGCCGTGATCGACACGCAGGCGGACAGTATCATCCGGCTCTTTGAGACGGGTCCCCTGCCCAAGATGATCCGTACGAGCCATGACGGGAAGACCATCGCCGTGAGCCATTGGGGCAACAACACGGTGGGCCTGCTGGACATCAGCAGTGACAATCCCGTGGACTGGCATCACCGCAGCATGCTGGTGGTGGACTATATCCTGCCCCTGAACTTCAGCCTCACGGTACCCGTGGATCGTGACAATGGCAGCGGCTATGCCTTGCGCGGAACGGTCTTCACGCCCGATGACAGGTATCTGCTGGTGGGTTGCATGGGTGGCAGCGGCGGCATTGCCGTCATTGACCTGGAGAAGGGGGAATACCTGGGACGCATGACGGGTATGATGACCAACATGCGTCACCTTGTCATCAACGGTGACTACCTCTATCTCAGCATCAACGGGGCGGGCTGCATCCAGCGCATCGGTCTGGAGTCGTTCCTGAAGGCCGTCGGACAGATGAGGGAGGCCGGGAAGAAGACCGGAAAGGTGGATGGATGGGAGACCTGCAGCGTGGGCAAGGGTGCCCGCACGATGGAGCTTTCACCAAGCGGCAACTATGCCTTCGTGGCTTGCAACGTTGCTTCCAGGATCTATGTCGTGGACACGCGGCTGATGAAGGAAATCTGCAGGGTGGAGGTGGATTCGTATCCCGTGGGACTGGATATCTCCGAGGATGGCAGCATGGTCATCGTTACTTCACAGTCGCGTTCCAATGCGGGCGGCGGTAATGCGGTCAACATCTTTGAGGTTGAGTATGCCACGCCCGAGACGGCTCCACGGCAGGATGTGGAAGAGGCCGCCTCGGATTCCCCGCAGCAGGACGAGGCCACGGCCATTCTGCCCGCCGGTCCTGCATCTCCCCAGGACGGGGAGGGCATGGGTGGCAGCAGCATGATGCCCTATGTGTATGGCGGGGTTGCCTTGCTGCTCCTCTCGTGCGGCGCCTTCTTCCTGGCTCATCGCCATAAGGCCTGAATGGACCAGTCAGTCCCACCATTGAGGTGGTGTCAGGATAACATGAGACCCAGATGGATTTTCCACCTGGGTCTTATGCTTATGCCTGAGTATCTTATGCTTATATTATGCTTGTGCAAAAGGGTCTTATGCTGATGGGTCTTGTGCTTGTTCCCTCTTCAGGTTCAGGACCTGGCTGCAATGCTCGATGACGGCGGTGCGGTGTGTGATGTAGATCACCGTCTGCTGGCCGTTCAGCATGCGATGAAGGTTGTCCAGCAGCCGTTTCTCCGTTTCCATGTCCAGGGCGCTGGTCGCCTCGTCCAGCAGCAGGACGTTTCCCTTGCGCAGGAGGGCGCGGGCTATCGAGATACGCTGGGCCTGCCCCTCGCTCATGCCGCCACCCATCTCACCGCATGGGGCATCCAGTCCCTCGGGACGGTTCAGTACGAACTCCGCACAGGCACATTCCAGGGCCCATCTGATCTCCTCTTCCGTGGCTTCGGGGTTGCCCAGCAGCAGGTTGTCGCGTATGGTGCCGCTGAAGAGGGTGTTGCCTTGCGGGACGTAGACCAGGTTGCAGCGGGTCTGGGGGGATACCTCCGTTTCCTGCTCCCCGGAGGCATTGCTGCCATAGATGGTCACCTTTCCCCGTTGTGGTTTGAGCAGGGCCAGGATCAGTCGGATGAGGGTGGTCTTTCCGGCGCCGGTCTCTCCCATGATGGCAGTGGTGCTGCCTGGCGGGAAGTCGCAGGTGAGGTTGTCCAGGATGGTGCGCTTCTGTGAGTCGTAGGCGTAGGTGACCCCGGTGAACCGTATGCCGGCTCCCTGGGTGAAGCGTATGGGCTGTCCCTGTTCCTCCAGGGGCATGTCCTCCAGTTCGATGAGGCGCTCGCCGGCGGTGAGTGCCCCGATGATGGCCGGAATGAAGCGGGTCATCTCGCGGATGGGGCCCTGGATCTGTCCGACCAGCTGGATGAAGGCAATCATCATGCCGTAGGTGATGGTGCCGTCGTGCAGACGACTGACGCCCCAGAGGAAGGTGACAAGGTATCCGGTGGCGAATCCCAGGTTGAGCAGGGTGCCGGAGAAGGAGGAGAAGAGGGTGCGGTGACGTACCTGGCGGCGCAGCAGGGACTGGGTGTCCTCCAGCTTGTCGCACATGGTTCCGGTGCGTTCCAGGGTCTTCAGCACCATGCGGTGCTGGATGCTTTCGGTCAGGAGGCTCTGGATGCGACTGTCGGTGTTGCGTACCTCACGGGTGATGTTGCGCATCTTCTTTACGTAGAGGCGGCTCAGCAGGGCGAAGAGGGGGGCAATGACGATCAGCAGCAGGGCCAGCCGGTGGTCCATGGAATAGAGGTAGCAGAAGGCTACCAGCAGACGGATGCCCACGCAGAAGGCTGATGGGATGGTCTCGGTGATGGTGGTGGTCACGTCCTGGACGTCACGTTCCAGTCGGTTCAGCACGTCGCCGCTGTGGCGGTTCTCCAGTCCGCGCCACTCGCTCTGCATCAGCCGGCGGAAGAGTTGCTGCTGCATCCGGTTCTGGGCCTTCACGCCCAGCAGGGCGGCAATCCACCGGCGGGAGAAGCCCAGGCAGACCTGACTCAGGATGATGCCGACAAGCAGGGATGCGGCAAGGTTCAGCGGACTGTCACTCCGTCCGGTGGCTACGTCGATGGCCAGCTTGGTGGCGGCGATGAAGGCGAAGTCGCAGGCTACGGTGAGCAGGCCCACGACGATGTTGATCATGGCCTGTGTCCGGTATGACCTGGAGGTCTGCCAGAACCATTTCAGTATGTGTTTGGCGTTTTTCAACTGTAAACTGTCAATTTTGAGGCTATGCCTCGAGTTCGCTTTCGCTCGGCATGGCTGAAGCAAGTCTTCGCTCTGCCCTCGCTTAGTCGCGACCTTCAATTCCTATTCAATTCTCACGTCGCTTCCCCACATCAGCTTGTTGCGCAGTGTCCGGAAGAAGGTGCTTCCCTTGCGCTTGAGCAGCAGGGTGTGGTAGGGGGCCTTGCGTATCTTCAGCCGTACCTCCTCGCTCAGTGATTCACTGCGTCCGTCAATGGCCACCAGGAACTGATGGCTGCGGCTGTCCACGCTCAGGTCTATCTCCACGTCGTCGCATAGCGTGAAGGGCCGCACGTTCAGGCTGTGCGGGGCAACGGGAACCAGTCCGAGGGCATTGCTGGCGGGGGAGATGATGGGACCGCCTACGCTCAGGGCATATCCCGTGCTGCCGGTCGGGGTGTTGATGATCAGTCCGTCGGCCTGGTAGGTGGACAGGTACTCGCCGTCAATGCTCACGCGTATGGCAATCATGGAGGAGTTGTCATGCTTCAGCACGGCCACCTCGTTGAGCGCAAAGGGGTGGGAGGAGGGTATGCCGTTGGAATACTCCACCTGCAGGACGCTGCGGCGTTCCACCTCGCACGCATCGCTGTAGATGGCCTCCAGGGCTTCGTCAATCTCGTCGGCTGTGACGTCGGCCAGGAATCCCATCCGTCCCATGTTGATGCCCAGGATGGGTATCTGCTTGCTGCCCACGCGACTCGCGGCTTCCAGGAAGGTGCCGTCGCCTCCCAGGCTCACAACGACGTCTGCCGCAAAGTCGTCATCGGTGATGAGACCGGTATGCGGAACGTCCAGCAGGAGGTCCTGGGTCAGGTAATCATGGAAGGGTTGGTCGATGAAGATCTCTGCCTGCCTTTCCTCCAGCAGGCAGAGCAGCTTCTGCACGGCTACGGATTTTTTTGCTTGATATATGTTGCCAAAGATGGCAAATCGGAGTTTACGCATGATTTATTATTATAATATAGGTGCAAATATACGGAAATTTTGCTAACTTTGCCGAGAGAATGGTATAAAAACTACTTTAGATGACGAAATTAAGTGTAAACATCAATAAAGTTGCCACCATACGCAATGCCAGAGGGGCCAACAACCCCGATGTTGTGAAGGTGGCTCTGGACGCTGAGCGCTTTGGCGCACAGGGCATAACCGTTCATCCCCGTCCCGACGAGCGGCACATCACGCGCAAGGATGTCTTTGACCTGAAACCTTGCCTGACCTCGGAGTTCAATATCGAGGGAAATCCTGAGCCGGAATTTGTGGAGCTGGTGATGCAGGTGGTTCCGGCACAGGTGACGCTGGTGCCCGATGCGCACGACCAGATCACGAGCAATCACGGATGGGATACCCGGGCTAACCAGGAGTTCCTCAGGGAAATTACGGAGCGCTTCCATACCAAGGGAATCCGTGTGAGCATCTTTGTCGATGCGGATGAGGAAATGGTGGAGTGGGCGGCCAAGGCCGGTGCCGACCGCGTGGAGCTGTACACGGAACCCTATGCCACCGGCTATCCCTTGGATAGGGAGGCGGCCATCGCTCCCTTCATGGCTGCTGGTCAGAAGGCCAAAAAACTGGGACTGGGGCTGAACTGCGGCCATGACCTCAGTCTGGAGAACCTGGCCTACATGCACGAGTGCATGCCCTACATCGACGAGGTGAGCATCGGTCATGCCCTGATCTGCGATGCCCTCTACCTGGGCCTGGAGGAGACCATCAGGCGGTACCTGGCTTGCCTGAGATAGCATGGTTCTCGCACGAAGGCGAAGTATCGGACTTTCAACTCTTAACTTTTAACTTTTCATTCAATATGATTTATCTGTTTCTGGCCGAGGGTTTCGAGGAGATTGAAGCCCTGGCACCCCTGGACATCCTGCGCAGGATGCAGATTCCCGTAGAGACCGTTTCCATCACCGATAATCAGGTTGTTATCGGATCTCATGGCGTACCCATGCTGACCGATCGCATCCTGCCTGCCCTGGACTGGGATGATGCAGAGATGATTATCCTTCCTGGCGGACTGCCCGGCTCAACGAACCTGGATGCCTGCGATGATCTGCGTGAGGGTATCATGAAACTCTATGGCGAGGGCAAGCCTTTGGCTGCTATCTGTGCTGCTCCGCAGGTCTATGGTCACCTGGGCATTCTCAAGGGTGTGAAGGCTACCTGCTATCCCGGTGTGGAGACGGAGCTGGAAGGCGCCGACTATACCGCTGCCAGGGTGCAGGTGGATGGCCAGTTCATCACGGGCAACGGTCCCGGTGCTGCCATGGAGTTCGGCTATGTCATCGCAGAGCGTATCCTGGGCAAGGAGGCTGTGGCTCCCCTGCGTAAGGGTATGATGTACGAATAAACCCAAATAATCCATTAGACGACATTGACGTTATTTTGCTTCTCTCTGGCATCCTTTGCAGCTCATTTCACTCACATAGGACCCCCTATGCTCATTCAATGTGCAACAAATGCTGACACAAAGATATTTCAAAATCACATCCATGGTCTAATGAACTATCTGGGATAAATCACAAACCGGTTTGCTGGATTTAAGGACTGAAATAACATATCTCCCAGGTGTGGGGCCGGCTCGTGCCAAGATTCTTGGTGATGAGCTGAACGTTCATACCCTGGGTGATCTGTTGAATTACTTTCCTTCGAAGCACATAGACCGTACACGTCTGTATTATATCCACGAACTTTCTCCCGATATGCCTTTTGTCCAGATAAAGGGCCGGATTCTGAGTTTTGAAGAGGAAGGCGCTGGACGGAAGCAGCGCATCGTGGGGCACTTCACGGACGGGCATGGGCTGGTAGACCTGGTGTGGTTTCATGGGCAGAAGTATGTGACCTCTACCTACAAACTGCATCATGACTACATCATTTTCGGCCGTCCCAACTACTTCAACGGTCGTTTCAGCATTGCGCATCCTGAGATTGACGATGCCACGACGCTTTCTGTCAGCAACCTGGGGCTGAGACCCTATTATTCCGTGCCGGAGAAAGTCTGCAAACGAGGGATCAACTCACGTTCCATACAGAACTTTGTCAGCACGTTGCTCGGCAAGTTGGATCATCCCTTGCCCGAAACCCTTCCTGCATCCCTCGTTGATAGGCATTTGCTGATGAGCCGGGATTCGGCTATACGCAATATGCACCATCCCGAAAGTGCAGAGCACCTCACTCATGCCACCTATCGCATGAAGCTGGAGGAGTTGTTCTTCATCCAGCTCAACATACTGAAGTTTACGCGTCTGCGTCAGCAGAACCTGCGGGGCTACCCGTGTACCAGGGTGGGGCGGCATTTCATGGACTTCTACCAGCACCACCTGCCCTTCCAGCTGACGGGTGCCCAGCAGAGGGTCATCAAGGAGGTGCATGGGGATATGCGCAGCGGCAGGCAGATGAACCGGCTCCTGCAGGGGGACGTGGGCAGCGGCAAGACGATGGTGGCCCTGATGATCATGCTGCTGGCCGTGGACAACGGACTGCAGGCCTGTATCATGGCCCCCACCGAAATTCTGGCAGAACAGCATCTGGAGACGTTCCGCAAGTTCCTGGGCGACATGCCCCTGCGTGTGGAGCTGCTCACGGGGATGGTGAAGGGCAAACGCCGCAAGGAGGTCCTGGATGGATTGGCCTCCGGGGAGGTGAATATCCTGGTGGGCACCCATGCCGTGATTGAGGACAATGTGGTATTCCGCAACCTTGGGCTGGTGGTGATTGACGAGCAGCACCGTTTTGGTGTGGCCCAGCGTGCCCGGCTCTGGCGCAAGAGTGCCCTCTCGCCGCATGTCCTGGTGATGACGGCCACTCCCATACCTCGCACCCTGGCCATGACGCTCTATGGCGACTTGGATGTAAGCGTAATAGATGAGCTTCCTCCCGGCCGTAAGCCCATTGCTACGGTGCACCATTACACCGACCGCCGCGGCACACTCTACGAGGGCATCCGCCAGCAGATCGGGCTGGGGCGTCAGGTCTATGTGGTCTATCCGCTGATCAGGGAGAGTGAGAAGTCGGACATGCAGGACCTGGAGCATGGCTACGAGGAACTGTGCAAGATTTTCCCGGACCTGAAAATCAGTAAGGTGCATGGCAAGATGAAGCCGGCAGAGAAGGATGCCGAGATGCAGCGGTTTGCCAGTGGCGAGACGCAGATCCTGGTGGCCACCACGGTAATCGAGGTGGGGGTGAACGTGCCCAATGCCAGTGTGATGGTCATCGAGAATGCCGAGCGCTTCGGCCTGGCACAGCTCCACCAGTTGAGGGGCAGGGTGGGGCGCGGAGCCGAACAGTCCTTTTGTATCCTCGTCACGAAGTACGAGTTGTCCAGGGAGACAAAGAGGCGCATCCAGATCATGACG
>JAZRVZ010000263.1:0-13479 GCA_045599425.1 Bacteroidaceae bacterium | reverse complement strand
GCTGAGGGGTGACCTGGACGTGGAGGAATTTGAGGATCTGTATCCGGATGCACAGAAGGAGATGAAGAAGGTGCTGGCGAAGGCAATCAGGGAGAACGAGTCGCTGAAGGAGGAGAATGACAGCATGATCTCCTACCGGATCAGGTATTATTCGAAGAGTACGGGAAGGAAGCTGATGGATATCAGGATCAAGGGAAGCGAGCTGAAATAGCTGCTTCGCGGAAAAAAATAGTTTCAGGCACGGATTACAAGTGGTGTGATCCGTGCCTGATGCATTAAGGGGGGTATGGGGTTCGCTGTGCATTACTGTGCCATGCATTGTTCGAGGGCACGGCAGAGCTGGTCGGGGCAGCTGGTGGACTTCATGCCGCAGCGTACGCCGTCAAGCTTGCTGATGACGTCCTGGGGCTTCATGCCGACAACAATCTGGGCGAGGCCCTTGGTGTTGCCGTCGCAGCCGCCGTAGAACTTGCACTCGCTGACGAGTCCGTCCTTGACGGCTACCTCGATGAACTGGCTGCAGGTGCCCTGTGTCTTGTAGACGAGCTTGCGGGTGCCGTCCTGCATCTGGGAAATATTCTCCATAATGGATCGTGATTTAATTGAACGCACTTTTGAAGACGTTCAAAAGTCGACGCAAAGACGCAAAGTTTTTACTTATTTTGACCTTAAATCAAAAATATCTTTGCGTCTCTGCGTCTTTTGCGTTATTATAAATATGATTCAGACTTTTTTTTATAGATTGACACTTACGCCTCCTCGGGCTTCATGTTGGTGTAGACGGTCTGGACGTCGTCGAACTCTTCGAGCTTCTCTACCATCTTATTGATGGTGGCGCGTGCCTCGTCGTCAACCTCCTTGAGGTCGTTGGGGATGTAGGTGAACTCACCTCCGACTTCCTCGTAGCCGTCGGCCTCGAGCTTCTTCTGGATGTCGTTGTAGCTGGTGGGCTCGCCGTAGATGGTGATGGTGGTCTCGTCCTTCTCCTCGTCGTACTCCTCATCGTACTCCTCGTCTACGCCGAAGTCGATCATCTCCAGTACGAAGTCGTCCATGTCCATGTCGGCCTTCTTCTTGAAGGTGAAGACGCACTTGTGGTCGAAGAGGAAGGACAGTGAACCGGTGGTTCCCATGTTGCCGGAGAACTTGTTGAAGACGCTGCGCACGTCGGCCACGGTACGGGTGGTGTTGTCGGTGAGGGTGTCAACGAAAACGGCTACGCCGTGAGGGCCGTATCCTTCGTAGGTTACGGACTTGTAGGCGGACTTGTCCTTGCCCAGGGCGTTCTTGATGGCACGCTCGATGTTGTCCTTCGGCATGTTCTCACGCTTGCAGACGGCAATGACGGAACGCAGTGAGGGATTGTTCTCGGGCTCGGGACCACCGCTCTGTACGGCGATGGCAATCTGCTTGCCCAGGCGGGTGAATGTCTTGGCCATGTGGCCCCATCTCTTCAGCTTTGTTGCTTTGCGGTATTCAAATGCTCTTCCCATTGTTTGTAGGAGGCCCCCCACTATCCCCTGAAGGGGAAGACCATATAGGGGCCAGGGTCTTATGGTTATTTTATTTTTGGTCGGTTATTCGAGGATTCGAGAATTCGATTATTCGATTGGTCGAGGACTCGATTATTCGAGGACTCGGTTATCGGAGTTCTGCACCGAGCTGCTTGGTAAGATTGGCTATCAATTTGCCCATGATGGCGTCAATCTGCTTGTCGTTGAGGGTCTTCTCGTTGTCCTGAAGCAGGAAGTTGACGGCATAGCTCTTCTTGCCGGCAGGGAGGTTCTTGCCTTCGTAGACGTCGAAGAGGCGTACCTCGCGCAGGAGCTTCTTCTCGCTGGCGTAGGCGATCTTCTCAATCTCGGCAAACTCTACGGTCTTGTCGATGAGCAGGGCAAGGTCGCGGCTGACGGCTGGGAACTTGCTGATCTCGCTGAAGGTGACGTGCTGGCCCTTGGTGAGCTTCATGAGGAGGTTCCAGTTGATGTCGGCGAAGTAGACGGGAGCGTCGATGCCGAACTGCTTGAGGATCCTGTGTGAGACGATACCCATCTTGACGAGGCACTTGCCGCCGCGGTTCTGGATTTCCTGGGCCTTGTCGAAGAGGTCGCCCTCGTGCCTGGCGAAGACGATCATGCCGAAGGGTACGCCGGCACGGGAGAGGATGTTCATGACGTTGGCCTTGAGCTCGGCAAAGGTGATGTCCTCGTCGGCATGTGCCCAGCTGCCCTCAACGCGCTTGCCGGTAAGCCAGAGGCCGAGGTGGCAGTCCTCGCTGTAGGCGTCCAGGACGTGCTTGATGACTTCGGGGTCACGACTGCTGCTCACGCCGGGAATGATGTCCTGGCACTTCCTTTCTTCATGGAAGTAGTAGCAGTTGCCGAACTCGAAGAAGCGGAGGTTGGGCATGCGGTGATTGGTGTTGCGGGCAATGCTCTCCAGTCCGCCGAAGAGGAGGGTCTGGCGCAGGGCGTTGAGGTCGTTGCTCAGGGGATTGAGCAGCTTGACGAGGTTCCCGGACCTGGCGCTCTCCAGTCCGTCATAGTAGGCACCACGCTGGAGGGAGTTGTTGAGGATCTCGTTGAAGCCGCCGCCCACGAGCTGCTCGCCGATGAGGTTCTGGAGCTTGTGGCTGCGGTCGTTCTCGCCCTTGACGCTCAGTGAGCTCTTGACGGTCTGGGGTATCTCGATGTTGTTGTAGCCGTAGATGCGCAGGATGTCCTCGACCACGTCGCAGGGACGCTGCACGTCGACGCGGTAGGGAGGTACGAGGAGCTTGAGGCCCTCGGCAGTCTCCGAGGCAATCTTCATCTCCAGGCTCTGGACGATGCTCTTGATGGTCTCGGCAGGCAGGTGCTTGCCGATGAGGCGGTCGCAGTAGGCGTAGCTGAGGTCGATCTCGAAGTCCTTGGCGGGACAGGGGTTGATGTCAACAATCTCCATGCTGACCTCGGCACCGGCGAGTTCCCTGGCCATGAGGGCGGCCTGCTTGAGGGCGTAGATCTGTCCGTTGGGATCGATGCCGCGCTCGAAGCGGAAGGAGGCGTCGGTGGAGAGTCCGTGGCGACGGGCGCTCTTGCGGATCCAGGTAGGGTTGAAGTAGGCACTCTCCAGTACCACGTTGGTGGTGCTGTCGTAAGTGCCGCTGCCCTTGCCGCCGAACACACCGGCTATGCACATGGGATCCTCGGCATTGCAGATGGCCAGGTCCTGGTCGCTGAGCTCGTGGGTCTCACCGTCAAGCGTGACGAAGGGTGTGCCCTGAGGCATGGTCTTGACTACGATCTTGCCACCCTTGATCATGTCTGCATCGAAGCAGTGGAGGGGCTGACCGTAGGCCATCATGATGTAGTTGGTGATGTCCACGATGTTGTTGATGGGTCTGAGGCCGATGATGCGAAGGCGGTCCTGGAGCCATTCGGGGCTCTCCTTCACCTGGCAGTTCCTGAGGCTCACGGCGCAGTAGCGGGGACAGGCTTCCTGGTTCTCAACGATGACCTCGACGGGCAGGTCGTGGTTGTCCACCTTGAACTCATCGACGGAGGGACGGTGCAGGCTGGTCTCCTTGCCGTTCTGTACGAGCCATGCATAGAGGTCGCGTGCCACGCCGTAGTGGCTGCAGCCGTCGGCACGGTTGGGAGTGATGTCCACCTCGATGATATAGTCGCTCTGGATGTTGTAGTACTGGGCGGCAGGTGTTCCGGGTACGGCGTCCTGGGGCAGGACGATGATGCCGTCGTGGGAGGTGCCGATGCCAATCTCGTCCTCGGCGCAGATCATGCCGAGCGACTCGATGCCGCGAAGCTTGCTGCGCTTGATAGTGAAGCACTCGTCGCCATCGTAGAGCTTGGTGCCGAGGGTGGCTACTACAACCTTCTGGCCGGCGGCTACGTTGGGTGCGCCGCAGACGATCTGTACGGGTTCGCCCTCACCGAGGCTGACGGTGGTGACGTGCATGTGGTCGCTGTTGGGATGGGGCTCGCAGGTGAGTACCTCGCCGATGACGATGCCTTCCAGGCCACCCTTGATGGACTGGACTTCCTCAACGCCGTCCACCTCGAGTCCGGCACTGGTCAGGGCGGCTGCCACCTCGTCGGCGGTCATGTCGAAATCTACGTACTCACGCAGCCATTTGTAAGATATATTCATGTCCTATGTGTGTATGTTGCTTGAAAATTCGTGCAAAGTTACAAATTAGCACGGAAAAAGCCAAATTCTATTAAATAAATTAGGTGTGGTGATGGCTAAAAAGCAGTTTACAGGAGCCAAAGGCCGGTTGTGACCGGGGTTTGGCTCACTTGCGGGCAGGGCCCGGGAAACGTGCATCGTGACTGTGGCGGGGTCAGAAGGGGGCTGCGTCGGTAGGCGCAAAGGGATTCCCGTCCGGCAACGGACCGTCGTCCGTATTGAGGTGGGAACCGAAGGTGACTTCCTCGCCAGGCATGGGTACGTAGGCGTTCTCGCCAGGCTCCTCAAAACGGGCAAACTCGCCACGGAAGGTCAGCAGGACATCGCCCACGGCGCCGTTACGGTGCTTGGCAATGATGTTCTGGGCCTTGCCGCGAAGGTCGCGTCCATGCTCGTCCTGAAGGAGGAGATAGTATTCGGGACGGTGGATGAAGCATACGATATCGGCATCCTGCTCGATGGCTCCCGATTCACGGAGGTCACTGAGCTGGGGACGCTTGCCTTCCAGTCCCTCACGACCTTCGACACCACGGTTCAGCTGGCTCAGGGCAATGATGGGGATGTTCAGCTCCTTGGCCAGTCCCTTTAGGTTTCGGCTGATCATGCTGACTTCTTCCTGGCGACTGCCATAGTTCATGCCGGAGGCTGTCATGAGCTGCAGGTAGTCGATCATGATGATCTTGACTCCATGCTCGCGAACGAGCCGGCGGGCCTTGGTTCGAAGCTCGAAGATGCTCAGGCCGCTGGTGTCATCGACATAGATGGGAGAATTATCCAACTGATTGATACGGGAATCGAGCTGTGCCCACTCGTGGGGGGCCAGCTGTCCGCTGCGGAGCTTCTCACCACTGATCTCGCAGACATTGCCCATAAGGCGGCGCACCAGCTGCACCGTGGCCATTTCAAGGGAGAAGAGGGCAACGGGTATCTTGTTGTCGCAGGCCATCTTCTTCATCATGCTCAGGACGAAGGCCGTCTTACCCATGGCAGGACGGGCGGCAATGATTACCAGATCACTGTTCTGCCAACCGTTGGTCATCTTGTCCAGGGAGGGGAATCCGCTGGTCAGGCCGCTCAGGCCGCCATCGTTGGCTGCCGCCTCCTTGAGCATTCGCATAGCCTCTTCCAGGGCGGGATTGATCTGCTGGGCTGTTCCACGGTCGTTGGTCTGGGCTATGCGGAAAAGGTCTGCCTCGACCGTCTGCATCAGTTCACCGATGTCCATCGTCTGGTCGAAGGCTCCCTGCAGGACCATCGAGGCGAAGGTGATGAGCTGGCGGGCCATGAACTTCTGCTTGATGATCTTGGCATGATAGGCAATGTGGGCTGAACTGGTGACATTGCCGGCCAACTGTGTGATATAGATGAGTCCACCGGCCTCCTCGAGCCTGTTGCTGGCTTCAAGCTGGTCGGTAACCGTCAGTACGTCAATGGGCTTCTGCTCGATGTTGAGTCGCTGAACGGCCTCGTAGATTACCTGGTGACGGTGATCATAGAATGAGTCGGCCGAAAGTATCTCGCAAATCTGGCTGTAGGCATCCTGCTCAATCATGATGGCTCCGATGACGGCAGCCTCCATTTCGAGGTTCTGGGGCTGGCGGTGGCCCAGGCTGTCCATCTGGGGAACTTCAATCACTTTCTTGGCGGGGCTGCGGCGAATATTGTTGCTTGCTGGCATGTGAATTAGGTTTGACAGTTAAAGAATGGGGGCAGGACAAGCGGTTGACGGCATCTACGGCATCCGGGCCGGGCAAATGGTCACAATCATGTCCTAAGCCACAAAGGTAAACCAAATATCTTAAAAAAACAAAAGACTGGGCATTTTCTGAAATACTTTTTATGCAAATTCACAAAAAAAGGATAACTTTGCCTTTGTGATAAATAACTTTGGCTTTGTAATAACAGAAGTACAGCCCATGAAGAAGATTTGCAAGGCGGCCCTTATGACCTTACTGCTGACACTGAGCAGCACGGCCCTGGTACAGGCTGCGCCCACGAAACAGCAGAAGAGAGCGGCATACGCAGTGAAGAACCTGAAACTGGATGACACAAAATCCAAGCAGCTGCTGCCTATCCTGATGGAATACCTGAAGGAGCTGAAGGCGGCACAGAAACCCTACGAGGACCTGAAGGAGAGGTACAAGGCGGACATCAAGAACGGAACACTGACGGACAAGGCTGCCACGGCACTGCTCACTGCCAAATGGACTTCGGACCGCAATGAGGTTACGGTGAGGCAGAAGTACGAGAAGAGGTTCATGGAGATTATCCCTGCCAAAAAGGTCTGGTACTGCTTCGACTTGCTGAACGACAAGATGAGTAAGATCGACGGAACCAAGGGCAGCACGGATGAGGACGAGGACGATTAGAGTGCCGGTTAAGCCGGGTTCCGCAGATTTTTTTGTGGAAACAGGCTTATTTCCTTGAATAGCGCTTGATGAGGTTGTAGGCTGAATAGATGCCGAACTCGCCCGCCTGACTAAGGTCGGACAGGCCCTTGTCCACCCTACCCTGCATGATCAGGGAAATGCCACGGTTGTAGTAGGCTTCGGGGAAGTGTGAATCGCGGGCAAGGACCTGCGTGAAGATTTCCTCGGCCTTTTCGTATTCATGCAATTGATAGTAGACATTGCCGAGGTTGTACAGGGCACAGAGAAAATCATCGTCCAGCCGGCAGACATTCCTGAGGTCATCAGCCACCTTGTTCAGTTCCAGTTTCAGTTCCTGCGTCAGTTCCTGGCCGGTGGCAAAGAGGGCACTGCGCATCTGGGCACGCAGGAACAGGGCAAGGACATCCGTTGGATTATCTTCCAGCAAGATATCGAGGTCAAGAATGGCGGACTCGAAGTCCCTGACGAAATAGTAGTCCAGGGCTCGGAGCATCAGTGCATGGGCAGGAATTCCCTGGGCATGGCTGGATGCATCTATCAGACTGGTCTGTTCGACGATATCCTTGAAGAAGCGGTCGGAATCCACATTGCCTGCAGGACCTTCGTTGTTTGTAAGATAAAGTGTACCAGGCGATTTGACGGATTTGTTAAACTGTTCGACCAATGGATGGTAGGCGGTATTCGTCTGTCCCAGGCCCTGCGAGGTGAAATAGGACAGGACGTAGGATTTCTCTGTACGGACATCGGTTTCACGGTCCTGCACCCTGCCGCGATACTCATTGGCATACTGCTCGTGGTATTCTTCGTTGTCGGCCTCAACCAGCTTGTTGTAGTCCTCCAGACTCTGGTCGCTCTCTTTGCGGGTCTTGTTGCCCGAACGCTTCCTGCCGGCAAGGTTGCCTTCCATCCTGGCTTTCAGCACCTTGAACTCATCGCGCTCAGCTCCACTGGAATCGCCGGACTTGCGGCGAAGGCTGGCACGCAATGAATATCCGTCCCAGAAGTTGGGATATTCCTCCAATATGGTGCTGATGTCCTTGATGGCGGCACGATAGTTGCCGGTATTGCTGAGCAGAAGGGCACGGTTGTAGATGGCAACGAAATTGTCCGGTTCATGCTCAATGACATAGTTGAAATCCTCGATGGCCCGGTTGTCATCACCTACCTGGGCACGGAGCAGGGCACGGTTGAAATGGCCGATGACACTCTTGGGATTGATCTCCAGGGCGGCATCATAGTCACTCATGGCACCACGCAGGTTGTCCTGATAGTAGCGCGACATGGCACGGTTGATGTAGAGATCGGCCTGTCGGGGCATCTGCACAATGGCCTTGTCAAGGGCGTTCTCCGCAGCGGGATAATCGTTCCTCTTCAGGAGCATCATGGACTTGATACTCCAGGCAGATCCCTCGAACGCATTTACCTCAAGGGCCCTGTCCACCCATTTCTCTGCACCAATGGTGTCTTGGCGTGCCAGGGAAACCTGTGCCTTGATGGTATAGTTGTTTGAGGTCCGGGGCCATCTGGCAATCATGATATCCAGGCAGGAATCGGCACGCTCGTAGGCCTTCTGCTCAATCTGGCAAAGTACCATGTTGTGCCAGCAGTTTTCAGCGGATGGGTTGATGTCCACGCATCTGGCATAATCGGTCTCGGCCTCTGCATAGTTCCCGTTGTTGACGCGGCACAGTCCGCGCAGCTCATAGTAGTTGGCCGTATAGGGATTACGGGTTATGGCACTGGAGAGATCGGTTTCTGCTCCCGAAAAGTCTTCAAGATAGAACTTGGCAAGTCCACGATAGAAATAGGGTTCGGCCAGGTGGGGCTTGGCATTGATCACCAGACTGAAACGCTGTATGCTCAGGACGTAGTCCTCGTAATAGAGGGCGCTCCGGCCCATGATCATGACACGATCGGTATTGAACTGAGCGCAAAGGTTGGCGACGGGAATGTACATGAAAAGTATGGCACAGGAGATTTTCCTATGCCAACCTTTAATGCCATGTGCTGCGAACAACCTTTGCATGCCTGATTCGTGTCTGTGTGACAACACGGTACTTTACCTGCGAACCTTTATCTTATAGTTGCAGCTGAAGTTTCCCTTGAGCAGGTTGTTGAGCTTGCCCTTGATCATCTGCTTGCGAAGGCCCGTCAGGTGGTCCGTGAAGACTTCTCCTTCCAGATGGTCAAACTCATGCTGCATCACTCGGGCCAGATAGCCGCCTACCCATTCGTCGTGCTCCTGGAAATTCTCATCCTGGTACCTGACGTGGATACGGGTGGGACGGACAACCTTCTCATGCAGTCCGGGAAGTGAGAGGCAGCCTTCCTCGGAAGAATCCATCTCGGTATCGTCGTATTCCAGGATATGAGCATTGATGAAGGTGTGGATGTAGCCTTTGTATTCGGGCATATCCTCGCTTAGCAGATCAAGGTTGATGACAACAAGACGGATAGCAAGGCCGATCTGTGGTGCAGCAAGGCCGATGCCTTCACTGCGATCCAGTGTGTCATACATATCCTGGATAAGCTTGGAAAGTTCCGGATAGTCGGGAGTAATATCTTCAGCCACTTTCCTCAACACGGGCTGACCGTAGGTATATATGGGTAAAACCATGTAATTGTTTCTTTTATGATTCTGGGAAGAGTAAGCATATGTAGGTGGATGCGTCAAACTCGGTCTTACAATGCTCTTGCACGCAAGCATTAGCGGATTGAAAGAGCATTGCGTGACTCCATCCAACCCTGAAGAATGATCGTGGCGCTGATCTCGTCGACAAGTGCCTTGTTCTGACGGTCTTTCTTCCGGAGACCAGCCTCAAGCATGGTGCGATGGGCCATTACACTGGTAAAGCGCTCGTCATACATCTCAACAGGGATGTCAGGAAACTTTTGCTTCAATCTGCCTACGAATGACCTGACACGGGGAAGGTTCTCGCTATCGGCTCCGTTTGTTTGCCGGGGAAGACCTACGACAAACCGTTCGACAGGCTCGGAAGATACATACTTTGCCAGGAACTCAAGCAGTGTACCTGATGCCACCGTGCATAAACCGCCAGGGACGATCTGCAGGGGGTCCGTCACTGCAATTCCGGCGCGTCTGGCTCCGTAGTCAATAGCCAATATCCTACTCATTTCCTTAATATCTTTCACCGCCTCTTGCTTCGGTTTACCATGACGGATCAAAGCAAAAAGCGGTGAAGTATCACTTGATAAGTTTTTATATTTCCAACTGACAACCTGGCATTTAGCCTAATTTGTCAGAAGCAGAGCATGAATCAGGATTATTTCTGGTAAAGCAACCAGGCACCCTGATACTGGCCTTCCAGAGCAGCACGGCTGGCAGCAGCCTCGGCCTTGGTGTCAAAGCTGCTTGCTACTACACGGAACCACTCACTGCCATTAACCTTGGCCTTTACAACGCGAGCCTGATAGCCGGCATTGGTCAGCTTGTTGTAGAGGGCTGTGGCATTGGCGGGAACACTCATGCTGGCAACAACCACGCTGTAAGCCTTCAGGGGATTGCCACTGACCAGGTCAACGTTCTCAGTACGAACAGAGACATTGCTGTAGTCCTGGGCGGGAGTTGTGGTAGCGGGAGTAGTGGTGGTGGTGGCAACAGGTGTAGTGGTAGTTGCGGGAGTCGTAGTAACCACATTGTTGTAGGGGTTGTTGTTCGACTGTGCAGCCTGGGCCTTCTCGTAAGCCTTCTTGTAAGCACTCTCCTTGCTCTTGCAGGAAGTCATGGCAAATACCATGGTCAGGGCAGCGCCCATAAAGAAAATCTTCTTCATTTCAAATATGAATTATGAAAGGGTTAATTGTTGTACCGACAGTTATATCTATTTGCCTACAAAGATAGTGAAATATTTCCTATCATCAAACCGTAATGCACAAAAAAAACGTTAAAAAGCGGGATAAAATAACGTTCTTAAACAAATAATTACTATCTTTGCGATGAATCAAGTTTTAAAAACACTGTATTATGAAGAGCATTAACTATTTACTGGCATTTCTGGGCGGTGCTGCAGTAGGAGCCGCAGCAGGTATTCTCCTTGCTCCCGAAAAGGGTGCAGACACCCGTGCAAAAATCATGGAGGCACTCCGCAAGCGTGGCATCCGCCTGAACAAGAAGGAAATGGAGAACCTTGTGGACGAGATTGCCGAGGAACTGCAGAGCGAGGCAGAATGAGACAAGACAAGACACAGGAACAGCTGAGTGACCTGCTGAAGGAAGCCAGGAAATATCTGGGACATCAGCAGGAATACATCAGGCTGACCCTGGCAGAACAGATGACCGTTCTGCTGGGCCGAATCGCCATTGCCATGATCAGCATCATCCTGGCACTGACCATCCTGGTGTTCCTGGGTCTGGCATTGGTTCACTGGATAGGCGAAGCCATCAGCAACATCGGACTGTGCTATGCCGTTTTCGCCCTTTTCATGGTTCTGATCCTTGCCTTGTTCCATGCAAACCGCAGGAAATGGATTATCCTGCCCTTGGCCCGCATGATGAGTCAGGCATTCCTGGGCAGTGAAAATGACAACCAATCAGAGGAAAGGAACGATGAACAGGCTGAATAATGTGCAAATCACCAATATGCGACCGGCAAACATGGACGAATTGGAATGGATTCAATTCCGTCGCCGTCAGGTCAGGCAACGGTTGGAGGCAAGCCGGACAAACATGCGTCACAGCTACAATTGTCTGACGGGCAAGGAGGAAATTCCCTCGGACAAATGGGGGAAAACGGCATTCTGGCTATCCAAAAGCGGCACGATTATCAATGGTGTACGCATCGGCGTTAAAATAGGTGGAATCATCGGCACCCTGATCAAGCTCAGACGTACATTTGCCAGGAAACACCGATGAAATAACCCGTACGAAGGACATGACAGGGAGGGAGCAGAATCTACTGAGCCCTCCCTGCCTTTTCAGGGAACATTTTCCATTTCACGCTAAGACCGAGAAGATGACTTCAGAGCAAGCGAGGAAAGGATTTTCAATTTTCAATACAACAATTTTTCAGTAGGACCACAAACATGTTGTCCCCAGACTCACGTCCGAGGACAACTACAACACAAACACAAAATAAAACACGATATTTCTGATGCGATAGAGAAAATGATAAAGTAGTCATCGATTCACATCGCTATGCTACCCTGCACATCAGAACTTATGCAATGAGAACTGCCGGTGGAAAACATCAAGAGGTAATGTGGCAGTCTCGCGTCAAGGATAAAGGATTATAAATCCTTACAATTCCAAAATTACGATTTATTTCGGAAACATGCAACACTTTGCCTCGTTTTTTTTCCTAAGATGTACAAAATAATATGTTGAGGCTGTAAAATCAGCACTTTGCAGCCTTGTTTGACGGCCAATAACCGTACAAAAGAGAGAAAGAAAAAAGATCCGGACAGGCCGTGAAGCCCATCCGGATCAGGAAATTGTATGCAGCCAGCCTGAACACTTTCAGGCTGACAGAATCATTCAGCTTAATCCAAAAAGAGTAGCAAGGCCCTTGTCCACGCCGCTGAAGCCCATGAAGGCCATAGCCAGCAGACCTGCCGTTACCAGTGCGATGCTCATACCCTGCATGGCCTTGGGGATGGCCATTCGCCCCAGCTGCTCGCGGATACCTGCAAAGACAACCATTGCGAGGGCAAATCCCAGGGCAGTACTCAGGGCATAGACAACACCCGGCAGCAGACCGGCCTCCTCAATGCCCGTGTGGGCGTATGTACCCTGTGCCACCTGGATGGCTACACCGAGGATACAGCAGTTGGTGGTAATCAGGGGAAGGAACACACCCAGGGCCTGATAGAGGCTGGGGCTGACCTTCTTCAGAATGATCTCCACCATCTGAACCAATGCCGCAATCACCAGGATAAAGGCAATGGTCTGAAGATAGACCAGATCCAGGGGAACAAGCAGCAGTGTCTGGATCAGATAAGTGACAATCGTAGCAATAGTCAGCACAAAGGCAACGGCCGCACCCATGCCGGTAGCAGTCTCCACCTTTTTACTTACACCCAGGAAAGGGCAGATGCCCAGGAACTGGGACAGCACAACGTTATTAACGAAGATGGCTGTAATGAAAATAAGAATGTATGCCATGACGATTATGCTTTCTTGAATTTGTTAACAATAGCAATCAGGAAACCCAGAGCGATGAAGGCACCGGGAGCCAGGACGAACACCAGCGCACCATAGCTGTCAGGGAAGATCTCAAGACCGAAAACCTTACCGGTTCCCAGCAGCTCACGTACAGCACCCAGGAGCGTCAGGGCAATGGTGAAACCAAGGCCCATGCCAATACCGTCGAAGATGCTGGCCACGGGTGAGTTCTTGGCAGCGAATGCCTCGGCACGACCCAGGATGATACAGTTTACCACGATCAGGGGTATGAAGAGTCCCAATGAAGCGTAGACTGAGGGTACATAAGCCTGCAGGCACATCTGGAGGATGGTAACCAGTGAGGCAATCACAACGATGAATGAAGGAATGCGGACCATATCAGGGATAAGGTTCTTGATGAGTGAGATGACAAAGTTGCTGCAGATGAGCACAGCCATTGTCGCCAGACCCATGGACATACCGTTCAGGGCGCTGGAAGTCGTTCCCAGCGTGGGACACATACCCAGGAGAAGCACAAAGGTAGGATTCTCCTTGATGATGCCATTCAATAATACTTTCATGTAATTCATATCAGAGTCTCCTTTCTTTTAGTTTTGTGGTGAGGCTGCGGTTTCTGCGTCGTAAGACTCAGCCTCGTCTTCGTCACCGGCCATCAGGTCATAACCTTCATCGTCCACACCCAGTACGGCACTCTCGGCCTGTCCGGCAGCAGCAATGAGGTCAGCCTTGACAGCGGCATCATGTGCGGCATTGATGGCA
>JAZRVZ010000262.1:0-10429 GCA_045599425.1 Bacteroidaceae bacterium | reverse complement strand
AAGGAGGCATTTGATTCTTGTGTGGATGGCAAATCGACAAGGCTTGTACTTTTCACTACCAAAGGACTGAAGAGAAATGCTTATTCCGATGTTTTTCAAGCAACAATCACGCTGGATGATATGTATCAGTTCTGATACCGCAACAACAAGGGAACAAAAAATTTATATGGCATCTGAGCAATACAGCACCTTTGAGGTCAGGAATGGCGACGTGTCTCTTCGCTTCTCCTGCAAGAACTATGGCAAGCACCTTCGTGAGGCCATAGCCAATCTGCGTGCCCGTCAGGATGCGGAGGCTTGGGCACGGGTGGAATCACACTTTGCCACAAGTGACGATGATGTGAGGTTCTACTTCGATGGTGTGGAGCAAGAAGGAAAGGACATCACCCGACTTGCCGTATTCTTTGAGAACACTGAATATCCCTTGCGAGTAAAGGCTCTGCATGAAGGCGTGAAGATAGACGAGCTATACATTGCCGGTCATGGGTCGGATGCAGCATCCGAAGAGGATGACGAAGAGCCGCTGATCTACGGTACGTTGAACTTCCACAATCAGGTGGGACGTACGGACATGAGTGTGAACTATTCGGTTGATGGCGTGCAGAAGAAGATGTCGTTCCGGACGGAGGTGCTGAGCTACAAGATGGACTACCGTACCGACCTGAAGAGCATCATTGCCGATATTGAACAGGAATACTCCATGCTCAGCTATTCCTTCCTGAAGCGGACGTATCTCAGCTACAAGGAGAAGAGCGGCAGCAGTACCGATCTCATCTGGTGGCAGATATTCCAGCAATGCTACAAGAGTATCGTCGAGGCTACAAAGATCATCATCAACTCGCCCAAGAGACGGTTGAAGTCCGTTGTCAAGAACGAGCGTGCAGAGAGGCTTCGCAATTTCGGTTCCGCTCTCGAACAGGAATATGCAGAGTTTCAGAATGATCCGCATCATCTGTATCGTACGGATGACATGATTCTGTCGAAAGACACCGTTGAGAACCGCTTCCTGAAGTATGCCATCAAGGAAATACACCGCAGGTTCGGAGTGGTGCGTGAACACATCAAGAACACGCTCAAGGTGAGTGATGCAACGATTGCCGACAACCTTGGCGAGATGGACGACGAGCTGGCAAGACTCACACGACATCCTTTCTTCCGTCAGATAGGTCAGTTCAAAGGTTTCAGCCAGGACAGCCTTGTGATGAAGCGTGCCCGTGGCTATAGCGACATCTACAGGAACTGGCTCTTGCTGCAATGTGGCTACGAACTGGAGGACGGCATCCGCAAGCTTGAGGTGAAGGATGTGAGCGAACTCTACGAGATATGGTGCTTCATCAAGGTGAAGAACATGGTTCAGAGCATCCTTGGTGAAGGCGTTGCTGCAAAGACATCTGGCAAACAGCTGACAACGGGATTCATCAAGCAGTTGGTGTATGGACAGCAGTCGGATGTGAAGTTTGAGCGAGATGGAGTGGAACTTGCCACAGTATCATACAATGCTGAGGTGGAGGAAGAGGATTCGGACATGGAATCGGCTATCGAAGATACAACCACATTCACCACCGTCCAGCGTCCGGACATTGTGTTGCGTCTGTCAAAGAACAGCGATGACGATATTGTCTATACCTATCTGTTTGATGCCAAATATCGACTGGCGGACAAGCGCATCAAGAGTCATGACGTGCCGCCTGTAGATGCCATCAACCAGATGCACAGGTATCGTGATGCCATCTACTACAACTCGCTCGACAATGGTATCAAGCGAGAGGTTGTTGGTGGTTATGTGCTTTATCCAGGTAACCTCACGGCGGATCAGGTCAGAAGCTCGTACTATCATGACAGTCATGAGCGGATAGGCATCGGGGCATTCCCGCTGAAACCTGGAGGTACTATTGTCAGCGAGAACGGAGAACTGGAACTCGACCCGATGAGTAGCGAAAAGGTACTGTATGACCAGATTGCTGCCTGGCTGAAAGAAACAGACAGAAGGAGCCAGTTGCTTACAAAGACCATTCCACAGAAGGGGCTGGAATACGAGGATGCCAATGTTACCTATCTTATTGTTACCGCATTCAAAGGTGCCGGAAATGATTTGGATAAGTTGAAGGGAGGTACTGCAACGAAGTTCTTCTTTGGCAATAAAGGTCCCAATCCAGCCGTAAACCTCTCGAAGATAAAATATCTTGTGCCAGTCATGGGACATCATTTCTCGGGTTATTATGAAATAACGGGCGTGAAGATTGTTGAAGAGGAAGAGAATGAATATCCATACAGATTCAAAATAGACCTGGGTGAGTATCACGCTCTTGTAGATCCTGTTCTATATGGCGTAGATGTTGCTGCGGCTCGTGGTGTAACGATGAAAACCGACAGGTTTAAGGATTATTGTAGTAAAAACACGGAAAGTAGGCAAGCCTGATGGGTAGGGGACTTCCACAAAGCTATACGTCTATGATGGTCTGTTAATGCAATATTCTGCAAGGAACAGTTGCCCACTCCAATATAAATAGGTATCTTTGCAAAAAAGCAACAATGCCTCTGACTCCAGAACAGATTGCAAAGATACGCGGGAAGCAAGCAGAAACCCCTGATGCCCTGAAGCGTAATCCCCTCAATGATTATACGGAGGGGTGGTTTCATGTTACCCTGAACACCAGGGGTGAGGCACCGGTACTTGGATGTATTACAGGAGATCCTGATGCTGAGGATGGCAGTGTGAATGCGCCACGATGCGAGCTGACGGAGCTGGGGAGGAAGGTGAGGGAGAGTTGGCATGCGGTCATCACTCATTATCCGGAAGTTGAGATAGACGAGTTCCAGGTCATGCCCGAACACATTCATGGTCTTTTGTACCTTAAGCCAACGAACAGGGTACACCTTGGACAGATAATCAGAGGCTTTATGATTGGCTGCACCCATGGATATTGGGACACGTTGGGCATTGCCTGGGGTGATGCCGGGCAAAAGAGGGGCGGTATACCGCAAGTGTGTACTGACCGTGACCACACGCGGTCATTTCGCGGGCCTGCCCTCATGGTGCGCGGCTACAATGATGTAGAGGCGGTTACAGATGAGGAGATAGAGACAAAGCGACGATACATACGCAACAACCCGCGCAAACGCCTGATCACCAGTTCTAAGCCTGATCGCTTCCGGGTTGCACGCAATGGCCTGTCCAAGAACTGGACGCTGGAACGTGTCCTTGGTGCTGTGGCTGCCGACCCATGGATCGGCAGCAATCAGGAGAAATGCCGCACGTTGCAAAGTAACGTGTGCCAGCGCCTGAAACGACAGCCGGGAAATGTTAACGCACTTGCACTTGACTATGTGGGCAATCGTGCCTTGCTGGCTGCCGAGCGCAAGGTTTCGCTCATCTGTCATCGTGCCGATGCTTCGCTCTTTGAACAGCAGAGGGCGGCTGTGATGAGAGCTGCACGCGGGGGTGCCGTGGTGGTAAGTGCCTTTGTGAGTCCCAGGGAGCGTGAGATCATGAAGCAGCTGATGCTGGAGCAGTTGCCATTCATTGAACTGATGGATAATGGTTTCAGCGATCGCTATAAGCCTGGTGGAAAGGCTTTCTATTCGACAGCCGAGAACCGTCATGTGCAGATGACGTGTTGGGCGTACAGGTATCTGCCCGGGCAAAGGGATGAGACTGGTGGACGCATCCCTGCAATCAGCCGCGAGATGTGCCTTGTGATGAATGAATTGGCACGCATCATCAGCGGTGTGAGGGACGATTGGTGGAAATAGGAACGGCTAATGCCGAAGGGGGATTTGCAGTTGTAGATTTCGCAAACATCTGTTGTCATGAGGGCTGCCTGTTCCCGGCCTCCCGTCAGCAGAATCCGATGTGATTCTGCCTGACGGGTGCCTGGGGGGTGAGGAGCAGCTTCTCGGCCTCAAGGATGTCCTGGGGCTGGATGACGGTGAAGAGGGAGGTGAGACAGGCTTTGCCACCGGGGTAGGTGGTGAAGTCTCTTTCCAGTCCGATGCGTTCCCGGTAGGCATAGGTGCTGCCTGTGTAGCTTGGATGCTGGAGCACGCGGCGTGCCATGACGCGGGTGATGCCTTTCTGGAAGAGATTGTGCACCCAGCGGGCATTGCCGAAATCGGGGGTGTGGGCATCGGCTGCATTCCGGCAGATGCGCTGCAGTTCCTGGTCGGCGGGTGCCGAGAGGCGGTAGCCTTGCTGGCTGATGAGGGTGCAGGCAATCTGGTAGAGTTCCCGGGCAGTGAAGTCCTGGAAGTGAAGATGGGTGGGGAAGCGGTCCTTCAGGCCGGGATTCATGCTGAGGAGGCGCTTCATCTCGTGCTCGTAACCTGCCAGGATGATGATGCAGTCGGGATTGGGTTCGGAGAGCAGGGTGAGGAGGGATTCCAGGACGCGGTTGCCATAGTCGCGCTTGTCGTCACTGTCGGTGAAGAGGGTGTAGGCTTCGTCGATGAAGAGTACGCCTCCCCGTGCCTCCTGGATGACCTGGTTCATCTTGCTCTCGGTATCGCCGATGTACTCGCCGACAAGCTGGGCGCGACCGGTGATGATGGTGTGTCCTTTGGACAGGATGCCCATCTGGTGGTACATCTCGCCGATGAGCTGGGCCACGGTGGTCTTGCCTGTTCCTGGATTGCCGAGGAAGAGCATGTGGTGGCGGTTTTCCGTATCATGGGACGGGATGCCGAGGTGCTGGCGCTGCTGACGGAACTGGACCATGAGCTGGGCGTCAAGTACTTCGCGCTTGACCTCTTCCAGCCCGATGAGTGCCTTGAGGCGCTGTTCGGCGGTTGGAGGAGTGGCCGGGTTGGAGGTCTCAGAGGATGTGGGGACAGTCTCGGATAGAAGACTGATGTCGGGTGGCAGAAGCGGGCCCTCGGTTTTCTCCTGTTGGGTCAGGGGCAGCTCAAAGCGTGCCTGGCCTGTCAGGAGGTCTTCCTGGTAGAGGTTGAGCTGGTAGGTGCCGGGAATCCAGTCGTGCCGGAGGCGTGGAGTGGTGAAGCTGAGCTGGATGATGCCTTCACCGATGGTCTCAAGACGGAAGTGGCGGGTGGGCCTGAGGTTGAGGGAGGATACTTCTGCAACGCGCTGCAGTGCGGGAATGGTACGGATGACCATGGTGTAGTCACGGCAGGGGTGGGCAACACCGGTCAGGCAGATGTTGATGTGGAGGGAATTTCTGTGGGTCTGGTGGGTTTTTCCTGTGGTGTAGGAAACTGTAAACTGATCTTTATTCATAGACAAAACAAGTTTTTTTAGGGGGCAAGCCCTGCATGGGCCCTGCCCTGGTTGATGGTTGGTGGAATGGAAACACAAAATCCCAGATGCCTTCATCTGGGAGAACCGTCAGGAAGTCAAGGAACGAAATGGATACAGTAATCCTGGGCTGATGGGAAAATCAGTTCAAAATGAAGTTACGCGGGTAGCGTCTGCCTTCGTTTTGTAGGATTCATGTTCATTTGTTCTCTGAAAACTTGTTTTGTATTATTTTATAAGGTGACAAGAGGTTGGTCCACCTGCCAATGTTTTCCTCGCATGGAAAACCGGTTGCAAAGATATGGAATTATCCGCTAACGGCCAAATGATTGGCGTGTTTTTTTCACGGGAAGGCCGGCAAGGTTGAGGACGGTGAGGAGGAGGTGCCGGTATTTCTTCAGGGCTGAAGGGAATCCGGGGCTCATCTGGAGCCAAGAAAAAAGCCAGGGGGAAGTTGCCGTGCCGCTTCCCTCTGGCTCCTCTTTGCAGGACTTTGTGCAATCAGTGATCAATAGTAGCCGCAGATGTCCTTGATGTCGACCTCATTGACAGTACCGAGTGAACGGACGATGTCCATATCTACGCGGGTGCGGTCGGCCACGATGCTGTAGTTGTGGGTATGATCCTTGATGTACTTCTGCTGCAGCTGGAGCAGATCATCCATCTTGAGTGACTTGGCTCCCTCAAAGACGTCCTTCATCAGGTCGTGGTCAATGCCCTTGTCGCGTGCCTCCAGGTAGGACCAGATGACGGCATCGCGGGTGGTGCGCTGGGTGCGCAGACGGGTGATGAGAGCCTGGCGGGCGATGTTGAAGGCGGCCTGGGACTGAGGCATGTTCTCCACGATGTCCTGGAAGGTGGACATGCAGTCGCCGAGCTTGTCGACCTGGGTGGCCGCATAGTAGTAGCTCCAGTAGGGATCGTAGGTGAAGTCGGGATCGGTGAAGTAGCTGCGGCAGCTGTAGGCCAGGCCACGGCTCTCGCGAATCTCCTGGAAGACGATGCTGTTCATGCCGCCGCCGAAGTACTCGTTGTAGAGGATGCGGGCGGGTTCGATGGCGGTATTGAACTTCTCCTCCAGGTTGGAGAAGGCAAAGATGCAGGCATTGGGTGCGGGATAGTGGCAGAGGTAGACGATGTCCTCGCCGGTCTGGCAGGGCACGTAGGGGGTGTTGGGCAGCACGGGCAGGAGCTGGGCTGCGGTATGGTGCTCCTGGTCGATGAGGCTGATGACCTTGTCCATCTTGTCGGGACCATAGTAGGTGACGGTGTGCATGTACTGGCTGAGGCTCCTGACCTTGTCCACGAGCTGCTGGGCGCTGAGGGCCATCAGCTCGTCGTTGGTGAGGATGTGGGCCTGGATGTAGTCCCTGCCGTAGATGGCATAGCGGCGGAGGCTGGAGACGAAGAAGTCCTGGTCGGTGAGGTTGACCTCACGGCTCTGCAGGGTGGCCATCTTCATGTTCTGCAGGGCCTCCTCGTCGGGCTTGAGGTTGGCAAGGAGATCCTCGGCGAGTCGCAGGGCCTCAGCCTTGTTCTCGTCCAGTCCGCTGAGGGTGAGGTAGATGCGGGAACCAGTAACGCGGGCATTGATGTTGCAGCCGAGGGCATAGAAGTTCTTCTTGACCTCCTCGGGCGTGAGCTTGTCGGTGCCCAGGTAGTCCATGTAGCCGAGGGCCGTCTCCCAGAGGCGGTCGGCATCGGTTCCCATGTCATAGACGTAGCTGAGCTGGAAGAGGCCGTTGAGCGTGTTCTCCTTGTGGATGAATTCCAGGCCTTTGCCGGTCTTGCCGAAGCTGAGCTCTTTCTGGTAGTCGTTGAAGATGGGTTCGATGGGCGTAACCTCAGCCTTCTGGATCTCGCGCAGGAAGAGGGAGGTGGAGTCGCGGTTGGTCATGACGGGATTGATCTCGGGCTTCTCAATCTGGGCAATGCTGGGGTCTACGCCCTGTCGCTTGTAGACACAGACATAGTTGTCGGTGCCAAGGTACTGATTGGCTACGCGGATGATGTCCTCCTTGGTCAGGGACTCCGTCTTCCGTACGCTGGCCACCTTCTCGGCCCAGGTCTGGCCGGCAACGAAGGAGTTGACGAACTGCATGGCACGGTTGTCGTTGTCCTCGAGTGATTTCTCCATGGAGAGCTTGTAGTCGGTGAGGACGGAGGCAAGCAGACGGTCGTCAAACAGGCCCTTCTTCAGCTTCTCTACCTCATCAAGCAGCAGTTGGCGTGCCTCGCCAAGTGTCTGCCCAGGCATGGGGTAGGCAAAGAGGAGGAACTCGGAGCCCTGTTCACGGGAATAGTTGAAGGTGCCGGCCTGGAGAACCTTCTGGGGCTGAACAAGGTCAAGGTCGATGAGGCCGGCTGTGCCGTTCTGCAGCATGGAGGCTGCTATCTCAAGGGCCAGGTTGTCGTCTTCCTTCTCGGCGGGTGTACGCCAGCCAATCCATACGTTCTCGGCCTCCTCGCCCACTACGTCCCTGATGACGGGGGCGGTGATGGCGGGCTGCTCCTGGACAAGCTTGCGCTGGATGTCTTCGTTGGGCTGCCACTGGCCAAAGTACTGCTGCAGGAGGTCAACGACCTCATCGGGGTTGAAGTCGCCGGAGAGGCAGATGGCCACGTTGTTGGGACGGTAGTAGTTCTGGAAGTAGCGGCGGATGTTGACCAGCGAGGGATTCTTCAGGTGTTCCTGGGTACCGATGACGGTCTGGGTGCCGTAGGGGTGGTTGGGATAGAGGGAGGAACCCAGGGCCTCCAGGACCTTGTCCATGTCGCGTACCATACTCATGTTCTTCCCCTCATAGACGGCCTCAAGTTCGGTATGGAAGAGACGGATGACCATGTTCTGGAAACGGTCGCTCTGGATCTTGGCCCAGTTTTCGAGCTGGTTGGCGGGAATGTCCTCCTGGTAGCAGGTGACGTCATCGCTGGTGAAGGCATTGCTGCCGTCGGCACCGATGGTGGCCATGAGCTTGTCGTACTCGTTGGGAATGGCATAGCGCGAAGCCTCGTAGCTGACGGAGTCAATCTCGTGGTAGATGGCCTTGCGGGCATCCTCCCCGGTGGTGTGGTTGTAGACCTCGTAGAGGGAGTCGATCCTGGCCAGCTCCACGGCCTCCTTCTCATAGTTCCAGGTACCGAACTGACGGGTGCCCTTGAACATCAGGTGCTCCAGGTAGTGGGCCAGACCTGTGCTTTCGGCGGGATCATCCTTGCCGCCGGCATGGACGGCGATGTAGGTCTGGATGCGGGGTTGCTCCTTGTTGACGGTCATGTAGATCTTCAGGCCGTTCCCGAGGGTGTAGATCTGGGTGTGCATGGGATCGCCTTCCACGGTCTCGTACTCGTACTTGCTCTTCTGGCCGCAACCGGCCAGCAGGAAGGTGGCGGAGGCGGCGAGGAGCCAGGTTTTCAGGTTTGTCTTCATTATTCTTATGGGTTGGTAGTTACTTTCATCTCGTTGTGATTCATGCGGTGCATGTATTGCTGGATGATGCTTTTCATGTGCTGTTCGGCCTCCTTGGGATGATGGCCGGAGAGGTCGTGCCGGAGGAGGGTGTCCTGCCTGAACTGATAGGCATGCACCACGTTCTCCCCGTCAAACTGCAGCATCCAGTCTTGCTGCAGGTACTGGTAGTAACCGGCCCCCGGGAGGTAGTTGATGGCAAAGGTGCGTTCGGGCGGCGTGCCCAGCGCATCCTCGCCAAAGGCAATGTAGGGACGGTCGTATCGGAGGAGGGAGAGGACGGTGGGCATGATGTCGGCCTGACTGACGATGCGCTCCGTGTCCTCGCCATGGAGGTCGGGCATGGAGGGGGCGTAGAAGATGACAGGGACGTCATAGCGGCCCAGGTCTGTCTGGTAGACGGGATCGTCGGCTGCCGTGGTATGGTCGGCCGTGAGCACGAAGAGGGTGTTGCGGAACCAGGGTTGACGGGCTGCCTTCTCAAAAAAGAGGCGCAGGGCGTTGTCCGAGTAGCTGATGCAGGCATAGAGGGGCGTGGGCCCCTCGGGGAACCTGCCCCGGTAGCGTTCGGGGAGACAGAAGGGGGCATGGGAAGAGGCCGTGAAGACGGAGGTGATGAAAGGCTGGGGCATCTCCGACATCTTGTCGCAGAAGAACTGCAGGAATTCCTCGTCCCAGATGGCCCAGGTGCCGTCAAAGTCGGCATCGCCATGGTAGCGTGCATCCTGATTGTACTCGGTCCGGCCGAAGTACTGTTGCCATCCCGTGGCATTCGCGAAGGCCTGGAAGCCCATGGAACCGTTCTCCGCGCCATGGAAGAAGGCGGAGTGGTACCCCTTGTGCGCAGACAGCTCACCGGCCAGTCCGGAGAGGTCGTTCAGGGCGGCAGGGGTGAGGAAGAAGGGCTCGATGAACGAGGGGATGGAGGACAGGACGGAGGGCATGCCGTCGATGCTCTTGCGTCCGTTGGCATAGCTGTAGCGGAAGGAACGGCCTTTCCGGGCCAGGCTGTCCAGGAAGGGCGTGAAGCCACGGGCGGAGGCCTGTTTGCCAAAGCTTTCCAGGATGAATACCACCACGTTCATGGGACGGAAGGCTGCACTGTCGGCTGGTTGGTGGAGCGGCGAATAGAGCGCGAGGGCCTCGTCGTCAGTCATGTACCGGACATTGGGGAACGGCTTCTTGTTGAAGGTGCGCAGGATGCTGAAGGGGGTGTTCAGTACGATGCCGGCATCGATGGAGTGGTGGACGTACTGGTTGGCATTGGAGATGGTGATGGGGCGCACGGCTGTAGTGAATCCGCCGCGCATCCCGCCTATCGTAAGCGGAATGGCGGTGAGGAGGGCCACCGTCTGAACAAGGTAGTAGGGCCACCGTCTGCCTGCCTTCGGGGCAGCAATGGCCGGAATGCGGAAGCCCCGCCAGAGCAACCAGCCGAGGAGTCCTGCCAGAAGGAACAGATACCAGTAGGGCAGGGCCTCGTTGAAGAGGATGGTGAGGATGTTGCCCTCGCTCCCGAACTCCTGCAGCACGCTGCCCGTGGTACGTCGGCCGGTAAAGGGGAAGTAGGCACAGTCGCAGAGGTTGCCGGTCAGTCCGATGAAATTGACAACCACATACATCCAGCGCAGGATGCGGTAGTATAGGTTGGGCCTGGGGCACGAAGAACCATGCCGGCCGGTCATCCGGTGAGAAGGAGTGGGCTGGCA
>JAZRVZ010000261.1:0-6213 GCA_045599425.1 Bacteroidaceae bacterium | reverse complement strand
GTGGGGGTCTTCTTCAGGGCAAAGAAGAGGGGGCTGATGGGTTCGCGAGGCTGGAAGTCGATGGGGCCGTTCTTCACCTGGATGATCACATTGTCCAGGAACTTGCCGTCGTGGGGCAGGAACTCCTGCTGTGCCTGGTTGGCACGGTCGCCGCCATCGCTGGCATACACGAAACTGCGCCACATCACGATGCCGCCGTAGGGCTTCAGGGCACGGGCCAGCATGTTGGCGCCGTCCACGTGTGTACGGTTGTAGTCCATCGGACCGGGTTCGCCCTCGCTGTTGGCCTTGACCAGGAAGCCGCCGAAGTCGGGAATCGCAGTGTAGATCTCACGGGCCTTCTGCTCCCACCACTGAATGACAGCCTCGTTCAGGGGGTCGGCTGTTTCAAGACCCCCAATGGCCTTGGGCGATCCGAAGTTGACGGCCAGGCAGACCTTGATGCCGTAGGGACGCAGCACGTCGGCAATCTTTGCCGTCTTCCGGATCATCTCGCTGCTCAGCATCAGGGGCTTGGCATTGACGTTGTTCAGTACCGTGGCGTTGATGCCGATGGAGGCATTGGCACGGGCATATTCGCCATATAGTCGGGCCAGATGGTCGGGCAACTGCGCCTTGGCATCGGCGGGAATCTCGTCCCACTTCCAGATGCTCTTGCCCGAATAGCCACGCTCCATCGTGCCGTTGGGATTGTCCCAGTGATTCAGGATGCGCAGGGCGTAGGTGGGTGATTCCACGATCTCCTGACGATTCATCGGCAGCGTTTCCAGTTCCTGCCGGCGCAACAGGTCGTAGGTGGCGTACAGCAAACCGGCCTCCGTGGCACTCTTCACGTAAAAGCCCTCACCTTCTCTGTGGATGGTATAGCCGTCGGCCGAGGGAGTAACGCCCTCCTCCAGCTGCAGGTGTACCGTTCCTCCGTTCCAATGGCGCAGCAGTTCATACTGGGCAACAAGCGCCGTGACATGGGGCAGCGACTTGCCGCGTCCCATGCGTGCTGCCTCCAGCTGGGCAGTCTTCACAGGCTTCAACAGCCGGCTATTTGCCAGCGTCACCTCAACCGGCGCAGGATCTTCAAGGATCCTCATTCTCAACCACAGCGCATGACCATCCTCTGCACAGGACCATGCAGAAACCAGCAGGCATGCCACAAGAGCAATAAACTTCTTCATTCTGATAGATATATTCGTTAATTCAAGCAAAGTTCACTAATTTACGCAAAGTTAACATTTTATTTTAGTATAGCCGCCCATAAGAGAGAAAAATCAGCATCCAGGATGCATATATCATATATTTTTCGTATTTTTGCGTCGTCAAACACCGGATGCGCAGCTGACAGCCGGCATCAGACGGCCATACACCCCCGAAGATGAACCGCTCCTACATCGCCATAGACCTGAAATCCTTCTACGCCTCGGTTGAGTGTGTGGAACGGGGACTGGATCCCCTGACGACCAACCTGGTCGTGGCAGACGCCAGCAGGACGGAGAAGACCATCTGCCTGGCTGTATCGCCGTCACTGAAGGCTCATGGCATCAGTGGCAGAGCCCGGCTGTTCGAGGTGAACCAGCGGCTGCGGGAAATAAATCAGGAACGCAGATATGCCGCACCGGGCCACCGTCTGACGGGCAAGTCCGTGTACGACGGGGAACTGAAGGCGCATCCCGAATGGGCCGTGGACTACATCGCTGCACCACCCCGCATGGCCTGTTACATGCGCTACAGCGGACGCATACTCAAGGTCTACATGAAGTATGTCGCACCGGAGGACATCCACGTCTACTCCATTGACGAGGTCTTCATTGACGTCACAGGATACCTCAAGACCTACCGCATGACCGCCAGCCAACTGGCCGCACGCATGGTGCTCGACGTCCTGCACACGACCGGCATCACCGCCACGGCAGGAATCGGCACCAACATCTACCTGTGCAAGGTGGCCATGGACATCCTGGCCAAGCATGCCCCGGCAGACAAGGATGGGGTAAGGATGGCGGAACTGGATGAGATATCCTACCGCCGGCTGCTGTGGAACCATCGGCCCCTGACCGACTTCTGGAGCATCGGTCACGGCATTGCCGGCAAACTGGCTGCCCACGGACTGGACACCATGGGAAAGGTGGCACGCTGCTCCCTGCTCAACGAGAAGCTGTTCTACCGGTTGTTCGGGGTGAACGCCGAACTGCTTATCGACCATGCCTGGGGCTGGGAGCCCTGCACCATACAGGACATCAATGCCTATCGCCCCACCGCCAACAGCCTGAGCAGCGGACAGGTCCTGTCCTGCCCATACGAGGCGGACGAGGCACGTGTGGTCGTACGTGAGATGGCCGATGCCATGTCGCTGGACATGGTGAGGAAGCATCTCACCGGCAACCAGCTGGTCCTGACCGTCAACTACGACTCGGAGAGTCTCAGGCACCCGAAACCCATGTACGACGGCCCCGTCAGCATGGATTATTACGGCCGGTCCGTACCGAAGCCTGCCCACGGCAGCATCAGCCTGGGTCGCCACACCTCCTCCTCCCGGATCATTGGTGAGGCTGCGGAAAGACTCTTCGACCAGATCATCCAGCCCAACCTTCTCATCCGCAGGCTGAACATCACCATGAACCATGTCGTCACGGAAGAGAAGGCCAGGAATGAGGGGCATGAGCCCGTGCAGCTGGATCTTTTCAGGGACTATGAGGCAGAGGACAGGCAACGCAGGGAGGAAGATGCCACCCTGGCCCAGGAAAGAAGGATGCAGGAGGCTCTGCTTGGCATCAAGCAGCGTTTCGGCAAGAACGCCATCCTCAAAGGCCTGAATCTGGCGGAAGGGGCCACCGCCAGGGAACGCAACAACCAGATTGGCGGACACAAGGCTTGAGGCAGGACGACGGCATCGGACTTCCACCGCACAACGGCGCAGCCCACAGGCAGCCGGCAACGCAAAAGGAATACAGAGAAACCACCATATTATTATCAGACATATTATGAAAGAGAATTGTTTCAGGCTGGGTATCATCGGAGCCGGATGGATTGCCCACAAGATGGCCCAGGCACTGGCCCCACTGCAGGAGTACCAGGTTCACGCCATCGCATCAAGATCACAGGAGAAGGCCAACGAGTTTGCAGCTGAGTATGGCATACCCAAGGCCTACGGAAGCTATGAGGAACTGGTATGCGACCCTGAGGTTGACCTGGTCTATATTGCTACCCCGCACTCACACCACTTCCAGCATGCCAGCCTGGCCGTAGACCATGGCAAGGCCGTCCTGGTTGAGAAGGCCTTCACGGCCAACGCACGTGAGGCCGAAGAGCTTCTGGCCAAGGCCCGCCAGAAGGGTGTGTTCATCACCGAGGCCATCTGGACCCGCTACATGCCCCTCTCACACAAGGTAACAGAACTGATGCAGTCCGGCATCATCGGCGAACCCCGCATCCTGACGGCCACGCTCTGCTACATGATGGAGCACAAGGAGCGCATCGTCCGTGCCGACCTCTGCGGCGGAGCCCTGCTGGATCTGGGCGTCTATGCGCTGAACTTTGCACGCATGTACTTCGGCACCGACATCGTCCGCACCGTCACCAACTGCCATCTGGGACCTGAGGGAATGGACATGATGGAGAGCATCTCCCTCTCCTATGCCGACGGCAAGATGGCCAACCTTCAGGCCGGTTGCCTGACACTTAATGACCGCCAGGGCATCATCAGCGGAACCGACGGATACATCAGAGTGGACAACATCAACTGTCCTGAGCGCATTGACGTCTACCGCAACTATGAGCTTGTCCAGACCATCCTCCGTCCCGAGGACATGGTCAACGGTTACGAGTATCAGGTCATGGAATGCCGCCGCTGTATCGAGGCCGGCCTGACCGAATCCCCCATGATGCCTCACGAGGAAACCCTCAGCATTATGCGTCAGATGGATGCACTGAGGCAGGAATGGGGTGTGAAGTACCCCATGGACTGACAAGGAAATCGGGCGTTCCATGCATGACCCGCAAAACGGCCAGCCACCCGGGAACAACCGGAGGGCTGGTCATACTTAAACCACTCAAACACAATGAATACATACCTGACTGACGAGGAACTGGCACAAATACTTGACCGACCCGTGTTTCACCAGATCGGACAGACATCCGACGAACTGGGCATGGACTGCTACGTGGTGGGCGGATACGTCCGCGACATCTTCCTGGAGCGTCCATCCAAGGATATCGACGTGGTGGTGGTCGGCAGCGGCATAGCCGTGGCCGAGGCACTGGTCCAGCGCATGAAAGCCCAGCACCGCAAGGCTCACCTGTCCGTCTACCGGAATTTCGGCACGGCCCAGGTCAAGATCTACGGCCGCGGCGGCGAAGAGAATACCGAGGTTGAGTTTGTGGGTGCCCGCCGCGAAAGCTATGATCGCAACTCGCGCAAGCCCATCGTGGAGGACGGTACCCTGGAAGAAGACCTTGACCGTCGTGATTTTACCATCAATGCCCTGGCCATCTGTCTCAACCAGAACCGCTTTGGCCAGCTCACGGATCAATTCAACGGACTGGACGACATGGAGGACCGGCTCATCCGCACTCCCCTCGATCCCGATATCACCTTCTCCGACGATCCGCTGCGCATGATGCGTTGCATCCGCTTCGCCACCCAACTGGGTTTCCAGATCGACGAGGAGACATTCTCCGCACTGGAGCGCAACCGGGATCGCATCAGGATCATCAGTCAGGAACGCATCATCGACGAGTTGAACAAGATCATGCTCTCCCCCCACCCTTCACGTGGCTGGTTCGAACTGAACCATTGTGGCCTGCTACCCATCATCTTCCCGGAGCTTGCCGCCCTGGAGGGTGTGGAGACCATGAACGGCAAAGCACATAAGGACAACTTCCATCACACCATGGAAGTGCTGGAGAATGTGTCCCGGGCCATTGCCGAGGGAGAGCCAAGGGAAAAGGATGCCGCACTCTACCTGCTGTGGGCAGCCCTGCTGCACGACATCGGCAAACCGCGTTCAAAGCGATGGGAGCCCGCCGTGGGATGGACTTTCCACAACCACAACTTCATCGGCGAGAAAATGGTGCCCCAGATCTTCCGTCGCATGAAACTGCCCATGGACGAGCGCATGAAGTACGTACAGAACCTTGTAAGCCTGCACATGCGTCCCCAGGTCATTGCCGACGAGGAAGTCACGGATAGCGCCGTGCGCCGCATGGTCTTTGAGGCCGACGGTCACATCGATGACCTCATGACCCTCTGCGAGGCCGACATAACCAGCAAGAACGAGCTGAAGAAGCAGCGTTTCCTGGAAAACTTCCGCATGGTGCGCGAGAAGATCGAGGATCTCAAGCAGCGCGATTACGTCCGTCTGTTCCAGCCTTGCATCACCGGCGATGAAATCATGGAGCGCTATCAGCTGACCCCATGTCGAGAGGTAGGGCTGCTGAAACAGGCACTGAAGGATGCCATCCTGGACGGCATTGTGCCCAACGAACGGGATACCGCCCTGGCCTTCCTGGACAAGACCTGGCAGGAAATCCGTGCCTCACAGAAGCAGGCCTGAGGCGACGCAGGACAGGAGACCGTCAGTTGTTCACCTCATTTGTCAGTGTGATGCTGTCCACCGGCCCATGCTGGCGCAATTGACTGAACAAGCGGATAAAGTCCGGCTGTCCCTTCGTCAGCACGATGAAGTTCAGGATACTCTGCCCATCGTGGTAGTTATACTTGATGAACTCGTCCACCACATGGATGCCATATTCCTGAAAATCATCCCTGAAGGGTTGCAGGTCCTCCACAATCTCCCCCACTTTCACCCTCACGATCTTGCTCTCTCCCACCCTGAACACACGATGCTCATAGCGTTCGGCAGCTGTCAGTACGAAGAACACCAGCAATGTCGCCACGATGGCAATGGCATACATGCCCGCACCGATGGACAGTCCGATGGCTGCTGTCATCCAGATACCTGCGGCCGTAGTCAGTCCCTTCACGCTGCCCTTCATCTGGATGATGGCACCCGCACCCAGGAAACCGATACCTGAGATCACCTGGGCTGCGATACGTCCGGGATCACCGTTCTTCAACCCGAGGTACTCCTGCGGAATATAGATGGAAACCAGCATCGCCAGCGTGGCTCCCATACAGATCAGCGAGAAGGTTCTCATGCCTGCCACCTGACCTTTTCTCCGGCGCTCCAGGCCCACTGGCGGCCCCAGCACAACACTCAG
>JAZRVZ010000260.1:0-16439 GCA_045599425.1 Bacteroidaceae bacterium | reverse complement strand
CCACGCCTTCTCAAAACGATCTGTTGCTGTTGACATAATCTTTTTTTCCGCAAAGGTCGCAACTTTCAGCAAATACCGCAATACGTCATCGCGGAGACGCTTACGGGTCAGGTGAAGGGTAGGTGAAAGGTTGGTGAAGGGATAGGATCCCATCGCCAACCTTTATATGCTGAAAATGAGCTATTTGTGTGCGCGATAGGTGAAGGGATGAAGGGTTGGGCGATGTCCTGAATACTAATCTTTACGTTGATGGCTGATTCTTATCATCTTCCCCCTCCTCATTTTCCTCCCGAAAGTTTTGCGGATTCATTGTTTTTCGCTAACTTTGCCCACAGAAGAATGAATTATGGCAGATACGCTTACTTTTGACCAACTTCAGGACATTACGCGGCACTCGCTCCCTTTGGGAAGCAAGGCTTGGCTTTATGGTTCAAGAGCCCGTGGTGACGGCCATCCCGATTCCGATTGGGATGTCCTGATTCTTTTGGATAAGTCGCATGTCAGCCATAAGGATTTTGATGAGATTGGCTATCCCATCATTGAGGCTGGTTGGCATTATGGCGCAAATATCAGTCCTCAGCTCTATACCCTTCAGGAATGGAAGGATATGCGTATCACTCCTTATCATCAGAATGTTGAACATGACAAAAAGATAATCTATGAGTCTGTCTGAAGAGGAGAGGAGAACTCTTGTGGGCCTATATCTTGAGTGTTCAGAACGAACGATGGAGGAGTTGGAGGTTCTATTTCTGCCCAAAAGTGGGGAATGGCGGCCAATAGGATGTACTATGCTGCTTTTCACGCTGTTACTGCACTATTTGTTTCAGATGGCTTGCCTGTTGGAACTCATCGTGGTGCTAAATCCACTTTAGGACAATATTATGTCCTGCCGGGCAAGATAACCCCCGAATACTCCCGCCTCTTTGCTCAGCTTGAAACCTTGCGTGACAAAGCCGATTACAATGTGCTATTCCTTGCCTGCGAAGAGGATGTCATGCCTTTTTATACTGGTGTCAAGGAGTTTATCGCCACCATCAAGACGTTGGTCGCTATGTGATGGTTGCTGCATAATATCATTTACTTTTATCTATTTATCTCATCCGCAAGATTTCCTTTCCGAAAGTTTTGCGGATTCATTGTTTTTCTTTAACTTTGCGCTTGTCTTGTGGACCGAAGCGGGTCACCATGCCTGCCGGGACAGCCACAAAGACCAAGAAAGCGTTCCAGGCTTTCATCCTTTGATTCGAAAATCTGGTAAATTTCATCAACTGTAGGATGGATAGTACAGAGCGCCTGACCTGTATGTAGTCATGACGCATACGGCTCCTACGCCGTTTGCAGCTGCATAACGGCGTAGGTGAGTTGTAGTTATTCGTTTCAGTTGAGGTTTACCAGAGCCCGAATCAAGATGAGTAAGGACATTCCCTACGCTTATCTTTGTCCGATATGACAATGTATTGTTTTTTACTAATTTAAAAAGTTATGAAGAAGTTTTTAGCAATGGCTGCGTTCGTGCTGTCCGCAACCTCCGTATCTGCGCAGACTAGTCCAAGTTACAAGGGATTTTTTGACATTGAGCTGTCGGGACAGAAGGCAGATGGCGTAAGCGCCGTGACCTTCGGCGCTGAGACCTCACATGGCGTGTTTGTCAGGAATCGTTTCTTCCTGGGTGCCGGTTTGGGCGTCGAGATGGCTCATACCGCTGTGTCTTCCACAAGTGCCTACTACTCCACAAATGATACCGAGATTGCCATACCCGTCTTTGGTCAGGCCAGGGTTTACTTCTCGGATGATCGCGTGCGACCCTTCTTTGATGTGAAGGCCGGCTACTGCTTCAAGGATGTCGAGGGTATTCTGTTCAGTCCTACGCTGGGTTTCACTATGCCGGTGTGCAAGAAGCTTGCTGTCAACTTCGGTATCTCTTATAGTCTCCTTGCCAAGAAGTATGATGACAGTCTCTTCAGTCATGCCAATGAAAGGGACAAGGTCCATTCCTTCTCCCTTAGTTGGGGCTTTGAGTTCTGATGATCATAACTGATTCAATATGCGCCTGAATACATTTTATCAGTTCATCCCTGCCGACCATATCGGTGCAAAGCAGCTCCTAAACTACATGCGGGATTCCTGCAACAAGTTGGTATTTAGTACAGTACGTCAATGTTTACTTAAGTCTGCACTATATATTGGTGGACTCCTCCTTGCCATAGGTGCCTTTATGGCTCTTGTCGGTCTGGTACTTATGATTTTTCAGGACGAAAGTGAGCGCTGGGACTGGTGGGTTCCCCTGATAATGCAGGTTTCCATGCTTCCCTTCCTGCCTTTGATATGTCTCTCTAACTGCTACGATTCCTTCATCTTGCCAGGTCGGGTGAAAAGGAAGATTGAACGCTTCCTGAATGAAAGTCTGCCAGGTTGTGAGATTACGGAATGGGTGACTCCGGCCAGCTGTTATGTGAACTATCAGAACCTGACACTCGAGGTAGCCCTGAACAAGAAAGAGTTTGACGACAAGGGTCGACAACTGCCCTATGGCCAAGGCAAGGACCAGTTTTGCGTGGGACAGGTTGTGCTGTTGAAGGACGCAGAGAAAAAAGCGGATTGGGCAGCCTATTGCATGGAGCATTCCAACCCTCGACTCATGCTCCTGCCCGACTATATCTGCCTGGCCCATCTGACCAAGGAACTGAAGGACAGGAATATCGTGCAACAAGGTCTGGCACAGGTCAAGGCACTTATGGAGCGCTTCGGCCTTATAGCGCTTCGGGAATCTGAAATCCCTCGTCCTAACCTGAGTGATGAGTGCTATGATCTCATGTCGGGCCTGGAGGCTGCATTGTCTGAAGAATGTGAGCTTTCACATCTGTCGGGTCATTTTGATGAGGACAATCTGGAGGGTTTCTTCCGTGAATCCTATGAAAAGTGCAGTAAGGCCGGCTTCCTGCCGGTGCTGATAAGACTGAATAACAATCTGTTGGAGGATATCCAATATAACAAGGATAAGGTATACGAACCCGTTCCCTCTGCCCGACAGTATCTGAAGGATGCGCTGGATAGGTTTAAGAACGACTATGCCGATTCGGAAACGGATTGGGAGAATAATTTTGTAGGAAAGGTGGAGGAAGGCACATTCGATACCGCCCGATGGCTTCGTGTGGCACTGGATGGAGAGCCAGGAGAGAAGGCCTGCAATGCCGTGGTTTGCATTCCAGGGCACGATGCCGGCCGTGTCTTCCAGGAACTCAGCATGGGACATTTCAACGATTGTCCCAACCCAGTCCAGCATGCTGCCGTTGCCCGCTACTGGCAGGAGGAATATGGTGCCCTGCCCTGCTTCATTACCTCGGATATCATCGTGTACTATGTACCCCAGCCTGTCGGAAAGGGTCGTGCCATGCAGTTGGCAGAAGAACACATGGCTTACTGCACGGATATCATCATGCAGGGGGACTGGAATATCAGTACCTTGGCACATGGCCTCCAGCAGTCCCATTTCTGGTACTTCTGGTGGGACTGATTACATAAAATGCTTTCGGAGTCCGTCTTTGAAATCATCAAGTGAAGACTATGATGAAGGGTTGGTGAAGGGTTTCGCCAACCCTCCACTGCGTAAATCCCCAGCATTTACTGGGGTTCTGATAAGGTCAAGTGAAGGGATGAAGGGTATGGACGCAAAGACCCCCGGCATTGCCGGGGGTCTTGTGTCTTATGTGAGGGATTGGCGGGTGTTCTGGTTGGCCTCAGGGTGCATTGCCTGTTGGCATACTTTCTGCAGCTCCCTGTTTGGGTTCTTACCAAAACATCGCTGACTACTTCTTGCGTCCCTTCTTCTTGCGCTTCTCGTCCCAGAGTGTGCGGGGAGGCTCGGGCTGGGCGGACTGCTCGTCGTCCTTGTCGGCCAGGGCGAAGTCGAGGAGCTTGCGCTCCAGGTTGGCACGGGCCACCTTCACCTTGACGGCATCGCCCAGGGAGTAGCGGTGGCCGCGGCGACGGCCACGGAGACAGAAGTTGCGCTCGTCAAACTCGTAGTAGTCGTCTATCAGGTCGCGCAGGGGCACCATGCCCTCGCACTTGTTCTCGGTGATTTCCACATAGATGCCACTCTCGGTCACACCGCTGATGATGCCGTCGAAGACCTCGCCCATGTGGTCACGCATGTACTCCACCTGCTTGTACTTGATGCTGGCGCGCTCGGCCTGGGCAGCGAGCTGCTCCATCTGGCTGCTGTGCTCGCAGAGGTCCTCGTACTTCTCGCGCAGGGCGCTTCGTCCGCCTTCGGCATAGCGGGTGAGGAGGCGGTGTACCATGAGGTCGGGATAGCGACGGATGGGTGAGGTAAAGTGGGTGTAGAAGTCGAAGGCGAGGCCATAGTGGCCGATGTTCTCGGTGCTGTACCTGGCCTTCATCATGGCACGCAGGGTGACCATCTCGACCATGTTCTGCTCCTTGCGGCCGCGTACGTCCTGCAGGAGTTTGTTGATGCTCTTGCTCACGGCATCCTTGGCACCGGTGGCCTGGAGCTTGAGACCGAACTTCACGACGAAGTCGCTGAGGTTCATCAGCTTGTTCTGGTCGGGCAGGTCGTGGATACGATAGACGAAGGTCTTGGCCTTGGGATTGTTCTTCTTGCTCTTTCCCTTGGCCTCGGCCACCTTGCCGATGCTCTCGGCCACGGTACGGTTGGCCAGGAGCATGAACTCCTCGATGAGGTGGTGGGAGTCGGTGCTGTCCACGAAGTAGACGCTGGTGGGATGGCCGGTCTCGTCGATGTTGAAGTGTACCTCCTTGCGGTCAAAGTCCACGGCTCCGCTCTGGAATCGCTTGTCGCGAATGGTCTTGGCCAGGGCGTTCAGCTTGAAGAGGGCGAAGTTGAGCTGGTGGTCCAGATTGAGAATCTGACCATTTTCCATTTGACAGTCTGGAGCCTTGCCCTCTTCCATCAACTTTTCATTATCGGTTTTCAGTTTTCCGTCTTCAAAGATCTCGTCCACCTCCTCGTAGGTATAGCGACGGTTGCTCTTGGTGACGGTGTGTACAATCTGGAAATCCTTCACCTCGGCCTTGTCGTTCATCTGGAAAATGACGCTGAAGGTCAGCTTCTCCTCGTCGGGACGGAGGGAGCAGATGCCGTTGCAGAGGCGCTCGGGCAGCATGGGTATGGTGCGGTCCACGAGGTAGATGCTGGTGGCACGCTTCACGGCCTCCTTGTCGATGACACTGCCCTCACGCACGTAGTGGCTGACGTCGGCAATGTGTACGCCCACTTCCCACAGTCCGTCCTTGATCTGACGGAAGGACAGGGCATCATCGAAGTCCTTGGCGTCCTTGGGGTCGATGGTGAAGGTCAGGACGTCACGGAAGTCCTGGCGACGCTCAATCTCTTGCCTGGTGATGCCGGCGTCGATGTGATCGGCAGCTTCCTCCACGTTCTGGGGATAGGTATAGGGCAGGCCGAATTCGGCCAGGATGGCATGCATCTCGGTGTTGTTCTCGCCGGCTGCACCCAGTATGTCGATAACCTTGCCAATGGGATTCTTGCTGTCCTGCGGCCACTCGGTGATCTTCACCACGGCCTTGTCTCCGGTCTTGCCGTTCTTCAGCAGGCGTTTCGGAATGAAGATGTCGTTGGCCAGGGTGCGGTCCTCGGTGAGCAGGTAGGCAAAGTCCTTCTTGACCTGCAGCGTACCCACGTAGCTGCGGTCGGCACGCTCCACGATCTCTACCACCTCGGCCTCGCGGACGTGGTTGCGTCTGCGGGCCATCATCGAGGCCTTCACACGGTCGCCCTCCATGGCGTTCATGCTGTTGCGCTCGGCCACCAGGATGGGTTCGCCACCCTCATCGGGCTGAAAGGTGTTCTTGCCGTTGGCCTTGCGGTGGAAGATGCCTTCCATCACCTGTCCCTGCTCCTTCAGCTTGTAGCAGTAGCGGGGCTTCTCCACGATGTAGTCGTCCAGCAGCATCTCCTCCAGAATGTCCATGCAGAGCATCTTGGCAGGATGGGTGTCCAGTCCCAGCAGACGGTTGATGTCCTTGAAGTTCAGTGCCTCTCCGGGATTGGACTGGAAAAGATCTACCAGCATCGCGATGAGTTCCTTCTTCGTGATGCGCTTGCCTCCCTTTTTGTTTGTCTTGCTCATGATATGTTGAGGTTTTGGGTTTTAGGGTTATAAGGTTTTTCTGCCCATCCGGGCGGGGCGTCTCGCAAGCTCGCCTGGCGATGGGGGAGCGAGGGGCTTTCGCCCGACTTTCAGCGTTCTGTGAACGCCGTTCCACACCTTATTTAACGCAAATAAAGCAAAAAAAAGCGAACTAACCGCCGTTAATGGTCATTTTTTAGATGAAAAAACGTAACTTTGCAAACCAAACAAAGCAAAGGTACTATAGAATTATGAGAATACTTGTCACTGGAGCAAGCGGATTTATAGGCAGTTTCATCGTCAGCGAGGGCCTGAAGCGGGGCCATCAGGTATGGGCCGGTGTGCGCGGAAGCAGTTCCCGCCAGTACCTCAACGAGCCCGGTACACAGTTTGCCGAACTTAACCTGGGCAACCCGGAACAGTTGCGGCAGCAGCTGCGTCAGCTAAAGGATGAGATGGGTGGTGGATGGGACTATGTGGTACATGCCGCCGGTGCAACGAAATGTATCAGGAAGGAGCAGTTCTTCAAGACCAATACCCAGGGTACACGGAATCTGGTAGAGGCTCTGCAGGCCGAGGGGATGACTCCCCGCCGCTTCATCTTCATCAGTAGTCTGAGCATCTTCGGAGCCATCCGCGAAGAGCCCGTGCGCAAGGCTACGCCGGACAACCGGTGGATCTACTCTCCCATCCTGCTCACCGACACGCCCCGCCCCAACACGGCATACGGCGAGAGCAAGCTGAAGGCTGAGCAGTACCTGTCCGCCACCAGGGATTTCCCCTACGTCATCCTGCGCCCCACGGGCGTCTACGGTCCCCGCGAGAAGGATTATTTCCTGATGGCCCAGAGCATCAGGCAGCACACTGATTTCGCCGTGGGCTACAAGCCTCAGGAAATCACCTTCATCTATGTGCAGGACCTCGTTGATGCCGTCTATCTGGCCATGGAGGCCCCTGGCGTGGAGGGCAAGGCTTACTTCCTGTCCGACGGTGGAATCTACGACAGTCGCCGCTTCAGTGACCTCCTGCAGCAGGAGATGGGCAATCCCTGGGTGCTGCACATCAAGGCGCCGCTGTGGTTCCTGCGCATCATCTGTGCAGTCAGCGGCAAGGTCAGCGGCTGGTTCGGCAAGCTCAGTACCCTGAACCCCGACAAGTGCCACATCCTCTCCCAGCGCAACTGGCAATGTGACATCGAACCGGCCCGCTGTGACCTGGGCTATGAGCCTCACTGGCCGCTGGAGAGGGGCGTGAAGGAGAGCATCAAGTGGTACAAGGAGAACGGATGGCTGTGAAAATCTGAAAATTGAATTGTGAATAGCGAAATGAATAAAACCAAGGGGCTCTATCCCCACGAATGGGTGATGCTGGGCTATACCGGCCTGACCCTGCTCTTCATGCTGATGGCATGGGGCGACCTGGTCAATCCGGGAGAGATGCTCAGGACACGCGCAACGGCGCTGGGCATCATTGCGCTGGGATGGCTGCTCACCCGTTGGAAGAACACGCTCGTGACACGCTACCTGCGCGTGGCCATGGTACTCTGTACTCTCGGCATCTGGTATCCGGACACCTTTGAGATCAACCGCCTCTTCAACTCCCTGGACCATATCTTTGCCCAGTGGGATCAGGACTGGTTTGGCTGCCAGCCCTCGCTGCGCTTCTCGCAGGTGCTGCCCCAATGGTGGGCAAGCGAGGCCTTCTGCCTGGGTTACTTCTCCTATTTCCCCATGATGTGGGTGGTGGTGACCTGGCTTGCCTTCAGGCGACCGCAGCATCTGATGCACGTGTCCTTCGTGCTGCTCTGCAGCTTCTACCTGTATTATCTGGTGTACATGTTCCTGCCGGTCGTGGGACCGCAGTTCTACTATCAGGCTCCCGGCGTAGATCCCGTCCAGGGCATCTTCCCGGAGATGGGACGATACTTCAGCGACCATCAGGAACTCTATCCCATGCCTGGCGGCAAAGGACCGTTCCATTACCTGGTCGAACTGGCCCAGAAGGCCGGAGAACGACCCACGGCGGCCTTCCCCAGCAGTCATATCGGCGTCAGCACCATCCTGCTGCTGCTCTGCCGTCGCTACAGGCTGAAGACCATGTTCCTCTGCCTCCTGCCGTTCTACCTGCTGCTGTGCTGTGCCACCGTGTACATCCATGCCCACTATCTGGTTGATGCCATCTTCGGTTTCATCTCTGCCTTCGGGGTGTACTGGATCGTTTGCCGCATCTATGAGAACGTGGGACTCCTCACCGGGATAAAGGGTGAGGAATAGCTACCAGTGGCGGAGAGAAAAAGAGCGTACACTCAAACCGGAAAGAAACACAAAGCAAGGAGTGAATACCAGGCGTTCCATACAAGCCATCCTGTTCCTGCTCCTGACCGTGCAGGCCACAGCCGCAGAGAAGAAGGGGGACATGCTTGCCCCGGATTCCTTGCCGGCAGCCGGCCGGCCTTTCTGGGAGAAGGGAGTCCTGGGCAAGGTGGTCGGCTACTTTGACCGGGCCGATGACGTCAAGCCCCTGGACAAGTTCGACATCAGCTTCATCGGTGGACCGGACATCAACAGTACCACGGGTGTGGGACTGGGACTCTGCGGCTCCGCACTCTATCATCTCCAGCCCTCCAATCCCTCCCTGCAGCAGTCAGGTATCACCATCACCGGCGAGGCCACGACCAAGGGCATGTTCAAGCTGATGCTCTGCAACGACAACTTCCTGCCGGATGACCGTTTCCGCAGCCATGCCAAACTGGACCTGACGACCTTCAAGAACCTCTTCTGGGGCATCGGGTACGAACAGAATGACCAGGATCTGAATGAATGTAACTTTACGCGCAACCAGGCTGAATTTGAGGGCAACTTCCTCTTCCGGACCGCCCCCAGCCTGTACGTCGGACCTGCCATATACTACAACTACCTGTCGGCCGATAAACGTGATCCGCTGTGCAACCAGCTTTTGGCTGGCCTGCCCCATAAGGAACAAGTCCTGGGTCTGGGAGCGGCACTCAGCTATGACACTCGCGACCTCCTGCACGATGCCCATCGCGGCGTTTACCTCTGTTTCCAGCAGCGCTTCTCGCCTGCCGCACTGAACAGCGCCTCGCTCTTTGCCACCACCGAACTGCAGTTCTGCGGCTATCAGCCAGCCTGGCGAGGATGCGTCATCGCGGGCGAGTTGCACTCCAGGATCAACTGCGGACACGACATCCCCTGGGGCCAGTACGCCCAGGTCGGATCCAACGACCGTATGCGTGGCTATTACCAGGGCCGCTATCGCGACCGCAACATCATCGAAGCCCAGCTGGAGTTCCGCCAGCATCTGTGGAAGCGCTTCGGCATGGTCTGGTGGGCCGGTGCCGCCAATGTCTTCCGTGACACCCACAGCTGGAAACTCCGCCACACCCTGCCCAACTATGGATTGGGTATCCGCTGGCGCTTCAAACCTGGCGTGAACGTACGTTTTGACTACGGCTTCACCCGCAACGGCTCAGGCTTTGTCTTCTGCATCAACGAGGCATTCTGACATAACCACATAACCCACAAACCTAATATTAACTTTAACTTCATTCACCATGAAAAGAATCCTTCTTTCCCTGATGCTTCTGGCCGGCACGATTTTCGGCATGGCCCAACAGCCCAAGAGCTTTGACATCGACCTCTGGCCAAACGGTCTGCCCAACAGCAATGGTGTGGACACCCAACCCTGGAACGACCAGCAGCGCAACTACAAACCCTCCATCCGCGTATTCCTGCCCGAGGAAGGCCAGCGCACGGGACGTGCCGTGCTGGTTATCCCTGGCGGCGGCTACCGTGTCCTGTCCCTGGCACAGGAAGGCTATGACTGGGCCCAGCAGTTCGTGCCCAAGGGCATTGCTACCATCGTGCTGAGCTACCGCATGCCCAACGGCCACAAGGAAGTGCCCATGAGTGATGCCACCGAGGCCATCCGTCTCATCCGTGAGAAGGCCCAGGAGTGGGGCATCAATCCCCAGCAGGTAGGCGTACTGGGATCCTCAGCCGGCGGTCATCTGGCTTCCACCATTGCCACCCACAATCCCGAGGAGACACGTCCCAACTTCCAGATTCTCTTCTATCCCGTCATTTCCATGGACAAGAGCATCACTCACATGGACTCTCACAACTGCTTCGTGGGCGAGAATGCCACTGCCGAGCAGGAACAGGCCTACAGCAATGCCCTTCAGGTTACGGCCCAGACTCCTCCCGCCATCCTGTTGCTCTCCGATGATGACTTCCTCGTTCCTCCTGCAAACTCTGCCGAATACTACCTGGCCCTGAAGAAGGCCAAGGTTAAGGCTTCCATGCATGTGTATCCTTCAGGCGGACACGGCTGGGGTTGCGGTCAGCGTTTCCGCTATCACAAGGAAATGATGCAGGACCTGCAGATCTGGCTTGACCAGTTGAAGTGAAAAGCCAGTGGAGGGTTGGTGAAGGGTTTCGCCAACCCTCCACTGCGTAAATTACCAGCATTTGCCTGGGTTCCGGACTTCCCAGGTGAAGGAATGAAGGGTTTTGTCGGATGATGTCAGGCCAAGGTTGTCAAGTGAGGTGGCAAATGATATTGGGACACGTTATGGAAACATCTTGGGGTTACCTGAACTTCAGCGTGGCGATGACGGGATTGTGATCGCTCATGAGGAAGGCATCGGGGGTGCGGTCCTCGGCAGGAATGAAGGTGCGGAGTACCTGAACCTGGGGTGAGGCGAAGATGAAGTCGATCTTGCTGCATTGACGGACGGGTATCCTGGCAAAGTTGTGCCAGGTGTAGGTGATGCCTTCGTGCGGGGCTGAGGCATGGAAGGTGTCCAGAATGGGGAAGTCGGGCTGGTGGGTGATACTCTGATATACGTCGGATTCCTCTCCCACGTTGAAGTCGCCGGTGAGGACAAGTGGCACGTCATGAGCCAGCTGGCTGGATTTCTGCAGGATAAGATTGCCACTCTCGATGCGTGCCTGTTGGCCTACGTGGTCAAAGTGGGTGTTGACGGCCATGACCTGCTGTCCGGTACGGTGGTGCCGGAGCAGGGCCCAGGTGGCGATACGGGGCAAGACGGCATCCCAGCCCTTGCTGCCGATGACATCAGGGGTGGGGGAGAGCCAGAATGTTCCGCTGTCCAGGACTTTCCAATCCTTCCTGAGATAGAAGATGGGAGAATATTCGCCTTTCTTCCTGCCATCATCCCTGCCCACTCCCACATAGTCGTATCCGGGCAGGAGCTTGCACAGGTCCACGAGTTGCTCGTGCAGGACTTCCTGCATACCGCATATACTGATTTCCCGGGTCTGGATGAAGCGGGTGAGGCTGTCACGACGCAGTTTCCAGTCGCGTGGCGTGTGTCGGTCTCCGTTGGCATAGCGGATATTGAATGTGGCGTATTGAATTTCCTGTGCCCGGAGGGTGAGGCTGGGGAGAAAACAGGAGAAGAGTAAAAAGAGAAGGCAATATCTTTTCATCATTGTCAATATCTGTCTATACAGGTTTCTCAAGCTTCAACTTGATGGGTTATAGTGTTTCAATGTCTTCAGGCTATAAGGATGGACTTACCTCCGTCACTTATTTCCGGATGACTTTCCTGCCGTTTACCATGTAGATGCCCTGGGGCAGGTGCCCTGGCATCCTGCCTGATTCATCCAACTGCCCCAAGGGGCGTCCCTGAAGGTCATATATGGTATGGGAGTGGGCAATGAGCAAGGGTGAGGCGAGATCATCGAGCAGGTCGGTATTGTCATACCATCCCAGTTTGCGCAACTGACTGACCACCTTGTCTGTACGTACGGGAAAGTATTGGGTAAGCAGACGGGTACGCTCGTTCTGATAATAGGTATCAACACGGTAGCGATGGCCCTTGGCGGTATAGGGATGGATGTCGCGACGGTAGTCGCCCCAACGGGCTGACTCGGCATAGATGGCATTCTCAATCTGGTGATAGAGGCTGTCCCATACCTGACGTACACCCTGTTCGGTGAGCAGTCCGCCACGATCCGTCAGGAGTACATGTGCACGGTGGTTGAAGAGCTGGCGGAACTGATCGTTGTGCATCAGGCAGTTGAGGATGTGCGAGGGCTTTCCCTTGTTGTCATTGCGGGTAACGTCCTCACTGGAGCTACCGAAGATGAGTTCGGTGTCCCAGCAGATGAACTGGAAGCCCTTTCCTCCATTTTCGCGATTACGGATGGCATACCAGTTGTGGTGATCCCAGTCGGTGTTGCCACCGTAGAAGTTGATGAGCATATAGTCACAGAAACCTTCGGCATCCAGCAGGGGCTGCAAGGTCTCATCGGGCTGTCCGTCCTCCCGCAGGCCAAGCAGTTCCAGGTAAGCCTGTTCGTCACCCTGGGCCACCTGCTCCACCAGTGAGAGCATGGTTTTCCAGGCCTCCAGGTCACCGTCGGCAGCCACAACCTTCTCCCCCGCGGTCTCTTCCACCTTGATAACGTCCCAATCCGCAGTCTCTCCGCCGAAATGCTCCACGCAATGGTCCTTGTTGATGCGTTCGCACAGGTTGTACATGCCCCAGTACATGCCGTTGAGGAAGAGGTGGACGGGCTGTCCCTTGCTGTGGGGCTGTCCCAGTCGTTCCTGTACGGAACGGGCCCAGAGGTCACGGGTGTACTGTGCCTTGGTGCGGTTGCCCTCGTCCCAGTGTTCCCAGGAATTGCCGAAATAGGTACGCAGGATGAGGTCTTCGAAGGTATCCGCCCCATCCTTGCCAAAAACAGCATGGTGGAGTTTCTTGGAGCCGTACTTGCCCTTGAACATCAGTCGCAGGGCATGCTTGGGATTCTTCTCTGGCAGACGACTGTGTCCGCCGTGTATCTTGACGCCGCAGGTCACGGTGACATCATGCTTCTGCGGTCCGCCTATCAGTTCCAGGCTGACAGGACGTCCCCAGTCCCTGCCCACACCACTGCCTATGGGTGCTCCGGTGTAGATGTAGATGCCGCCACGTTCCTCGTCCACCTCGCTGGAGAAGAAATTATCCCTGTCGGTCACGATGGACACGATGGGCAGTTCTTTCAGTCCCTTGACAATCTGCGTGCCGGATTCTGCCACGATCTCGTTATCCATGGCATAATATCCTGGTGCCGTACCCTTGATGTCAACGAAACTGCCCCAGCTGGCGGGGTAGCCGTCCGGGATGACAGGCTTGCCATCGGCTCCCATGGCTTGGTTAAGGATGTCATTCTGAAAGAGATACGTAGCCGTAGTGACCTGCGAGAGCGAGTCGCCCTCCACCACCTCCGCAGCGCGGATGATGGTTGTCTTGCTGATGGCCATGGTGGCATTCTTCAGGACCTTGCTATTCTCCATGGTGGGCATACTTCCGTCCAGGGTGTACCGGACTTCCCTACCCTCGACGGAGGGCTTGATGGTGATACGGAATCCCGCATTGTAGAGTCCGTGCTTCTTGCTCAGGGTCGGTGAACCCTGGGCAAGTGTACATAGGGTCAGGAACTGGAGGATGATGGTGAGTGAGTAGCGCATTTCTGATAACTGAAAGTTCTTTCCCCGCTTCGCTCTGAAAGCATCCCTATGGGCTGAGCGGAAAATTGAAAGTTGAAAATTGAGCGAATTGTTTTCTGGTTGAAGCAAGCCGTAAGGCTTTTACTTTCAATTTTCAATTCGCATGATGAACTCAAACGTATGGGGCTCGTTGCCGGAGATTGTGTACTTGTCCAGCGTGCGGGCACCCCAGGCATCGTTGCCGCCCACGCCATGGATGTAGCGGTCGATGTTGAGCGTGACATGGTCGCGGTGAGGCAGTTCGTGCGGATGCTGAGACGTGTCCAGGTCGGCCTCGTCCCAGGGCCATGCCCGGAAGTTGAACTTCTCGGCCGACTCAATGCGGACCGTCTGCCTGCCGTTGGACAACTGTACCCAGTTCACGTCGCTGCGGTTTGCCTGGTCCTGCGGCACCTCGTAGTCCTGCGTGACAAACTGGCTGAGTGGCATCTCCCATACACCCACCTTGTAGCCGGTCTTGCGGTCGGGATAGTTCTCCTGCGGACCGCGGCCAAACCATTTTACCTGCGTCATGTCCTGCGGCAGCTCCAGGCGTACGCCAAACTTGGGCATCAGGGGCAGGTCGGTGGACAGGGGCTTGTATTCCAGTCTGACGCGATAGACACCTTCGGACACCTTATTGTATATTACGTGACACTCAGCCTTGCCGTCCAGCAACGCATAGACCTGGTCCGTACCGGGCAGGAAAGTCTCGTTGACCGACTTCCACGCTCCCAGGCGTCTCTCGTAGCTGTTGCGGCGCTGGTTATCATTGGTGGGTTTCCAGAAGTAGAGGGAGAGTGGGAATGCATCGCCAGCCTTCTGAACGGCTGTAGTGTTGGACTCGAAATGGTTGCACAATGGCAGTTCCTCCCAGGCCACCACAGTACCCTTCCTGCCCCAAGGCTTATCCGTCTTCAGACAGGCATAGACACGAAGGGTGACGGCATGGTGTGTCAGGGAGTATTTGGAATTGGTATGGGGAACGGCCAGGGCATCCTGATAGGCAAGCTTCGCCTTGCCTTTCTGCACCACCTTGCCATCTACCACCCATTCGTAGGTGTAGTCAAAGTCGGAAAGTGGGGTGAAGTCATAGCTATTGGTCAGGCGTACGATGAAGCCTGTGTTGTCAGCATTGGTAAACAACTGGAAACCAATATTCTGATATACCTTCTGCACCTGATAGTAGTGCGGATGCGGGGTGCGGTCGGGGGCCACGAGACCATTCAGGCAGAAGGGTCCCTGGTTGGGTTGGTCGCCAAAGTCGCCGCCGTAGGCCCAGAACTCGTCATCCTGCTTGCCGAGGTCGGTCGTGGTACGGATGCCAGCCGGCTGGCCCTGCGTAGCGATACTCTTGGTCAGACCCTGATCCACCCAGTCCCAGATGGCCGCACCCACGATGCTGGAGTCGGCGTAGATGACGTCCCAGTATTCCTGCAGATTGCCCACCGAATTACCCATGGCATGCGCATATTCACGCATGAGGACAGGCTGTTCCGTGATGCGTTTGCCCAATGCGGCAAAAGCCTCTGGAGAGAGATAACTGTCATCGTAGAGGTCTGACTGGCTGCGGTCGCTGTCCAGGAAGACGGGGCGACTCTGGTCATGAGAAAGAATCTCCTCGCGCATTGCCTTCAGGTTTCTGCCGGCTCCGCCCTCGTTGCCCATTGACCAGATAATGACGCAGGGATGATTGATGTCCCGCTTCACCAGACTGCGGGCACGGTCAACGTGAGACGTCTTCCACATCGGATGATCGCCAATCTGACGGTTACCGATACCGGCACGGTGACATTCCTGGTTAGCCTCGTCCATGATGTACAGACCGTACTCGTCGCAAAGTTCATAGAACAGCGGATCGTTGGGATAGTGACTGGTACGTACCCAGTTGATGTTGGCCTGCTTGATGAGGCTAAGGTCGCGTCGTATGGTAGCCTCGTCGACCGTCCGTCCCATGTGTGGATGGTGCTCGTGACGGTTCACACCCTTGAGTTTGATGGGCTTGTTGTTCACATAGAACACCTCGCCCCGGATCTCCACCTTGCGGAAACCAGTGTGGTAGTTGAAGGTTTCCTGCACTTTTCCATCCTTCACCAGTTCAATCCTTACCGGATAGAGGCTGGGCTGCTCGGCTGACCATAGCCTGGGATGGTCTATGCTGAAAGCTGGAAACTGAAAATTGAGAGTTCTTTCTCCGCTTTGTTCGGAGGACAGAGCCGGTACCGATCTTGTCTGACCATTGAAAGTTATGCGTGTCTCGTAGCCCTTCAGATCCTGCATGGTGGGATTCCCAAGTGTCACATCCACCTGCAGGGTGCCCTGGGTGAGGTCTGTGCTGAGAGCTGGGATGAGGTGATAATCGCTGATGTACACTTCGGGACGCGTCCAGAGTGTGACGCTTCGGAAGATTCCGCTTGTCTGCCACATATCCTGGTCTTCCAGATAGCAACCGTCACTGTAGCGGTACACCTCGCAGACCAGCTGATTCCTACCTTCCCTGACATACTCCGTAACGTCAAACTCAGCCGGGGCCATGGAGTTCTGGCTATACCCCACCTTCCGGCCGTTTACATAGAGGTAGAAGGCCGACTTCACACCGGCAAGCTCAATATGATAGCGTGAATTCCCGCTCTTGGCAGGTTTGATGATAAAGTCTGTGGCGTACTGTCCCACGAAATTCCGCGGATTGATTCCCTTCCATCCGTATGCCCGTTCCTCGTCCGTAGGCTGATAGCCAGGAGCTGTGTAGCCGTGGTCGAACATATTGTTGTAATGTGGGAC
>JAZRVZ010000259.1:0-20612 GCA_045599425.1 Bacteroidaceae bacterium | reverse complement strand
AACTTCCCTCCAGGGCCACGTTGTACTTGGTTGTGGTTTCCCACTGGATGGTGCTGTTCTCGATGTTCTTCAGATACAGACCCACTGTGTTCTCGGTAACCTGCTGGCTCTCCCAGTAGGTACGGGCTGCATAGTAGTCGAGGTCGTCGTTACCACTCTGGTCCACACCTGCGGTCAGCTTCAGGTAGTTGATACCGTTCTCTTCGGTCTTCATCCATTTCTCGTTACTGATGACCCATCCCAGCTGCAGGGAGGGGAAGAGGCCCCAGCTTACGCCACAGCACTGGAAACCATCCTTGGTATTATTACCGAACTTCGAACTGGCCTGGCTGCTCACGGTAAAGTCGGCAAAGTACTTGCCAGCGTAGTTGTACTGCGCATCCAGATAGTAGGTCATGTCAATCCAGTTGTCGTTGGTACCGCCATAATTGAGGTAGGCCATGTTCTTGCTGAAGTTGGGCAGTTTGTCGTTTTCGTTGTTGTAACCGCGCATGAAGCTGTAGGAATAGCTGTAGTTGTTGTAGCGCCAGCCGCCCATGGCCTGTACTTTGTGGGCACCGTAGGTATTGTTCCACTTGACGGACAGGTCGTTGTTCAGTGTGGTTTCCTTGGTGAACTGGGTTTTCAGCACAGAGGTGATGTCACCCAGGTCTGTCAGGGTGTACTTTGTGGTACCGGCGATGGGAAGGTAGTACTTCTCATTGTTGCGGTTCAGCTGGTAGTGGAATCGGTCCATGATGCTCAGGTGCTTGTTTACCTGGTATCTGGGAGCCACGTTGATGCTGATCTGAGTCAGTTCGGCATAGTTCTTGTTCTTGCCCTGTCCGTTCTCTATCACCCAATAGGGGTTGCGGAGGCTCTCGTTGATACCCAGCGTGCGGGGGAACTTGAAGGGATTCTCAATCCACTTCGAGTTGTCCTTGGAGGCATACTTACCGGCATACTCCCTGGAAAGGGACAGCTGGTTGTTGTTGAACTCGTCCATGTACCAGGCATAGGGACTCAGCATGGGACTCTGGATCAGGCCCAGGACGTTGGTGGATCCTATGTTCTGGGTGTCATAGTTCTCGCTCCAGCCATTGTCCATCACGTTGAATGTGTTCTGGTTGTAGGATATGTCCAGTTCGGAGGACAGCTTGTCACTGATCTTGATATCCGTGTTGAAGCGGATGTTAAGACGGCTCATGTCGTTGCCTACCAGCGTACCGTCACCCTTGGTGTAACCCAGGGCCAGGTTGTACATGCCAACCTCGTCGCCACCTTCTACGTTTATCTTGTAGTTCTGGACGAACGTGTTCTGGTACATGTCCTTCTGCCAGTCCGTGTTGTTGTGGAAGATGTTGTAGTAGTAGTTGGGACTGTCGTTCAGGAACGAGTAGTTCGTGTTGTTGGTGTTCGAGATGGTGATGTCATTGATGGTGCTGGTCAGGTCGCCCAGGTAACTGCGGTACTGACTGCCGTTCAACATGTCAATCTTCCTGGGAGTGAACTCCATGCCGCCATACAGCCGCACGTTGATCTTTGTCGCCATGCTCTTGCCGCGCTTGGTCTTGATGATGATGACACCGTTGCCACCCTTGGCACCATATAGCGCAGTACCGTTCTTCAGCACCTCGATGCTCTCCACGTTCTCGGGATCCAGGCCTGCCAGGATGTTGTTGTAGTAGCCCTCGTGCAGGGACGTACGTTCATACTCGGGATCCAGGACATTGCCGTCCAGGATGATCAGGGGCTGGGCGTTGGCATTGAGGCTGTTCACGCCACGGATGCTCATATAGTTGCCCATGCCGAGCATGCCGCCGCGCAGGACGCTGTGCACGTCGCCTGCCAACTGTTGCTCGATGTCCGTCTCCACCGTCACGCTGCTGGTCTGGTCCAGCAGGGCTTTCTTGCGACTGGTGATGCTTGTCTCAGTGTCATAGAAGCCATGGAAACTGGCGCTGAGCATGCTTGCATCCTGTCCATCGCTGCCCTTCACGGCCAACTGGATGGGCTGGTACTCGGGAGCAGTCACGTAGAGGGTGTTCACGAATACGGGTATGGCAATTTCGTAGCTGCCATCCTCCTCTGTAAGGACAGAGAAGCTCTCATAGCCCATTGCACGTACGATGGCACCGCTCAGGGGAGCCCCTGTTGCATTGTCCAGGATGGTACCCTTGACGCTTTTCGTTTCATATTTATTTGCTTCCTTTGCCTTGTCAGCAGCACGCTTGTTGTAGATGACCTTCGCCTGCTCGTCCATCTCCTCGTCCTCCTCCTGTGCCATGACAGGAACCGTTCCTGCCAGGGAGGCGAAGGCAAGGCACAGACCGTAGCGGAGCGTATGCTGAAGGAATCTGTTATTTGTCTCTTTCATTGTATTCATCTTATATATTTATAAGGTACATGGAATCTGTTAATCTTCTTTCTTGGCTACCGCTGCCGGAGCGTCGTCATCCTTGCTTACCAGAATGATCTGGTCAATGCAGAAGTCGTTGGAGTAACCCGCCTTTCTGTCGGCAGACTTCGTGTTGGTGGTAAGCTTCAGTGTGGGATAGCTGTGCGAGAGGTTCTTGTAGCTGTAGGGGAACACGAAGTCCTCGAACACGGTGATGGTGTCCACCTTCGTACCGTCATAGTCGATGATGTCACTGTTGAGCACACCCTTCTCGTAGCCCTTGTTGTCGGCGCCCTCTCCGTTGCAGTAGTACAGGGTAGCCTGCAACTTGTGCTTGACGGGAATGGTGTCGCCGTCCACTACCTTGCCGGTACCTCGTTCACCCGTGGTCAGGACGATGGTCGAATCGTTGCTGGTCATGTAGTAGTTGGGCACGAGTACGATCTTGATGTCGTACTTGCCGCTCATCACGTCTGACTCGCGGTTCTCGCCATCCGTACCCACGAGGCGGAACTCGTTCACGGGATTGGCACTCTCCGACTTACCGAAGATATAGTAGAAGTTGTTGTGGCTGACCACGCCGGTGGTGTCGCACCAGCTTGCCGTGTTGGTGAAGCTGAAGCTGCGGGGTGAGTCCTCGGCCTGGTTGCTGGTGTTCTGGCTGGCGCGGTAGAAGCTCTGGTAGCCTACCTCGACGGTCAGATCAGGCTTGTAGAGCTTCCTGGGAATGTTCCAGTTTGAGGCCAGTACACCGTAGCCGTTACTCATCCTGATCTTGGTACCATCAAAGATGGTGCTCTTTTCCCAGCTGTCGTCGCTGCGGAGTGTGTCTCCGAAGGTGTTCAGCAGATATTCGGCACTGCGCCCCTGCTCTGCTACGAAGCGCTCAGCCGTCCATGTACCCTTTCGGCCTGCTGCATTGGGCTGGATGTTCACGTTGAAGCAGAGGGGTGAGATGATATCCATGTCGATACTCTGTCTGGTAACGGAATCCAGTTCCTCCTGGGTCATTGTGCGCATCTGTGACGTACCGCGGTTGGCCTTCTCGTTGTCCACATACTGTGTAGCATACTTGTAGAGGGGAGCCAGTTTCTGGTAGGCAGCCTCCCATGCCGCATCTGTTGGAATCAGCATGACGAAGGAACTGTCCTCACTCTCGATATAGGCACCGAAGCTCTCCCTGGCCGTCAGGTCATTCTCGGGACTCGTGATGGAGTGGCGGTGCGTGCTGTAGAACATGGTGTTCGTGGTCTGGTAGGCACTGTCCACATACACTGGATAACCGTTCTCGTCTGGGTTACCCTCCAGCGAGGCATTCTCGTTGAAATAGGTTGTATCCGTACTGATCACATAGTCATGGAAGCGTGAGATGCCGTTGGTCTGGGCATTCAGGCCGTCCTTCATGTACTCATAGAGGTTGTAGTTGAAAGGTAGCAACTCCTTGGTGGTGTGCAACGTACCGTTGCTTGCTGCAATATTCACCTCGCTCAGGGGCAGTCCTGCCATGGTCTGCTTGCTCTGGTCAAAGATCTGGATCTTGCCGTTCAGCATGCGCAGGGTATCCACGCGACCCGTTGAGATGTTGTTGCGCCACAGGGCAATGCTGTTGGCAATGAGCTGCTGCTGCACGGCATAGCCGTTTGTCTTTGCCTGCTCCAGCCACAGATTGTAGCTTTCCTCCGTGAAGGCCTCGTTCTCAGGAGCCCATACGGTCAGCAACTGGCTGCCGTTGAGCAGCTCGTCATAGGTGAAGTCCTTGCCGTTGGCATTGTTCTTCATGGGATGCTTCTCGTCCTTGTAGTATCGCGCAGCCTTTGCGATGGAGGCGAAGCGGCTGAGGTTGGGATAGCTCTCAATCTGCTCCCAGAGCGTCTCGGTGGCAGCTGAACCACCCTCGTTTCCGGCGTAGTGGTCATCCCAGGTGTCGGAGCAGCCAGGTGCAGCCAGTATGACTGCGCCCAGGGCCATGGTTCCGATATATTTCTTTGTCTTGTTCATGTTTCTTCGTTTTTTGTCTAGTTGTTCTAGATTCCCTAGCATTTCCAGATACTCTGTTTGTTGGGTATTGAACCTTGAATTATCAGCTTTCAATTGTCAGCTCTCAATTCTTACCAGATATCCTCGGGAGTCATGGGGTTGTCGTAGACTTCCTTGGCACAGAGTTCCAGGTAGTCCATGTAGAACTCCAGCTTCTCGTTCTCAAGCACACTCTTGAACTTCAGGTAGTAGGTCTTGTTGGGGTACATGTACTCGCGTACGATGATACGGCGTGTCAGGTACTCCATGGTGCGGGCATAGGCCGTTGAACCGGGAGAGCCGGCATAGTGGCGTGGGCCCTTCATGAAGCCGTTGTTACGCATCTTCTTGTCCACCTCGGCATTGTAGTCGTTGTCATCCTTCTTGTCGGTCTCCCAACCTACGATACTCTCGAAGTTGCCGGCAGTGGTCTTGCGTACCATACCGCCCATGCGAAGATCCAGGGGGATACCCATGGCACGCAGGTTGTTCTTGTCCGTACCGAAGTAAACCTGACACATGCCTCGTACGCCTGAGTTGGTCTGCACGGCATAGCGGATCTCGTATGTGCCCTCCTTGGGAACGGGAGGCAGACGGAAGATCATCTCATAGCGGCCGGTCACGTTGATCTCGTCACCCTGCCAGTTCTGCCATCCAAGGTTGTAACCCAGCAGGTAGTAGAACTGACTGCCCTCCAGGATCTCCAGGTCGTCACAGTAGTTGTAGTCGTTGCTGCAAGGCATGGCCACGCAGAGGTAGTTGTCGGCACCGTTGCGCATGGCACGGATGTCATTGTTCATCCACTCGGGGAAAAGGGCGGCAGCGTCGAAGCGCAGGCGCTGCTTCTGCAGGTTCTCCTGGGTAGACTGATCGTAGGCCAGGACGCTCTCGATGGGATAGACGATACCATTGATTACATCCAGGTCATCGGCATCCTTGCTCTTCGTGTCAATCTTGATGCCCTCCTTGTCGAAGTCGCAGGCCACCTCGGCATACTTGCCGTCACGTCCGTTATCCAGCTGGGGGAAGCGATTCAGGAAAATGTCACTCTTGCCTCCCAGCGAGTATTCGGGACCAGCCTGGTAGATTTTCAGCAGGCGGCGGGGACCCATGGTGGTGTAGATTTCCCAGGTGGGAACCGTGTATCGGGTGCTTGACCTGTAGTCATAGCCACTTTCATTGTAGTGGATGACCAGCTTGTCAGAAGGCAGACGCATGGGCAGGATGTGGTAGGTGGCAAACTGATACAGCGCATTATCCTCGCTGGTGTACTTGCCATCGGTTGCCGCATTGGGATAGAAGCGTGCGGCATACTGCTCCATGTCCGAAAGGGTGATCTCGCTGGCGGGCTTGCCCAGCTCGCGTTCCCAAACATCATCCGTCTCGGCGAAGATGGTGAAGCCATACTTGCGGTGCTGGGGCAGGTAGCCGAACTTGCCGAAGGAGGCATGCTTGGGCAGGTAGTAGTCATACTTTCCTTCCGTACCCAGCTTGATGGCGCCGGTCTCGATCAGGTTCTCGTAAACCTCGTCCTTCTCCTTGGACAGGGTGTCCAGCAGACCGCAGGCCTGCATCATGCGAGCCATTGTGATGAGGTTGCCCTCGCCCTTGTCGATGTACTCCTTGAACTTGTCGCCCAGGGTTGCATCGCTGGGTGCGATGACGCTGTGCACCTGATGGATGTAACCATTGATGGCCAGGATGTCGCGATTGTTCAGGTCAATCAGGGCCGTCTTGTTGATGAACATCGAGTCGGGATTCTTCTTGTCGTAGGTCAGTTTCAGCTTGCGGTCGTTCAGGTTTGTCAGTGCAAACTCGGCGCCCAGTCCGCTCTCGTCCACGGGGAAGCTGCTCGTCTGGTAGGCCTCAGTGTGGTCGCCACCGTCAATGATGCTGTTGAATACAATGACCTTCTGGATGGAGTCCAGCACATGCTGGTCCGTAAAGGCTTCCCACTTGGGCTCGCTGATCAGGCCTTTCGAGGCCAGCGAATCCAGGTACGTCTGGATGGCCTCGTTGGTCGGGGCAAACACGGTGAAGTTACCGCGTGCAGACACCAGCTGCAGCACCGTTGATTCAGACGATCTGCTCACCTTCACCTCGCCCAGCAGGCGATAGTACTCGCTGTAGGCACTCTCGTGACTCTCCAGGTAGCTGGAGATGGTATATTCCTTGAATGTGTATCGGTTGGACATGTCGATATCCTCCTGGCAGGCCTGGGTTGAAGCCAGTCCGGCCATGGCCAGCAGCATAATCGCACAGTTCTTTATCTTATTGATCTTCATATTTCAATTCCTCCTCTCTGATTAATCGTACTTAGACTTGTTCCAAACAGGATTCTGCTCCAGGTGCTGTACGCCGTTGGCATCCACGCTGGCCTTGATCTCCATGTAGTGGATGATGTTGTACAGGCCATAGCGGTTCTTCAGGCGGTTCTTCAGCGTACCGGTGACGTTGGCATAGGTGGTCTTCAGGAAGTTCTCGATCATCAGGTCGACACCCACCTTGCCGCTGTTCACGGGGTTAGCCTCGCTCCACTCGCGCTCGTCCTTGGTGCCATTGACGCCACCGGCGTGACGCTCGGCATAGCGTACCAGGTCAAACCAGCGCTTGCCCTCGCCCAGGAACTCCAGCAGACGCTCGTTCATGACGGCAATCTCCACGCTGGCAGCCTTTGGAGCATTACCGATGGTCGCATCGTCATTGCAGTCGTTCTTCGAACCGTTGTTGGACATCACGTCCTCGGTAGGCTGAATGGGCTTCATCTGGTTGTCGTTGCAGTACCAGCGACGGTGGATGGCGTTCACGTAGCGCATAGCCTCATTGTTCTCACCCAGGGCAGCCAGGGCCTCGGCCTTGATGAGCATCATGTCAGCCATACGGTAGACAATCCAGTTGGCATAGCTTGAGGTACTGCGGATCACCACGATGTCCTTGGCCAGTTTCGTGTCCTTGTTGCCCGTAACCTTGGCCTGCTCCCACTTGAAGCAGTAGTAGCCGGGCAGCGAGTTGTTGTCGGTTGAGATCTTGTCCCAGGCCGAGAACCAGAGTCGGCTGTCGCGGTTGCGGTGCTCGGATGCCGTCTTGTAGACATCGTCGATGGCACCCTTGCTCACTGCCAGCCTTACACCCGTGCTGTAGCCCCACAGGATACCCACGATGGGATTTGAGCGTGAATCAGTCTCGTTGAACTGCAGCTCCAGGATGCTCTCCTGGCTGTTGCCGTTGGAAAAGATCTGTTCGTAGGCCGTCAGCTTGGGATCCTCGCCCTTGGTGAAGTTCTCGAAGTCGTTCTTGTACATGTCGCAGTTCGTCAGGCCATAGTTGCGCTTCTCTGCCATGCTCTGTCCGTACTTCTTGTTCTCTTCCTCGTTCTGCCTGGCCAGGGATGCCAGGGCCATCTCGGCATAGTCGATGGCCAGCTTGTAGTCGCCCTTGACGGTGTGAACCACATAGATGCTGTCCCCGTTCTGGGTCAGGTTCCTCACACGCGAGGTGGGTACGATGTTGCGTACCATCACCGTATCCGTGGAGCGGTTGGTGTTGTTCTTCCAGCGACCCTCATGCAGCGAGGCGCGCCAGAGGTACATGTCGCTCAGCATGGCATACAGGGCACTGTTGGTGATCATTCCCTTCGTGTCCTTCAGCTGCGTGAAACGGTTGCGCGCAGTACCCTGGATGTTCTCCACGTCCAGGATGAGCGAGTCCAGCACGACCAGCTGGTTCGTGGCTCCGAAGTACTCCACCTCGGTATCCTTGTTGATCACTTTGGTCGAGTAGGGGATATCCTTGAACGAGCGCAGCAGGTAGAAGTAGTTCAGGGCACGCAGGCCGGTCATCTCGGCCTTCATCTGCAGCCACTCGCTGTTGGTGAACTGCTTGTCGCGCTCCAGCACCTCGTCGCCGTGCTGCAATACCTTATTACAATAATTAATGGTGGTGTAGATGTCGCCCCACTCGAAGTAGTTGTAGGCCGAGTCACGGTCCAGCTTACCCTCGCGGATCTCCTTGTAGCGGTCGCGGTCGCCCGTGTTGTTGCAGGAGATGTTCCACTCGTATGCCTCGGAGCGGAGCTCACCCCACAGGACCAGCTTGTTCAGCGTGTTGCACATGTTCTTGTATGCAGCATAGCGTACACCCTCCAGGTCATTCTTGTCCTCCCAGAAGTTCTCCTCAACAATCTGAGTCTGGGGATAGACGGTCAGCCAGTCCTGGCAGGAGGATGCACCCAGTGCCATCAGTCCGCCCAGGACAGCCGTCTTGTATAGATTCTTATATGTTTTCATTCTCAATGTGATGCTTAAGGTTAGAAACCGACGTTGATGCTGGCCGTGAACGACTTGGCACGGGGAGTCTTGCTGTTATCCGTTGCCACTGCATATCCACCGATGCTGACCTCGGGATCCACACCCGTGTACTTGGTCCAGCAGAAGATGTTGTTGATGGTACCGGAGAGCGTCATGCTCTTGAAGCCGCACGTCTTCATCCACGCCTTCTTGGCGTCGAAGTTGTACTTGAACTGGATGTACTGCAGGCGCAGGTAGTCGCCGTTCTCCACGTAGCGGTCGCTGGGCAGCGAGTTGTAGCTGGCGTAGCCGTTGCGTGAGGTCAGTGCACGGGGCACCTCGGTGATGTCGCCGTTCTGGCGCCAGCGCCAGGTGGTGGCGAAGCTCTGGTTCGTATTGTTCAGCATGGACTCGTAGTTGGCACGAGCCATGTTGATGATCTGGTTGCCCATGCGGAAGTTGAACGATGCGTTCACCTCGAAGCGGTCATAGTACAGGTTGATACCGAAACCACCATAGCACTTGGGGTTGGAGTTGCCCAGGTAGACCATGTCATAGCGGTCGATGTTACCGTCGTGGTTGATATCCTCATAGATGGCATCACCACCCTGGAACTGGTAGCGTGAGCCTTCCGTGTAGCAGTAGTACATGGGCAGGGGATTGCCCTTGGCGTCGGTCAGCATGTTTCCCTTCTCGTCGTAGGCGATGGGACAGGTGTTGTTCTCACCGCGACGGGCTGCTGCGGCAGCCGTCTTGATGGGATTGCCGTGACTGTCATAGCCCGTACCGTACATGGCTGCCTGGTCCACGTTCTTCAGCACGTTGCCAGAGGCATCCACCTCGGCGTAGCCGTAGGTTGCCCAGGAGGCGTTGGTGTAGCCGTTGTGCTCATAGTCGTAGCGGTAAACACCATGCGACTTCAGACCGTAGATACTACCCAGCGCGTTGTTGATCTGCACACGCTTGTTGAAGGAGAGGTTCGTGGGCTCGTAGGACTCGCTTCCGTTCAGGTTCTCCAGGATCAGCGGATTCATCTCCTGCACCTCGTTGAAGTTCTGGCTGACGTTGCCACGCAGTCTCATGGAGAACTTGCCCACCTTGGCAAACTTCGCCGTGTTCACGTTCAGCTCCCAACCCGTGTTGGCCATCGTGCCGCCGTTGATCCAGTTCAGTGTGCTGAAACCGTTGGCGCTGGGGATGCGCAGGCCCTGCATCAGCAGGTCGGTGGTCTTCTTGTTGTAGACCTCGAACTCGGCCGTGATCAGGTCATCCAGGATGCCCAGGTTGAAACCGATGTTCCACTGGGTGGTCTTCTCCCACTTCAGGTTTGTCAGGGACAGGTTGTCGGGCGTCACAACGCTGTGACCGTTGTAGTAACCGTTGCTTGAGTACTTGTTGTACTGGTTGCCGCCGGCACCGCCGGTATTACCCGTGAAACCCCATGAGCCACGGGCTGCCAGCATGCTGATGTACCTGCGGCTGAAGTTCATGAACTTCTCGTCGATGATGTTCCATCGTCCGCTGACGGAGGGAAAGGTTCCGTACTTGTGGTTGCGACCGAAGTCCGTACGACCGTTGGTCGTCACCGTGGCACCCACGCTGTACTTGCTCTTGTAGGAGTAGTGCAGCTGCTCCACGAAGTTGTGGTAGCGCCACTCACTGTTGCTGGCGCCGGCACTCCTCAGCAGGGCCACGACGGTGGGATCGGTGATGCCGTCGGGCACGTTCCACAGACCCAGGTTCTGGTTGCTGCTGCTGCCCACGCCCATGTCAAACTTGAAGTAGCCCGACAGGCTGTGGTCCGTATTCTTGAAGTGACTGTAGTAGAACAGTTCGTGACGGGTGGTGAACTCCAGGGACTTGTACTCCTCGTTGCTCACGTTGTTACGCTCGTTGTTTCCGATACCCGAGTTGTTGTCGCCGCCATAGACCCAGGGCATGGTCTTCAGCTCGCTGGGGCAATAGTTGTCGTTGCTGGTGTTGTAGATGTTCAGCTGCACATCGCCGCGGTAGTTCAGCTGATGCTGGTCGCTGCTCTTGCCCCACAGCTTGTAGGTGAAGTTAAACTGAGGAGTCAGGTTGTACTGCTTCATCAGCCACCAGGCCTTGTTGGCGCGTGCCACGGGGTTGCCGTTCTGGAACATGTCGCGCAGCTCCCAGCTGGTCATCGTGCCATCGTTCTCCTTCTGGTTGGCACTGCCCGTGTTCAGCGTGGCAGCCATGGGCAGCATGTTGAAGTAGTTGCCGGTGGGGTTGCCCATCGCATCATACTCGTAGATGCTCATGTTGGGCATGGCCGTGTAGGCACGTGCCATCACGTCGTTGCCGTAGTTCTTGTGGTTGTTCGTGAAGGTCATGTTCACGCTGGCGTTGAACTCGATGCGGTCGCTCACGATGTACTGCAGCTTGGTCGACTCGGTGAACTGGTCCATCTTCTGGCCGATCACCGAACCCGTGGACTTGTTGTAGCCCGCACCCACGCGGAAGGTAGCCTTGTCGCCACCACCGGTCAGGTTGATGTAGTAGCGGTGCTCCTGGCCAAACTGCTTCACGGCATCCAGCCAGTCGGTGTTGTGGCTGAAGTGGTTGTAGATGTAGGGCATCTCCGTGTTGTAGTCCAGCTCGGGGATGCTGGTGGGTACCTGGTTGGGGTTGTAGTAGGCCTCCTTCAGCATCATGGTGTAGCCGTCGCCGTTCAGCATCTTGTAGCCGTCGGGCTGCCAGGTTCCGTTGAATTTATAAGAGAAGTTCACGCGCGTGGGACCCTTCTTGCCTCGGCGCAGCTTGATCTCGATGACACCGTTGGAACCCTTCACACCCCACTTGGCTGTCGAGGCGGCGTCCTTCAGTACGTTGATGCTCTCGATGTCCTCGGTGTTCACGTTCAGCAGTGTGGAGAACTGCTCCTCGTTGTCCATGTCCTCGAAGTTCACGTTCTGTGCACCCTCGGGCAGCTCGAAGATATGGTCGTCCACTACGATCAGGGGCTGTGCGTTACCGTTGATGGTGGTGGTACCACGCAGGCGCATGGTCGTACCGGAACCCAGGTTACCGGAGTTGGCCACGATGTCCAGACCGGCAATCTGACCCTGCAGTGCCTGGTCCACGGACTCGAAGGCCAGACCCTCCAGGTCGTCCATGTTCATGGTGGACACGGCACCCGTGCTCTCACGCATGGGAATCTCCAGACCCATGGTCGGAGCCTTCTTCTTGCCCACTACGTTCAATTCCTTCTTGGTCACCACATTCTCGCTCATGTTGATCTTGTATGTGGCCTTCGTGATGGGTTTGATGGTCTGTGTCTTGTAACCCACCATCTTGAAGATCAGGCTGTTCTTGGCGTTCTTGATGGTCATCGAGAAGTTACCGTTACCGTCGGTCACCGTTGCGCTGACGATACGGCTGTTGCCATCCACCTCCTGGATGCTTACTCCGGGAAGCTCGCCGAACTCATCCGACACAGTTCCGCTGACGCGGGAAACCTGTGCGCTTGCGGGGATGACTGCCAGAGCCGCCATCCACAGCATTAAAAACTTGATATATTTGTTCATGGCTCTTCTTTATTTTACTGAGTGAATGGCAAAACGCTTCATGTAAGCCTTGGCAGCGGCGGACGTTGCCCATGTGCTGTCATGACGGCCATCCTTCAAGGTAGTGTGGTTCAGCACGCCGGGAATCTGGTGTATGACGGCAAACGAGCTGCCGTCGATGGTGATGCTGTTCATGGTCTTCTCGTTTGTGGGAGACTTCGAACAGCTCACGTCGCGTGCCATTACATTGTACTTGCCGGCCACGGTGTACCACTTGCCGTCGGCATTGTAGTCCTTCACCTGCAGCACGCCGGCCTGGGGGCGCTGCACGTTCACCTTGCAGAACAGGCCCTTCTCGTTGTCGAAGCTTGAGGTCACGTACTCCTTGCTGCCGAAGGTGCTCTGGTCAACGAACACGCTGTTGTCGGTAAAGTGGTAGCGCAGGAAGTTGCACAGGTAGGTGATCTTGGTCTGGAGGCGCAGGCTGTCCTCGGCCGTGGCCAGGTCGCCCTCCTCGTTCAGGTGGGACTGGTAGTCCTCCTCGATGTTCTCCCAGGTGGGAAGACCCTGGGCTACGGCCTCGTCGATGGCCTCGCTGGTGGGCACGAACAGGGTGTACATGTAGTTGTTGAAGAACTGTACGCCCTGGCTGGGGCCCTTGATGTCACCGAAGATGGTGTACTTCTTCATCTCGCTGGCCTTCTGGGTCGTCGAGAGGCTCTCGGATACCAGACCGCACTTCACCACGATCTCCTCGTTCGTCTCGCACAGGTCATAGAAGCGACCGAATTCCTCGCTGTCCAGGGCGCCGTTGTTCGTCAGCACGCTGTAGACGCTCCTGCTGGCAGGAATGATGGGGGCATCCAGGATGTAGGTGGTACCGTTGCTCATGTCATGCTCGTCCTCCACCAGTGCGTTCTGCATACCCTTGAGTTCCGTGAAGGCCTCCTTGTTGGCTTCCGTCACGATACCCTCCAGCTCCTTGTCCTCGTTCTCCAGCTGATAGCCGCCCTGCACGCTGACGATCCTGCCGTTCTGGCGTGTTATCTTTACGGGCGAATAGTTCTTGGTCACGTAGTACTCGTCGATGTCCGTATTCAGCTCCTCCATGCCGTCCAGCACGATGGTGTGGCTCTCCAGGATATCCTTCAGACGGTTGGTGATCTCGTTGTTCGACATCTTCTCCAGGTTGTAGTTCTGTCCCAGCTCGCCGGTCGAGGGATTGTAGGCATACATCTTATAGTCGATGGGGAAGGTGCTCTTGCTGTTGTAGCTGAAGCTGATCAGGCGGCTCTTCTGGCTGGTGAAGCTCACGGGATCATAGTAGAACTTCAGTGCCTTGTCGCTGGGCAGGAAGAACACGAAGCGGCTCTGCATGGCCTTCAGGTAGGCGTAGTAGTTCAGACCCATGTAGTCGGTGGCGCTGGTCGATCCGTTGTAGATGGCCCAGCGCATCACCAGGTTCGTGTTGCTGATGTAGGCGGGTGCGGCTACCGAGGTATAGTCGGCGGGACCGTACACCTTGTCGGTGATGTAGAGTACACCGTTGTTGGCCAGCTTGCTGTCCACGATGTGGTCCACGTCATCCATGTAGAAGATCTGCTCCTGGGCATCGTCGCGCAGCTTGGTCATCTTGCTGGGCACGCTGCTGATGAAGCTCTTGAACATGATGATGTTGATGAGGGAGCGCAGCGTACTGATGGGAATCTGGTCGATCTGGCGGTACAGGTCCTCGTAGGTCTTGGGTGCCTCGTAGGGGATCTCGTCGGGCGTACCCGTCTTCAGGGTGTAGGTCTGGATGAGCTGCCAGCCGCCACCGCCCTCGGTGAAGTACTTCCACATCGTCTCATCGTTGGGCACGAACATGGAGGCCATGTCAAACTGGGGACCGCGGTACTCGTCGTAGTAGCCGTTCCATCCCGGATCGAACTTCAGGCCCACGTCCGTTGAGCTGGCGTCGCGGAACTGCTGACCCTGAGGGTCGAACTTCAGGGCCTGGTGGCCCCAGCTCAGGTCGCTGAAGTAGCGCTTCGTGAAGATCGAGTCATTCCATTCCTCGCCCTTCGACGCCTTCAGTATCTTGTAGGCCTCGGTCACGCCACGGTTGTAGAAGGGGGCTGACCAGCGGTCCAGCATGTGGCTGAAGATGTTCGTCTTGCCGTTCGTGCGGATCATCTCGGCCATGTTGGGCAGGGGTGCCAGCACCTTTTCCGTGGTGTTCACGTATCCGTTCTCGCACACGCCGTCCTTGTCCACGAGCAGGGCGTCGTAGATGTGTACGTCCTCGGTGTTGCGGGGCTTGCGCATGAAGATGCTGAAGTCATTGTCGTCAATGCCGGCCTTCTTCATGTGCTCGTTGGTGAAGTGTACCATCATCGACAGGCTGGAGTCGTTCACCATGTACAGTCCGTTGCCGCCCTTCTCGGTGCGGAAGCGTGACCAGTAGTCCTTCTCGCCGTTGCCCACGTTGTAGTTCACGGGCAGGGAGTTGCCGTCCAGGTAGGCCACCGTGTCGGTCAGCTCCACATCAGTGTAGCGGCGCATGTACTCGCCACGTGTGGGGGTGTTGCTGCCATTGCTCTCGCTGCTGGCCAGGTTCTCCATCACGATGGCGTTGTTCAGCATGCTGGTGTGTATCAGCAGCTTCTTCTGGCTCACGCTCAGGTTCTCGTAACTGGTAGCTGTGTGCCAGGGATCGGACTCGGGGCGCAGGGCGTTCTCCTTGAAGAACTGCTCCCATGCCTCATCGTTTGCCACGAACACTGTCTTGGAACCCGTACGGCTCAGCACCTCGGTCAGGGGTCTGGCATTCGTGGGATTCACGTCAGCGTCGGACAGCAGGCGGATGTACGTGGCGTAGTGGCCATCGTTCTTCAGACTCTCATAGATGCTGCTGTTGAGCCAGCTGGGCTTCTCGTCGTCCAGCGTGTACTCATCCTTGCACGATGAGGTCAAACCGCATACTGTCAGCAGGGCCAGCATCCAGGATGCCTTGGTGCCCATTGTGCTTAAACGGTTTTTCATACACATTTTGGTTTATTTTATTTGACTTTTATTGATTTGTCTCGTTTTTCATGCCGGTCAGTAGTATTCATGCAACCTTACATTTTATGTAATACTACAAAACCATGGCACAAATTTAGGCAAAAAAACTTAAATATGCAAGCAAAAGGTTAAAAACCTTAAAAAGAAAATTCGGGCCGGCAGGGGTAGGGTGGACAAAGACTATGGAAAGGCTCTGCCGGTCGCGCTCATTTGCTGTTGTTTGATTGTAAAGGAAATTTCAACATTGCGTATGATGCATACTGTATCTCTTTTGTTAAGGGTGATGGCCGCAATCTCCACCCTGACGTCATTGTACTTGCTGTTTGCCATCCCTTGGAATGTCTGCTAAACCTTTGATGATAAGCAGTCTTAATGATATTTCCTGGATAATTTGGTGGTTCCACGTATTATTTGTATCTTTGCTTTTGGCTTTTGTTTAATGTTAAATGTTTTGAACCATGGGACTTTTAGATGCAATCGCAGGTGGCTTCAGTCGGAAGAATGACAGTTTTTTTGTGCCACGAAAGGCAGAAGGAACAGTGGGCGGTTTTCTATAGAGGAAACAATCAACCATACACATACTTTTGTAGACGTGCAAAAGTAAACCACTAAATTTAAGCAACCTTATGAAGAATTTTGAGATTATGTTTTGCCAGTTCATGGAATAGTCTTAACTTTGCAGACGAACAGTAATAAACACCGCTTGTCATGCCAACAGTATTTATCCTTTTTGGATTTATCTTCAAATTCTATAGTGTTGACCATGGACCCATTCATGTTCATGTTGAAAAGGATGGTCAGGGAGGAAAGTACAACGTGATACCAGAAGTAACGCAGGTCTACAATCATGGCTTCAAGAAGAGCGAGATAAAGATGATAGAGTCTGTCATTGAGGAGAACGTAGAGGTCATCATAGACCGTTGGAAGACATATTTTGGACAGGAATAACAAGATGCAATGAGTAAGTCAAAGATCATCAAGGTATGGATCGATCAAGATGCTGTATATGCAACATCCGAGGATGGCCGGACGGCAAGCTATCAGTTTGCCGACTGGAAACGCTTGCGCATGGCCACACCCGTCCAGCGAGAGGACTTCTACCTTACCTACTCTGGCATACACTGGCCTCAGATAGACGAGGATCTCAGCTTCGAGGGCATGTTTGCCAATGCCGGCCTCTGCTCCCGTACAGAGTCAGAGGACAGCGTCTATTGGGAACCCGCGCCCAAGGAATATCCCACATCCGATGAGGACTCCCATTTGTCGGTTGCAGAAGGCTGCGAATAAGCGAGAGCAGAGCGATGCTTGCATCAGCTTTGCCGAGCGGGAGCAGGCTAGAGCGAAGTTCAAGGCTGACAACATCCATATTCTCACTCCCCCATACAGCATCCCCCCACCGGGATGCTTTTTTTGTGCCACGAAAGGCAGAAGGAACAGTGGGCGGTTTTCTATAGAGGAAACAACCAACCATACACATACTATTGTAGACGTGCAAAAGTAAACCACTAAATTTAAGCGACCTTATGAAGAATTTTGAGATTATGTTTTGCCAGTTCATGGAATAGTCTTATCTTTGCAAAAAAGAAGGAGATATCATATATGGCAACAACAATACAACCTAAGATGGAAACCATGGCTATCAGTCTGCCAAAGGTGGATCTGAAAAAAATAAAAGCAATAGCCAAAGCCATGGGATGGACCATTGAAAAAATAGATTATTACAACAGCCCACAGTTCTATGCAGAAATAGACAAGGCAGAGGAAGCCATCAAGAATGGCGAAGGAGTCCGTGTGACTAATGCCCAAGAACTTGACGCTTTGTTCCTATGAGCTATCAACTTGTATTTGCACCTCGTGCGCTAAAAGATCTTGAGACAATAAAGAAATCAGGTAATCAAGCGCGTATCAGAAAATTGCAGGTGATTCTCCACGAATTGATGGAGCATCCTCTTTCTGGTATTGGGAAACCAGAACAGCTTCGACATCGTCCAGACACCTATTCTCGCAGATTAACAGATAAGGACAGAGTGGTCTACTCCATCCATAATCAGATCGTACAGGTTAATATCCTTCAGATGGTCGGGCATTATGATGACAAGTAAACTATAGAGCTCCCCGAAATAAGGCTACATTTGATCCCCCATACAGCATCCCCCACCGGGATGCTTTTTTCTTTGTAAAAAAGTCAACCAACCATACACATACTCTTGTTAACGTGCAAAAGTAAACCACAAATCCAAGCGATCTTATGAAGAATTATGAGATTATGTTTTGGCCTCGTCGCGGGGGAGAATTTAGACACCACGATTTCTTTAATATCTAATAATAGCGGGGGCAATATCTAACAATAAACGTTAAAAACAGTGCTGCGGAAGCATTTTGCGAGGCATTTGCGGGGTATAATTTAATCTTTTAGTTTACTTTTGCCGGTAACAAAACGAAAACATTAGTCTACCTGTATATGAGACGCAAGAAAGACGACCACACACTGACCAAGGCGGAGATGGAGATCATGAACATACTCTGGGACGAGGGCAAGCCCATGAGCACGCATGCCATCATCGCCAAGTACCCCGAACCCCGTCCGGCCTACAGCACCATAGGCACCTTTATGAAGATACTCACCACCAAGGAGTTCGTCAGCTTCCGCAAGGGAGAGGAGGGTGACAAGACCTTCTATTTCTATCCCTTGCTGACACGCGTGGAATACACGCGCAAGTTCATGAAAGAGGTGAAGGACTCCTTCTTCGGCGGTTCACTAAAGTCACTCATCAGCTTCTTTGCCAAGGAGGAGGAACTCAGCGACGATGACTTGCAGGAAATCCTCTCATTGATTACTGAAAAAGAATAAACGTCTATGATGGAGTACATCTTCAAGTCCGCTCTCTCGCTGGCCATGCTCTACAGCCTTTTCTTCGCCTGTCTGAGCCGCGAGACGTTCCACCGCTTCAATCGTGTGGCACTGCTCTTCACGATGCTGGCTTCGCTGGTGCTGCCCTTCGTGCATCTCTCCGTCAGCCAGCCCGCCGCGGTGCAGGAGGCTGTGCAGATGCCCAAGGAATACCTCACCGAGCTACCTGTCATACAGATTCACCCCGCCCTAATTGGGGAGGGGACGGGGGAAGGGCTTTCTCTCACCTGGGGCCAGCTGCTCACCTATATCTATCTCGCAGGCGTGGGCGCGATGCTGCTGTTCCTACTGGTGCAGACTTTCCGGATGTATCGCCTCATGCAGGGCGGACTGCGCCATACCGACAACCGGGGCAACACCGTGATACTCAAGCCATCCGTCCGCTCACCCTTCAGCCTTTTCCGCTGGATCGTGATGAGCGTGGACGACTACGAGCAGCATCGTCAGAGCATCCTCGCCCATGAGCAGGAGCACATCCGCCTGGGCCATACCTACGACCTGCTGCTCCTGGAGGCCATGCGCATCCTCCAGTGGTTCAATCCCTTCATCTGGCTCCTCAGTCACGACCTGCGAGCCATCCACGAGTACGAGGCCGACGAGGCCGTCATCAACCAAGGCATCGATGCAAAACAATATCAACAACTTCTCGTCCTGAAGGCCGTGGGCAACCGTCTGCAGCCATTTGCCAACACCCTCGGACGGGGTTCACTCAAACAACGTATCATTATGATGTACCAAAAAAAATCCAACCGATGGAAGATGCTCAAGGCTCTCCTCGTCATCCCCACCACGGGCTTTGCCCTCTATGCCTTTGCCACCCCCGAAGTCCTGCCCGAAATGCAGGCCGTACTGGAGAAGGAGGTAAACGTGTCCAGTGCGTCCATTAATGTTAGTCCAGCTACTTCCGAAAAATTTAATGAGAATGAATCCATCACACCAGATGCTTTAACCGACTTCATAACCAGGGACATGGAAATGAAGGACAACGACAAAGAGCATGCTAAAGACAAAAACATCCCAAACAGAAGTGCAGAAGATGTGACATCTGTCCAGGACTATGTGCAAGCCTATCATACTGCACTACAGGCAGAAGCCCCCGACGATAACATTCCTGCCAAGATAGCAGATTACCGCGATGGAGATGCAGCACTCCGCCAGCATCTCATGGAGAATATGCGTTATCCTCAGATCGCAAAGCAGTACGATGTCAGCGGTCTGGTTATTCTGAGATTCACTGTTGAAAGCGATGGAACCTTGACAGAACTTGAGTCAATACATGTCAAGACGAAGAGTAGTCAAAACGCCATATCCCCCGAGATAATGGCTCAGGCCAACAAAGCCCTTGTGGAGGAGGCCATCCGGGTAGTAGGCACCACATCGGGCAAATGGATTCCGGCAGAGGATAAAGACGGTCGGAAGGTGCGCTGTACATTCAACATGCCCGTCATATTCCAGCTACCATCTATCTCAGATAAGAATGTCATGACACGTGAACGGATTAAAGGCACCGTGTATGAAACGGGTTCCAGCAGCAAAACCCTCGTTGGGGTTGTCGTAAGCCAAATAGACAAAAACGGAAAGGTGATTTGCTCTGGCATTACAGATGCGAATGGTGTTTTTGAGATGCCTGTCGGTGCTCCACAAAACACATTGAAATTCTCACTTGCCGGCTACAATACCACAGAACATGGCATAGGCCAAAACATGCAGATAGGTCTGGTGCCTCAGAAGTAGCATCAAAGCATAAAAGTTTAAGTAATTAGTTTAGAAATAAGCCGTTGCCCCCGCCCGCCGTCCGAGAGGATCGCGGGCGGTTTACCAACAATTGGAGCGAAAGTTGAATGATTAAGGCAAAACGTCCCCTACACGTTATATGGTTATAAATGCTTCACATTCTTCACGGGGTGCCAAGTGGTTGTAGTTCAATTGAATACAGCACTCGTTGCGGCTGTTTGGCGTGAAGGATGTGAAGCATTCTTGTGACAGGGAAGGTCAAGGGCATGGGTGCGTTGTACGATAGCAAAACAACGTATTCAATCGTAACGAAGGATAGCGTATAAGGACTATCAGGGCATGCTTTGTTTGAGTGTCAAAAAGACGTTAATTTGAGGGTATTCTCACTTAATTCTGCATAAAACATGCTTAATGCAAATGTTTACAAATACTTAGGCATAAGTATTTGCACTTGGGTGCAAAGGTCTTTTCACTCGTGTGCAAAAGTCTTTCCACCCAAGTGCAAAGGTCTTTTCACCCATGTGGAACGCTATTAACAGAATTGCTTCACATCTATCACGCAAGAAGGGGCCTTCCAAAAGGCTAAACTGTTGAAATACAGCCTTCATGAATAGTGTGAAGAATGTGAAGGTAATTTTTCGTATTCCATGTATAAGCCGAAAGACGGTGCGAAAGTCACATGTCACTGTAGAAAAAGAAAGGAATGTTTGGTG
>JAZRVZ010000258.1:0-7204 GCA_045599425.1 Bacteroidaceae bacterium | reverse complement strand
GACGTATTGCCGTACTGCTGCGTCTCGCTCCATCCCGTGGCCGACTGCGTGGCATTGAACCCACGCTGCGACTTCAGGATGTCACGCCACTCCAGCGAGGCCGTCACGAAGTCCAGGAACCTATACTCCACGCTTGCATTCCACAGATACTCGCTGCGGTTGGCCGACTCCAATTCATAGCCGAAGCGACGCGTGTACTTCAGGTCCGACTTCGCCTTCAGGTTCACCTTCAGCGGCAACGTGTACTCCAGTCCCACGTTTGCACCAGCCTGCTGACCCTTGGTCGCCGTCGTCATGTAGTCGCTCTGGTTGTGGTCTCGGCTATAGCTGGCGGCCGCAATCAGCATCAGGTTCCTGTTCGTGTACGTACCATACAGACCCGCATCTATGCGATGCCACTGACTCGCACTCTTCGCCGCCTCCATCTGATCCGCCTGCTGCACGAAGGACACTCCATGGTTGTAGCTGTAGTTCAGCGTACCGATGACCGCCACATCCTTGATGTTACGCGTCAGGAAGAGGTTCGTGTTCGCTCCCCAGTTGCCGTTGATGTTCGTCGGCATCGTGGAGCGCACACCCGACAGCCGGTCGATGACCGACAGCGTAGTCTGCTGGTTATCCGTGCGATTGTAGCTGGCCGTCAGACGCATCAGCGAACCAATCTGATACTCTGCCGACATCTGGTGGCGGAACGCAGCCTTCAGGTCAGGGTTACCCTGACGGATCACCATTGGGTTTGAGTAGTCCACCACGCTGCTGATGTCGTCCGGCGAAGGCAGATTGTTATTACCCGTATACTGAACCGTCAGTTTGTTCTTATCCTGATGCATCTTCAGTTCCATCCTACCGCTGGCCCGGTACGCCACCCCATCATAGCTGTTGTGCTGCGTCAGTCCGAAGCGCGTGTTGTCTGCCGTGCGATGCGTAGGCTGCGCCCTTCCGCTCAACTGCAACATCAGCGTCTTGTCGTCATATTTCAGGTCCAGCACCGGACCGTGTGCCACATCCTTGTATCGGTTGTCATAGTGCAGCGAGTCGATGGGACTCAGCACCTCACCCAACACGTCGTTGTACGTCTGGCTGTTTGTGCGGCGGTTCAGGCTGAATTCATAGTTCACGCCCAGGTTGGTAAATTCGCCGAAGCGATGGCGGAACCTGGCCCTGGCACTTGCATTATGGCGCTCCGAGGGTGTCTCTATCACCTGGTTCACCCTGCGGATGCTGTCCCCCATCAGGTAGAACCGCGTGTCCGTGGTGTTCGTCGACGTACTCTCCCCATCCTGGTAGCCATAGCTGCCGGACAGACCGACTTCCGTCCGTCTCTCCTCACCGAAGTACTGTGTCAGTCCACCGCTCCAGCTCACATTCTGGCTGACAGAATGCGTAGAGCGGCTTGTCGTGGTGGTTGACACCGGGGCCAGATCCGTGAAGATGGAGTCACGTGAGGTGTTCCAGCTCTTGCTGTCCGAACGAGAGAAGTCCACCCGTGTATTCCAGAATGTATTCTTGCCGAAATGCCCGTCCAGCCTCAGATTACCACCGTAGTCGCGGTGGCGCGAGCCGTTGGCGCTCTCCGACATTGAGTTTTGCGTATAGCCAGGCAGGAAGAGTCGGTTGTAGGAACTGCTGCGGTACTCATCCCGGCCGTAGCCGTAGTTCGCCCGGCCATCCACCTTCGTGTTGCCCAACTGCTGCTCATAGCTGATGTTGCCGCGTGTATTCACCTCCGATTCAATCAGGCTGCCCGACGAGGGGATGGTCGACGTACTGAATCCCAGCCTCATCTGTCCGCCGTTCTTCTTCCAGCGCGTTGCATCCAGGCCGGCCTCCCATTGCCTGAACTTCACCAGCGTTGCCCCAAGGTGGGCATTGAGCGTGTGTACCGTGTTCATGGCCTCCTTCGTGTTCATGTCCATCACAAGGTGCTGGTCGCTCATCACGTCCAGCGTATCGTCGGGCACCTCATAGACCTTCAGGCTCTTCAGCTTACTGTGTGGCATGTTCTGCAGGGCCACACCCATATCATGCTTGAAGAAGTTGTCGCCATTCAGCCTGATTTCCTCAATGTCACGGTTCATGTACGTCAGCCGGCCACCCATGTACTGCAGTCCAGGCAACCTCCTGACCAGGTCCAGCAATACGCTGCCTGACGGCATCTCGTAAGCCTCGGCGTTGAAGATTACCGTGTCACCCTTCTGGTACAGTTTCTGCAATTCGCCGATAATCTCGGCCTCGGCCATGGTCACTGCCTTGCTCTTCAGTACCAGCGAATCGAAGGCTACATGCAGCACCTTCTGACCCATCATCTTGCGTTCCACCGGCTCGAAGTTGCGGTTCACGCCATCCATACCGATATAGTCGATCTTGACATGCAGGCGGGTGTCCTTCAGTCGCTGACGCAGGAATATGGGAATCAGGAACTCACCCTTGTCGTTCGTCACGCCCGTGTAGATCTCTGCCGTATCACCCACGCAGGTCACCGTGACCGATGCACCCGGCAGCGTATAGGGCGTCGGTTCGAAGTCGTCCGTGCCATACACCTTACCGTTCACTACATAGATCTGCTTGGCAAACATTGATATCAGCACCTGCAACTCCGGCCTGCTTGCCAGTTCCTTCAGCATCGGCGAGTTCAGCCACTCGTCCAGGTTCTGCTGGTCTTCTTTCAGCTGAGGCTGATTCTTGTTGTTCTGTGCACCGGCCAGCAGGGACACACACAGAAACGCAGCAAGCAGCATGGCCCTCAGGCCATGGTGCACACCGCACGTCAATAGATTTGGTGGGGTTTTCACTTCACTGAGAATTAGATATTGTACACTAAGCATTCTGCTTTGTAAATTGCTCTGCAACTTCCTCCATCGTGATGCCCAGCGTACGCATCGACTCAAACAACTCCGGCAACTGCTGCTCGAAGAAGTCCTTGCGCCTGACATAGCTGATCACGTTACCCGCGCCCTCGCTCACGAAGAAGCCCAGGCCACGTTTCTGGAAGATGATCTCCTGCTGTGCCAGCCAGTCGAAGCTGCGCACCACAGTGTTCACGTTCACCTCCATCATCACCGCATAGTCGCGTACGGAGGGCAACCTCTCTCCCTCCGGGTGCTCCCCGGAGAGAATCTGACTGCATATCAAATCTGCAATCTGCAGGTATATCGGTTTGTTGTCCTTGAATTCCATAGTTCTTATGTCTGTGTGAATCAATGGGTTCAGACCCCAATTATTCAATCCTTGGCCGGGACGTCCTTTTTGCCACTGACCTCCAGGCCATCCACGTCCACGTCGCTACTGTACTTGTTGGCTTCCACCTTCAGGTTCTTACATTGTCCCCTGAGCTTCACGTCGGCCGCGCCCGAGGCATTCACCACCACGTCGCTGCTGCAATGGATGAGGAGGTCCACGTCACCGGCACCGCTCACCCTGGCCGCCAGGCATTGCGACGTCACCTCACCCATGATGTCGCTGGCACCGCTCGACTCCACCTCCAGCACACTCAGGCAGTTCACCTTCCACAGATTCACATCACTGGCTCCACTGAGATCCAGGCACAGCGCATCCGTCTCGAAGTCATTGAAATGCAATTCCGATGCGCCCATAGTCTTCACGTACAGCGTCTGGCGTTGGTGGAACACGCTATCCTGACGCAGGATGCACGCTCCGGACAGGACAGCACGACTCAGATGAGGAATCGTCACGGTCAACGTGATGCGGGGTGTATGGAAATCCAACTTGCCGTGATCTTCATCCGCCTTCAGGTAAGCCCTCAGCGTGCCGTTCTCCACGAACACCTCATACTGCTCCAGGCACTTCTCGTTGCCACGAGCCACTACGCTGTACCCAAGGCTATCCTCGCTCTGGAGGAGAATAACCTGTATGGCACCCGCCTCTACCTTAATGCTGTCAAAGGCATCCACCTCAATCTCCTTCTCCACGACCTTGCCCAGTTTCTTGCTGTCCACATAGTTGTGGTCATTCACACCAACAGAGCGATTCACTCTGATGCATGATGAGAAGGCAATCAAGGCAATGGATATTATCAAAAATCTATATAATCTACCTGTTTTCATAACTAATTGTGAATGATGAATTAAATCAAGGATTGAGTCTCGTTGTCAGCTGTGCCTTCTTGTAGAGCTTGTAGGTCCAGCGCCAGAGGAGGAGACAGATGCAAAGCTCGATGAGGCAGACAAAGCCAGGGAAAACCCAGGGATAGTCCTTAATCCACTCAAAACTATCTATATGCTCAATAAACCAATCGCCAAGACTCTCCATCAGGCCGCTATCATGCATGGAGACAGCGATGAAGACCATAACTGTCATGCTCAGGATGCCCATTACGAAGTGGAAGAGCGTGGTCCAGAGGATGCTGTGCCTGTACTTGATGGCACTGCCCAGGGCGTATGTGCTGCCGAAGGTGATGATGCCCAAGACATACACCATATTGAAGAAGAACCAGAAAAGGGGCTGGTCATCCAGCATCCTCTGGAACTGTGCAGTAACGTCGCTCATAAGGTTGACCATACTGAACACGCTCTCTACGGGATAGTTCCTGAAGGCTACCCAGTGGATGAACATCTGTACCAGATCGTAGCAAACGATACCGACCAGCATAACCAAAGCCGTACCCACCACGGTGGCGATGACACGCCAGGTCATGCGTGTGCTGTTGTCGGCTGGCAGCATGAACTCATTGATGCGTCCCTGCTTGGTCTGCAGCATGTAGAACATGCTACCCATCTTGAGGATGTAGAGCAGGAAACTCAATCCAAACAGCATGGCTGTGTGGGCAATATCCTCCATGTGAAACATCTCCACACTGATGTAGCCGCTGCCCATGGTTACCAACTGCCATATCTGGGGAAAGATATGGATGAGAAGCAGGAATCCGTAGAACATCAGGAATCCCATACCTAATTTCTTATATTCGCCCCTGTGAGCAGTGAGGTCCCACAGCGCTACATTCTTAAGATCATTGAAAGTCATAGTTATCGAATGAATAATTGAAAGTTAAAAGTTGGAAATTGAAAATCAATTCATCAGGAGGGTGATGATGGCAATCATTGCGGTGGTAAGAAGAAGTACTTCCATAAGGCTAAAGTTTCTTGCTTACAGTATCAATGAACAACTGCTCCAGGTTGATGGGCACCTCGTCATTCTCTACCAATGGCTGCTGCAGGAGCACCTTGTTGCGTTCCATGATGATAACATGGTCCAGCAAATGCTCCACATCGTGTACCTGATGGGTACTGATGATGACGGTCTTCTTGTCGTTCATACCCTTGATGAGCACCTGGCGGAACTGGCTCTTGGCCAGGATATCGAGGCCGTTGGTGGGCTCGTCCATGAAGAGATAGCGGGTGTTGGTGGCCAGGGCGAAGCAGATCAGCACCTTCTTCTTCTGACCCATCGAGAGACGCTTCATGTTAACCTCGGGCTTCATGTCAAACAGTTCCAGGCAGCTCTTCATCAAGGCCTCATCGAAACGTGGATAGAAGGGCTTCATGGCTTTCACATAGTCTGAAAGCTGTGCATCGGGCATGTCATATTCCTCGGGCACGAGGTACATCTCGCGTGTCAGCACCGCCTTGCGCTCCTGGGGATTGAAGCCGTCGATGCAAACCTCGCCACTCTGCTGGCGCAGCAGACCGGTCATCACATAGAGCAATGTACTCTTACCCGTGCCGTTCTTACCCAGGAGGCCGTAGATGCCACCTTCTTCTATACTAATGGAGAAATCATCCAGTACCGCCTCACCTTTGGGATAACGGTAACCCACATTCTTTACTTCGATCATATTTTTATTGTTGTTTATTGTTAATAGATGGGGACTTCAATCAATCACCACTGCTGTTCCGCTCACGGCAACCATCAGCATGGAACCCTGATTGCCGATAGTCTCATAGTCGAGGTCGATGCCCACCACAGCATTGGCTCCCAACTGGGCTGCACGGTTCATCATCTCCTTCATGCTGGTGTCCTTTGCCTCGATCAGCACTTTCTCATAACTGCCACTGCGGCCACCGAAGAAATCGGTCAGTCCTGCACAGAAGTCCTTCAGCACGTTGGCACCAATGATGGTCTCGCCTGTAACCACTCCTTTATACTCTCTGATGGTGTGACCCTCCAGGGTCGGTGTTGTGGAAAGTATCATATCCTTCAGTTTTTAATTTGTTTGTTTCTAATAATTTAAGCACTAAGAGTATTACTTTTATAGTGTAATAGTTTAATAGTACACTGCAAAGGTAGACATTCTTACGATAACAAGCAAGAACACGATAGTGATTTAACACTTATTTAACACTTCCAACATCACGCCACAACCGCCCCATCATGCCACACCTATTATATTAATAAGATTGTCGCAAGCTCAGCTTGTAAGCGAAAAACTAAAAGTAAAAAGTGAAGAGTACGGTTTGTACTACTACACTGCCAAACGCAAAAACATCCTTCAATGTTTCACCATGCATGTTATTCATCTATTTTTCTGACGGTTATGGTGAAGGATAGGATGCTTCACTGAAGGATCTGGATGTTTCACCTGCCAACAGGCCCACGCAGGATGGATTACAGCTATTCCATTAATGGACATGCAGATGTAACATGGGAGTGACAAGATGTAACATGGAAGAGACAGCATGTTACATTTGGTTTTGAACATGTTACACACAATAAACAGGGACTTCGGTTTACAGGTTCAGGCAACGGAGGCAGCAGCATAATGGAGCGCAGGCTACAGCTGCGTGCAGGACAGATTAACCAACCTTGGTTGCTTGATTAAGCAACTAAGGTCAATTGATTAAGCAACTAAGGTTGGTTGATTAAGCAACCAAGGTTGCTTAATCTGTTCTCCCTACTCTTGTAACCTACGGAACCTGCTACTGAAATCCGGGCTGCCGTCTTTTGGAATCCGGTCGGCTGCGGGTAGCGAAAGCCTGTTTGCCAACTGTTTCGGTGAAGGATGGTGAAGGATGGGTGAAGGATAGGATGTTTCACCTTAAATATATATATAACAAACATTTACATAGCAAGGTGAAAGATTGAAGGATAGTTTTTGCCTTAAGCAATGTATAGGGTCAGTGGAAAAATACTGGGGAAAGATAAAGGAAAACTATCAAAGATTTTGTAGTTTTGTGCTATGAATATGCTTGAACAATTAGCCCGCCTGGTTCTCCCCAAGGAGATTCTTGATTATTTTGATATTGTAAAG
>JAZRVZ010000257.1:0-9530 GCA_045599425.1 Bacteroidaceae bacterium | reverse complement strand
TATCTTTACAATATCAAAATAATCAAGAATCTCCTTGGGGAGAACCAGGCGGGCTAATTGTTCAAGCATATTCATAGCACAAAACTACAAAATCTTTGATAGTTTTCCTTTATCTTTCCCCAGTATTTTTCCACTGACCCGCCTTCCCACTGTCAGGGCGGCTTGGGGACTCACACCCGTTAGAATACGTTCGTGCTGGGCGAACAAAGAGAAATGCCCCAAGGCCAGGCCTCAGGGCATTTACATTGTAATATATAATAAGGTATAGTCCTTATCTTCTATTTGTCTGAATGTACGGAGAACGGAATTAGTTGTTCTCGGGACGCAGCTGACGAACGGTCTCGGCAGTACGCCACATCTCGCTCTCACGCAGGGCAGCGAGCTCCTTCTCCAGACCAACACGATAGTCGGGCTTAGAGTTGGCATCAATAGTGATCTGAGCCTCGTTACCGCACTTTACGCTGGCATAGAGCTTCTCAACAACGGGCTTGCAGGCATCGTGGAAGGGACCCATCCAATCCAGGGCACCACGCTGAGCGGTGGTAGAGCAGTTGGCGTACATCCAGTCCATACCCTTCTGTGCGAACAGAGGCATCAGCGACTGAGTCAGCTCCTCTACGGTCTCATTGAAGGCCTCAGAGGGAGTGTGGCCATTCTCACGCAGCACCTCGTACTGAGCGAGCAGCAGACCCTGGATAGCACCCATCAGTGAGCCACGCTCACCAGTCAGGTCGGAAGTTGCCTCGCGCTGGAAGGTAGTCTCAAACAGATAACCTGAACCGATACCGATACCCAGGGCCAGGGTACGATCGAGAGCCTTGCCGGTAGCATCGTTGTACACTGCGTATGAAGAGTTCAGACCGCGACCCTCCAGGAACATGGTACGCAGAGAGGTACCAGAACCCTTGGGAGCCACCATGATAACGTCGATATCCTTGGCGGGCACACAACCGGTACGATCGCTCCAGGTAATGGCGAAGCCATGAGAGAAATACAGAGCCTTACCGGGGGTCAGGTACTTCTGCAGGGTGGGCCATACAGACATAACGGCTGCATCAGAAAGCAGGCACATTACGATAGAAGCCTTGTCGGCAGCCTCCTCGATAGAGAACAGGGTCTCACCGGGAACCCAACCGTCAGCGATAGCCTTCTCAAAGGTCTTTCCCTGACGCTGACCAACGATAACGTTGAAGCCATTGTCACGCAGGTTACAAGCCTGACCAGGACCCTGCACGCCATAACCGATGACGGCAATGGTCTCGTCCTTCAAGATCTCACGAGCTTTCTCCAAGGGAAACTCTTCGCGGGTCATTACCTCTTCGATAACGCCGCCAAAATTCATTTTTGCCATAGTTTTCTTTGTTTTTAATATGGTTAATAATTATTTGAATCTAATCTTTGCCTGGCAAACGACCTCACCCTGAGGTGATGCCTCGCTGCCGACATTCTTCCGAACCTCAACATCAGTCTCATTCTCATCGACCATCTGCAGATAAAAACAGAGCCTGTCGCCCATGTAGCTTTCTGTCTTGTAGGCAATCTCAAAGCGCTTGATACCTCTCTCGAAATTCTCACGAGGGAAGAGGTCCAGAATGTGCTCAATATACTTGATGCTATTGATGTGGCCATTGATATCCACATCGCTGTAATAGGTATCGATGGTACGAACCAGCTCTGCATCCTTGAAACGAAAACGGCCATGGCCGGCGATGGGACATACGTTCTCCTCGTCACTGACGATGTAGTTCAGGATGTCTCCATCGTAGAGAGTCAGCAGGTCACATGGTTTGCGCGTGTCAAGGTCGATCATGGCCCAGATGCTGCGAGCATAGCCATACGCCGTACCATCGGGACGGAGAATGGCGAAGTTACGATTCGTGAACAACTTGATGACACCCTCTACCCAGGTGGAAATCTCGAAATGCTCGTACTGGCGAGGCATCTCCTCCATTTCCACGCTGAGGCGGCTAAGCACCCACGTATGATGAGACTCGTTCAAAGCACCAATCCCCCACCCTCTATGCTGAGAGTGGTTGCCTGCGGCGTTCAGCAGATGGTTACCCAGGACACCCATGAAGATGCGACCTGTGAAATCCACATGGAACGGTTCCACGTAACAAGGATGGCTCTCCTTCTTTGGTAGTCTGTTGCTCATTGGCTACTGAAATCTTACACTACTTTTCTGCCTGATGTTCCTCCTCACGCTGGGCAATGTACTGGTCGAGCCGTTCAATGCAGGACTTCGTGATGGCGATACGTCCGGAACGCACGAACTGCAACACGCAACCAAGTTCATTCAACTCATCAAAGTGAGCCAGGACGTCGTTCGTGATACCCGTCTTCTCCACCGTCGTGTATGTGGGATTCACCTCAACGATACGGGCGTCATAACGACGTACGATGCGGGAAATATCAGGGTTGGCCAGCACCATCGGAGTGGAGAGCTTCAGCAACGAAGTCTCCAGGATGAAGATCTCATCGTCAATGAAGCAGTTTGCCTGCAGCACATCAATCTTTTTCTCAATCTGCTTGCACAGCATCTCCGCCATCTCCTGCTTGCAGTAGCAGGTGATTGTGTACTTATGTACGCCGGGCGTGGACGAAGAGCATACGTTCAGCGATTCGATATTCACCTGTCGGCGCGTAAAGACCGCCGTGATCTGGTTCAGCACACCCGCATAGTTCTCGGAATAGATAATGAGGGTATAGAGCGTCAGTCCGTCATGGTTGAGCAGCGAGCCCTCCTGTCCGGCCGTCGAACGACGGGCCACCGCATTACGGGTAAACGTCTCGTGCTGACCATCCGACTTCGAGTCGTCGGCCAACGTTGCCTTGCGCTGACGGGCCAGGTTCTTCTCGTACGAGTCGCGATCTATCTTCGCCGCGGCACGGACGGCCGCATCAAAGGATTCTGTTTCGTTCATATTGTCGCATTTGCCGCAGGTATTGCAATCGCCACACTCCGCAGCACCATATTTTGAGTTCATTTTTAATTCACTTCCAGCAACATCTCGTCCACGTTGCCGCCAGGAGGCGTCATGGGCAGGACGTTATCCTCCTCCATCACCGCACACTGCAGAAGGAAGGGGCCGTCCGTTGACAGCATCTCACGTACGGCATCGTCCAGATCCTCGCGATTCACCACGGTACGGCAGGGAATGCCATAGCCCTCGGCAATCTTCTCAAAGTCCGGGTTGCACATCGGCGTGAACGAATATCGCTTGTTGAAGAACATATACTGCCACTGTCGCACGTTGCCCAGGTAGTTGTTGTTGAGCAGGATCATCTTGACGGGACATTGCTGCTCCATGATGGTACCCAGCTCCTGGATGGTCATCTGGAAACCGCCGTCGCCGCAGAACATGCAGACGGTACGGTCGGGGGCACCGAATGTAGCACCGATGGCGGCAGGAATGCCGAAACCCATCGTACCGCAACCACCGCTCGTCACTACGGAACGGGGCTTGGTGAACTGGAAGTAACGGCAGCCGAACATCTGGTTCTGACCCACATCAGTTACCAGGATGGCCTCGTTGTTGGCCGCCTCGCTCACCTTGCGGACCACCTCACCCATCAGCAGCGGACCATCGGTTGGCTCCAGGGCGGGACGGATCACCTTGTTATATTCCTTCTCGTCGTAGGGCTTGAAACCCTCGATCCAGGAGTTGTGCGTTGCCGGATCCACCAGTTTCTCCACCTCGGACAGCGTATGCTTACAGTCGCCCAGCACGGCCAGGTTCACCTTCACGTTCTTGTCTATCTCAGAAGGATCAATCTCGAAGTGGATGATCTGTGCCTGCTTGGCATAGTTCTTCAGGTTACCCGTGACACGGTCGTCAAAGCGCATACCCACGGCAATGAGCAGGTCGCACTGGTTCGTCATCACGTTGGGAGCCAGGTTGCCATGCATGCCAAGGCGTCCCATATTCAGGGGATGGTCGGTTGGAGCGGCAGACAGACCCAGGAAGGTCGTTCCGAAGGGTATCTGCGCCTTTTCACAAAGTGCCAGCAGTTCCTGGTTGGCACCAGCCAACTCTACACCCTGCCCCACCAGCATGAACGGCTTCACGCTCTTGTTGATCATCTCGGCAGCCTTCTCGATGGCCCCTTCTGCCGTGGCAGGAACGGGATTGTAGCTGCGGATGAAATCAACAGTCTGGGACTGGTACTCGATCATCGCCGTCTGGGCATTCTTGGTGAAGTCCAGCACGACGGGACCGGGACGGCCGCTCTTGGCAATATAGAAGGCACGAGCCACGGCCCAGGCAATATCCTCGGCGCGACGGATCTGATAGTTCCACTTCGTGATGGGCTGGGTAACACCCACCACATCCACTTCCTGGAAGGCATCCGTACCAAGCATGGCGGCACCCACCTGTCCGCAGATAACCACCATCGGCGTGGAGTCCATCATGGCGTCAGCCACACCCGTGATGGTGTTCATGGCACCGGGACCACTGGTCACGATGGCACAACCCACCTTGCCGCTTACGCGGGCATAGCCCTGTGCGGCATGCACGGCAGCCTGCTCATGGCGAACCAGGATGTGGTTCAGCTTTTCCTTATGATCGTAGAGTGCATCATAGGTAGGCATGATGGCGCCGCCCGGATAACCGAAAAGTACATCGACTCCCTGGTCCTCCAAGGAACGCATCATGGCTTCTGCACCGCTAATTAATTCCATTCTTCTTTTGTTTTGGAGACTTTAGGGCCTTTAGAGTCCTTAGGATAAGGACTTTAAGGCCTTTAGAATCTTTAGTTTTTAGTCAATAATACGTACACCACCCTTGTCGGCGCTGGCCACGCTTTGGGCGTAGGCACGCAGGGCCTTGGACACGACACGGTTGCGCTTCAGGGGCTGCTGAGGACGGGCGGCCAGTTCCTCATCGCTCAACTTCACATTGATGCTGCGACTGGGAATGTCGATGACGATAATGTCACCGTCCTTGATCTTGCCGATATTACCACCGCTGGCAGCCTCAGGACTGATGTGACCGATGGAAAGACCACTGGTACCTCCGCTGAAACGGCCGTCCGTGATCAGGGCGCACTCCTTGCCCATGTGCATGGATTTGATATAAGAGGTGGGATAGAGCATCTCCTGCATACCAGGGCCACCCTTGGGACCCTCGTGGGTGATGACTACGCAGTCACCCTTCTTCACCTTGCCGCCCAGAATGCCCTCACAGGCATCTTCCTGGGAGTCGAATACTACGGCAGGGCCTTCGAAGTGCCACAGCTCGGGAGCCACACCTGCGGTCTTCACGACGCAACCGTCCTGTGCAATGTTACCGAATAGCACAGCCATGCCACCATCCTTCGTATAGGCATGCTCGATGTCGCGGATACAACCGTTCTCGCGATCGGTATCCAGACTCTCCCAGCGCGTGTCCTGACTACCCATCCTGGTAGAGAACTTGCCAGCGGGAGCAGAGTGATAGATGCGGTCAGCCTCGGGATCGATGGTGTCGCCGGTTATACTGTATTTCTTGATGTCCTCGCCCAGCGTAGCACCATTTACGCGCTTGCAGGTAAGGTCGAGCAGGTTGCCCTTGGCCAATTCACCCATGATACCCAGGATACCACCGGCACGATTCTCCTCCTGGATGCTGTACTTCTGCCAGTTGGGCGAAAGCTTGCAGAGGAAGGGCACCTTGCGGGAGAGGGCATCGATATCCTGCATCTTGAAGTCCACGCCACCTTCCTGGGCAACGGCCAGCAGATGCAGCACGGTGTTGGTGGATGCGCCCATGGCGATGTCCAGCGTCATGGCGTTCAGGAAAGCCTGACGGGTAGCAATGCTGCGAGGCAGCACGCTCTCATCACCGTCCTCATAGTAGGCCATGGCATTTTTCACGATGATCCTGGCAGCATCCTTGAAGAGCTGGATGCGGTTGACGTGGGTAGCCAGGATTGATCCGTTACCGGGCAGGGAGAAACCTAAGGCCTCGGTCAGGGAGTTCATCGAGTTGGCCGTGAACATACCCGAGCAGGCACCGCAACCGGGACAGGCCGAGTGCTCCACCACCTCCAGTTCCTCATCGCTCACGGTGGGGTCACCACCCTTGATCATGGCCGTGATCAGGTCGGCATTCTCGCCGTTCACCTTACCGGCCTCCATGGGACCGCCACTCACGAACACGGCAGGGATGTTCAGGCGCATGGCAGCCATCAGCATGCCGGGAGTCACCTTGTCACAGTTGGAGATGCACACCATGGCATCGGCCTTGTGGGCATTCACCATGTACTCCACGCTGTCGGCAATGATGTCACGGCTGGGCAGCGAATAGAGCATGCCGTCGTGACCCATGGCGATACCATCGTCCACGGCAATCGTATTGAACTCGGCGGCATAGCAACCCATTGCCTCAATCTCGGCCTTCACGATCTGGCCGATCTCATGCAGATGGGTATGTCCGGGAACAAACTGGGTGAAACTGTTTACGATGGCGATGATGGGCTTGCCAAACTGCTCGCGCTTCATACCATTGGCCACCCACAGTGCGCGGGCTCCGGCCATACGGCGACCTTCGGTGCAAACTGCACTCCTAAGCTGATGTTTCATATCTTGCTTTTTACCTTATTTTTTATTAAAGTACCCTATTGAGGGCGAATTGAACTGCAAAGTTATAAATTATCTTTGACGAAAGCAAATAAATTACAAATTAAAAACGAAAAGACACGTTCCAATGGCAATTTATCATGAAAGTCGCGTGTTTGCGACCCTAAAGCCTGCTTTCGGACGTTCACTTCTTCTTCTCTTCCTGTTTCTTGTCGCTCACCACCTTCACCTCGAAGCCAATCTTTTTGAACTCCTTCGTGATGCCGGCCTGCGTGCCCTTCTCGGCATCATACTCAATGGTCACAGTCTGATCCTTCAGGCTGGTCTCGATGCTCTTCACGCCCTTGGCGAAGCGCACGTTCTTCTTGATCTTGTTCTCACAGTTCTCGCAGTGCATCTCAGGCGTGGTCTTCACCACCAACTTGTGGATGTCCTTGGCATGAGCAGAAACAGCGGCCATCATGGCCACGGCAAATAAAACCTTCTTCATATCTTTCTTAATTTTTAATTCTTCAGTGATGTCTCCCCCTATAGGGAAGTCGTAGTGACTGAATGTCACTACGAGTATGTGTCAAGTTGGGGGTCTTAATACTTCTCCAGATTAAACCTCACACCCACATAACCCATAGCTCCGTGTGTGGGACCCCAGATCATGTTCGAGTCGAAGTCCGGACTCATGGGATTGTCGGCCGAGATGATGGGGTGCATGAGGTGGAAGTTGGTCAGGTTCTCGCCGCCGGCATAGATGCTGCCCCAACGGAAGAAGCGGGTTACCTGGGCCGAGAGTTGCGGGAAGGCCTTGTACTCCGGCTCCCAAGCACTCTTGCAAAGATGTTTAATCCGGCACGGATCCGGCATCCTGCCCGGGCCGTTTACCTGACAGGTCACATCAAACTGCCACAACTCCAGCGGCGTCTTGTACGTGACCGTTGCCAGCCCCTTCCAGCGACTGGTCAGCGGCAACTCGCGCAACCTTCCGTCCTGATAGGTGGTGCGGGCATGGTTCAGTCGCCAGGCCGCCGTCAGTTCGAAGCCCTCGAAGAACGGATAGGTGGCATCCAGCTGCAGGCAGTGGCTGAAGGACTTGCCACCCTCGGGCAAGGCGTAGAACAGGATGCTGTGGGCATCCGCATCGCGATCCACCACCAACTGTTGCTGGAAGCGCGTATAGTAGTAGTCGGCATTCAGTTCCAGCGTCCTGCCGAAGAGGGGGATGTCGAAGCGCATCGACGTACCCGTGTTCCAACTCTCCTCCTGCGGCAGGTTGCCGCTCTGCACCCACCACTGGCGGTTACTGGCCATCAGATAATGCATTTCGGGATAGAGGTGAGGGGTGCGATATCCCTTGCCTGCCGAGGCCCTGACGGTGAACCACTCTGCCGGATGCCAGCGGAGGTGGGCACGGGGCGTGACGAAGTTGCCGTGGAGGTTGCTGTGGTCGGCACGCAGCCCAGCCATCAAGGTCAGCTTGTCGTCCAGGGTAAAGGTGTACTGGGCGTAGGCACCTGCCGTGGTTTCCCTTGGCGACATGTCTTGCACCTGTTCCATTCCGCTATAGCTGCCACCCGTCCAGACATGCTCCTCTGTAAAATTGTCACGCACCAGACTCAAGCCTGCCGACAGTCCATGCCCTGGCGTAAACTGTTCCTCAAACAGCAACGAGGCATACAGATTGTTCTGCAACACCTCATAATCCGGACTCATCGTCCCGGCCATTTCCAGTCGTTGCCTCTCCCCGCTTAATATGAGCGCCACGTTGCCATCCTTCTCCTCATTGAATATGTAGGCATTCTTCAGATGCAGGTCCAACCTATGATTATCCGTATCTATCACATACTTCCCCGCCTCATGCTGCCAGCCCACAGGACCGCTGCCCGCATCCTGCCAGTAGCGCTTTTCCTTCTGCCCGCCCGTCTTGCTGTCAACAATGGCAGAACCGCGCAACTGCATGATGTACTTGGGGGACACGTATGCTAGTCGCAGCATGGCATTCCACTGGTATCCGGTCGGTTCATCGCGGAACCCGTCACCATTCATGTCACGCTGAATAACGTTGCGGTCGCCGTGCAGCAGGATTCCCGCACTCCAACGGCCCTTCTCCCCGAAGTGCCTGTTGCCGTCCACATTCCACTCGTAGCCAAGCTTGTTGTTCAGGTAGGCATTGACGCGCAGGGCATCCACCGACTGCGGCTTCAGGTACTCAATGTTGATCTGACCCGTCATACTTTCGTAGCCGTTCTTCACGCTGCTGGCACCCTTGCTCACCTGTATGCTGCTCAGCCAGGGACCGGGCACGAAGGTCAGGGCATAGGGTTGCGAAAGGCCACGAAAGGTGGGGATGTTCTCCGTCATCATCTGCACGTAGGTGCCGCTCAATCCCAGCAGCTTCACCTGACGCACGCCAGTTGTGGGATCGGCATACGACACGTCCACCGAGGCGCTGTTCGTGAAGCTTTCGCCCAGGTTGCAACAGGCGGCACGGATCAGTTCACCCTTGCCGATGACTTCCCGGCTCTGGATGCTGCCGTCGTAGCGACTGCCCGTCATGGCCTGGACGTTCACCTCCTGCAGGTCGGACTGCAGCGAGTCGGCCTCCTGCCCCCACATCAGGGCGGGAGCGACGGCCAGCAGGACCATCACCACGAAGCGCATATATGTAGAAATCAGGGAACCTTTCATCTTTTTACCGTTTTATGATACAAAGGTAGCACATTTCCCCGACTCCGGCAAATTATCGCGTACATTATTTATCTTGAGGGGGATAAAAATGAGCACACTGACCTCCCACACAAACTATTTCATAAAAAATCGTCGTTTCCAACTTAACTTTTGTATCTTTGCAACGCTTATAAGAGTAGAATGACACAACAGGAGTTTGAACAGATAGCAGCAGAGATGCGCGACGTGATGGTCGCCGTCGGTCGCGACTTCTTCGGCAACAGGGAGGACGCGGACGATGTGGCACAGG
>JAZRVZ010000256.1:0-2188 GCA_045599425.1 Bacteroidaceae bacterium | reverse complement strand
CTGGCCATTGCCATTGCCGCCTCGCAAGGCATGGGCGTCCTGATGGGCGCAGTCATCGTGGGCGGACTGGTTGAAGGCCTGCTGGGCCTCTTTGCCAAGTACTGGATCAAAATCATCTCACCCGTCGTGGCAGCCACGGTGGTCATTTCCATCGGATTCTCCCTCCTGCCCATTGGAGCAAACTCCTTTGCCGGAGGCCAGGGCGTGGCTGACTTCGGTGCACAGCACCATTGGATCATCGGTACCGTCACGCTGCTCACCTGTCTCCTCTGTCAGGTCTTTGCACGCGGATTCCTGCGTTCCCTGTCCGTACTGGTTGGCCTCATCGTGGGCTACATCCTGTCCATCTGCATGGGTGTGATTGACTTCGACGGCATCAGCAACTGTCAGGCTGTTGCCCTGCCCCGCCTGCTTCCATTTGCACCCGAATTCAAGGTTGGAGCCATCCTTTCCATCATTGCCATCTTCCTTGTATCTGCCACCGAGACCATCGGTGACAGCACCGCACTTGCCTCCGGTGCCCTGAACCGTGACATTACCCAGCGTGAACTCTCAGGCTCCATCGCATGCGACGGATTTGTCAGCACCATGGCAGGCGTCTTCGGTTGCACCCCCATCACATCGTTCAGCCAGAACGTAGGACTTGCTGCCATGTCCAAGGTTGTCAACCGCTTTGCCATTGCCACCGGCGCCTGCATCATGATCCTGGGAGGCATCTTCCCCATCGTTGGCTACATCCTCACTACCATTCCCCAGGCCGTCCTGGGTGGCTGTACCATCATGATGTTCGGTTCTATCCTTTTCGCCGGTTTTGGCATGATGGCCAAGTGCGGCTTCAGCCAGCGCAACATGATCATCGTATCCACCTCCCTGAGCATCGGACTGGGATTCACCGCCGCATCGGACATGTTCCAGATTTTCCCAGAAATCATCCAGACCGTCTTTGCCCAGAACTGCGTGGCTGTTGTATTCCTGCTTGCCGTGCTGCTGAACCTTGTCCTCCCACAGGATAAGGAATAGACCGCAACATTCTTCATAAGCTCAAACATACGAGGGTGTGCCCGGCTTTGTCCAGGCGCACCCTCGTTGTTTACTCCCCAGCCTGTCCCGTTGGACCAGACAGGCAGCCCCCTTCACAGATCCCCAATCCACAGTTCTCAGATGCCAGTAATCCGTTGGCAGCCTGTCGGGGGAAAAGGCTTGAGACGAAACATGGCAAGACCCGTCGCGAGCCTTGCCATGCCTTGTGTGTGTTTCTGATATTTTGATTCAGGTTACAGAAAATTGGTCTGTGTCTGTTCCATCAATATTATACCAGGTGACGGATGATGCTCTCACGGTCGCCGGGCAGGTAGTCAATGACGGGAATCTCGATCATGGTGTAGGCACCGGGCTGCTGCTTCATGCTGGCACGGGCCACGTTGACGAGTACCTGTGCGGTGAGGGCGGGGTTGTTGATCTTCATATTGAACTCGAAGAGCTGGTTGTGGGTCTGGCCGCTCACACCCTTGCGAACAAGGTTCACGCCATGACCAACATCGTTCAGCGCATCCACGCTCTCAACCTGGAAGACATGGGTCTCATCGCTGGCGAAGTAGGGATCGGCCTTGATGGCAGCGGTTACCTCCTGCAGGTCGGCACCCTCCTCCAGTTCAACGTACACCATGCGGCGATGGATACCCTCGCCTACAGGGATGGTCATGCTCAGGGCATCCTTCACACCAGCCTTGCTGCGCACGCAGACGCTGTGTCCCATCGAGCGGCCAGGGCCGAAGTTGGTATAGCTGATACCCTTGGGAGCGAGGCTCTCCATAAGGGTGCGTACGATGGAGTCGCTTCCGGGATCCCATCCTGCAGAGATGATGCAGACAGCACCGGCCTTCTTGGCGGCGGCATCGAGCGAGCGGCGGAGATCTACAATCTGGCCGTGGATGTCAAAGCTGTCCACGGTGTTGATGCCCAGGGCGAGGCACTTCAGGGCATACTCCTCCACGCTGCGGGTGGGAGTGGCAAGGATGGCCACATCGACCTTACCCAGCTCCTGGATGTCCTTTACTACGGCATAGTCTGCCAGCTCGGCGGGACGGTTCTCTGCACCGGCGCGACGTACCACGCCAACAATCTCCATGTCGGGGGCTGCCTGCAGGGCCTGCAGGGTGTAGCGGCCAATGTTGCCGTAGCCCACGAT
>JAZRVZ010000255.1:0-11332 GCA_045599425.1 Bacteroidaceae bacterium | reverse complement strand
CAACCGCGAAGATGTAGCAAGTGGCTGGCAATTAGCAACAACCTAAAACACTTCATTATGTAGAAAGAAAGCATAAGATGGCTGGTGCAGATATTCATCAGCATTCTCACCGCCATAGCCACGGCACTGGGCACTACGAGCTGCATGGCACACATGTAGCTGCCCGAATCCCCATTACGACAGGACTGCCGTAGTGGGGTTTTTCGAACGTCAGAGCGTCAGAGCGTCAAAGCGTCAAAACGTCAAAAGGGGGTATTGGCTCTCGCTGCTCTCTACATCATCCGCTGACCCCATCATTTGACCCAATATATAGAACACGGCATAAGAAAAAGACTCAACTTGCGGTTGAGTCTTCTTGGTAGCGCCTACGGGAATCGAACCCGTGTTCCATGCGTGAGAGGCATGTGTCCTAGCCGCTAGACGAAAGCGCCATGTGTGAGGTCAAGGTGGTTGTTTCCTTGTTTCCGGATGCAAAGGTACGACTTTTTTTTGAATCTGCAATAGATTCAGGGGATTTTTTTGAAAAAACAGCCCCCTTCGGTGGGCAGGGGGCTGTTTTTCTTACTTCACGCTCCACTCAAACACTCCGCAGGACTTGTCCACAGGCTGGACGATCTCCAGCTTGACGGCCTTGGTCTTGACGGGCGAGAAGGATACGGTGCAGGCTACGCCCTTGTCGGTGGGATAGGCTGAGGGGTTGGGCACTTCCTTCCACTGTCCAGCCTGGTCCTGGTAGTAGAGCTTCCAGCTGTCGGGTACCTTGCAGCCCTGCCAGGGCTGGTCGTCGTACCAGTAGACGGTGGAGGTGGTGATGGTGGTTGCCTCCCTGAACTCGTAGGCCAGCCATTCGGTGGAGTTGTTTTTGGGCCACCAGTGGGTGTAGGGGATGGAGCGGTCGTTGCCGTCGGCAGGGATGAGTCGGTCGTTGATGGACGAGAGTGAGGGGAGGTTGCGCACGGAGGCGGTGACCTTGGCCTGTGAAGCCAGTGTGGGAGGCAGTGAGGGCTTGGTGGCGCTGAGGTCGATGGGTATCCATACCGTCATGTTGCCACGTCCACGGTGTGCCCAGGCGTAGTAGGGGATGAGGGTGAGGGTCTCGTCGGTGGCGGTGAGCTTACCGTTCTCGGCGAACTTGAGGGTCTGGGCGTCGGTGACAAGGGTCTGGACCTGGGTCTGCATGATCTCCTTGTTGCCCAGCTTGAACTTTGGCTCCTGGTTCATCAGTACGGAGAGGACATCGCAGCTGTTGTCGCACCACTCGGCGCAGTAGACCAGCGGACCGCGCTCCACGCTGACCTGACCCTTGTCCTGGCTGACCTTGCCGTTGGCACGTACGACGCGGGGCTCCATGTCGAAGTGTACCTGCACCTTGTCGCCGGCCTTCCACTTGCGGTCGATGATGAAGTAGCCGTCCTGGAGCTGGCTCTCCACGGCCTCACCGTTCACCTTGACGGTGTAGCCGAGGTGCTTGCCGTCGGCAAAGTGATAGAGGTCGCTGGGCACAACCTGTCCGCGTACCCAGCCGGGGATGCGGATCTTCAGGGTCATCTGTCCGCTGACCTTCTTCAGGGTCATCTGCACGTCGCCGTTCCAGGGGTACTGGGTCTGCTGCTCCAGAGTGACCTTCCTGCCGCCTACCTTGACGGTGGTCTCATTGCCTGCGAAGAGGTTGACGTAGAGTGCGTTGTCCTTCACGGCATAGATGTACTGGGGCAGGGAGGGAATGAAGCGGGCTGCATTGGAAGGACAGCAGGCACAGCCGAACCAGGCCTGACGCTGGTGCTGACCCATGGACTGGAGGGGGTTGGGGTAGAAGAAGTTGCCGCCATCGATGCTGATACCGGAGATGACGCCATTGTAGAGGCTGCGCTCCAGGGCGTCGTAGTATTTGCTTTCGCCGTGCAGCAGGAAGAGCCGGTAGTTGAGGTATACCTGGGCAATGGCGGCACAGGTCTCGCAGTAGGCCGACATGTTGGGCAGCTCGTAGTTCTCGCCGAAGGCCTCGCCGCTGGAGGTGGCGCCCACGCCGCCGGTCACATAGAACTTCTTGCCTACGATGTTGTCCCAGATGCGGTCGATGGCATTGATATAGGCGGTGTCGCCGGTGAGGGCAGCCACATCAGCCATACCGGCGTACATATAGCCGGCACGAACGGCGTGACCCACAGCCTCATCCTGTTCCAGGACGGGCTTGTGGCTCTGGGCGTACTCGTCGATCTTGTGTAGATAGCCCTGGGCATCGTACATGCCGCCACGGCGACGCTGCCAGGTGGGATCTACCTTACCGCGCTGCTCCAGGAAGAACCTGGCCTGCTCGAGGTACTTCTGGTCATGGGTGGCGGTGTAGAGCTTGGCCAGGCCCATCTCTGCGATCTGATGGCCGGGTACGACCTTGGCCTGACCGGGATTCTTGCCTACCTCGCGGCAAACGCAGTCGGCGTATGCCTTGGCAATGTTGAGCAGGCTGGTCTTGCCGGTGGCATTGTAGTGTGCCACGGCAGCCTCGCAGAGGTGGCCGAGGTTGTAGAACTCATGGGAAAGGTCCTCCACCTTTTCCCAGCGTTTGGTTCCGGCCCACTGATGAGGCGCGGCTGGGTTCTGGGTGCGGGCAGTGTAGAGATAGCCGTCGAGCTCCTGGCCGGAGGCGATGATGGCAATGACCTTGTCCATGTACTTGTCGATGGGCATGCCATTGATCTGGGCATTAGGATAGGTCTGATAGAGGTAGCTGGCACCCTCCAGTGTCTTGTAGGGGTCGGTGTCGTCGAAGGAGTATCCCATCGTGACCTTGAAGGTCTTGCCGGGATCCTTGATGTGCTGGGCAGCCTGCTCGAAGTTCTCGTAGCGGTGCTCCTCCTCGCACTTGCTGAAGGCCAGGGGAATGGTGACGTTGCGGCTGGCCTCGAGGCGCTGTCCCCAGAAGGTGCCGGGGGTTACCTTCACTGCGGTGAAGGGTACGGGGGTGATGGGATAGCCGGAGTCGGCCGACTGGGCGTGGCCAGCCAGGGGGAGGATTCCCAGCAGGGCGAGGCCAAAGAGTTTGTGTTTCAGGTTATTCATGTGTTTTGGTTTTAAGGTTATTTGCTTTGGGGGAGCTAGAAGTTCTGGAAGATGTAGAAGCTCTAGACATTCTGGAAATCCTAGATGCTCTATACTAGTCGGATGCCGTCCTCGCTGATGGTGATCTTACGCTTCTTGTAGAGGTCGCCCACGGCCTTCTTGAAGACCTTCTTGCTGACGCCGAAGACGGCGTAGATGTCCTCGGGACTGGACTTGTCGCCCAGAACGCTGTGGCCGTTGTTCTGACGGAGATAGTCAAGGAGGTCGTAGGAGAAGTCGCGTACGGCTGCCTGTCCCTTGCGCTGCAGAATGAGGTCGATCTTGCCATCGGGACGTACCCATTCAATGTAGGCCTTGGTGCGGTCGCCGGTACGTACGTTGCGGAAGACCTGATCATCGTAGAGCAGGCCCTGGTACTGGTTGTCCACGATGACCTTCAGGCCCAGGTCGGTCTTCTGCCACACCAGGATGTCCACCTCGTCGCCCCGGTTGTAGGGCGGGCGCTCGGTGCTGAGGTAGCGCTCCACCTTGGCGCTGGCCATGATCCGGTAGCTCTCCTCATCCATGTGTACGTGAACGATGTACCCCTGTCCCTTCTGCATCTTCATCTTCTGTTCACGGAAGGGTACGAAGAGGTCTTTCATCAGGCCCCAGTTCAGGAAGGCGCCGTAGTTGTTGACCCAGGCCACCTCGAGGAAGGCGAAGTCGCCGACTTGTGCCATTGGCTTGCGGGTGGTGGCAATGAGCCGCTCCTCCTGGTCCAGGTAGATGAATACGCTGAGCAGGTCACTCCCAGCCTCCAGGGCGGCCAGGTTTTCGGCATCAATCTCGTTGTTGGGCAGCAGGATGTCGCCGGTACGGTCGTTGCCTTTCAGGTAATAGCCAAAGTCCACCTTGCGCAGAACCTGCAGCTCGTTGTATTTTCCTATTTCTATCTTACTCATGTTCGTTTGTTTCTTCTGTCGTGTTGTTTTCGGTCTCCTGCGGCGCCTGCTTGTCTGCCGTGTCGGCAAAGATGATGCCGTCCTTCATGTGTATGGTGCGGTCGGAGATGGAGGCAAGGGTCTCGTCGTGCGTCACGATGACGAAGGTCTGGCCCATCTTGTCGCGCAACTCAAAGAAGAGGCGGTGCAGTTCCTCCTTGTTCCTGCTGTCCAGGCTGCCGCTCGGCTCGTCGGCCATGATGACGGCGGGACGGTTCATCAGGGCGCGGGCCACGGCCCCGCGCTGCTTCTCGCCGCCGGAGAGCTCGGCCGGCTTGTGCGAGGCACGGTCGGTCAGGCCCATGAAGGCCAACAGTTCCTCGGCCCTTTGGCGGGCCTCCTTCTTGCCCATTCCCCCGATGAAGGCGGGGATCATGATGTTCTCCAGTGCCGTGAACTCGGGCAGGAGCTGATGGAACTGGAAGACGAAGCCGATCTTCTGGTTGCGGAAATGGCTCAGTCGCTTCTGGCTGAGGCTGCCTACGTCCACTCCGTCAATGATGATGGTTCCCGTGTCGGCCTTGTCCAGGGTACCCATGATCTGCAGGAGGGTCGTTTTGCCTGCGCCGCTGGCTCCCACAATGGTGACAATCTCACCCTGGTTGATGTCCAGGTTGATGCCCTTCAGCACCTGGAGGCTGCCAAAGGACTTGGTGATATTCCTAAGTTGTATCATGATTTCTTCTTGCGTTTCTTCTTGGTTGCTTTCTTGGGATTCAGTCCGATGAGCTGTCCCAGGGTGGTGGGGGTGCCTCGCGTCACGGCCATGCCGTTGGGCGAGAAGACGGAAAGGCTTTCGCTGGGATCTCCCCACTGGTCGGGATAGAGCAGCATGAGGCTGGTCTTCTTGAAGTTCTGGCTGAGCTGCTGGGGCAGGAGCCTGAGGGCGGGACTGTAGGAGATGAAGCCCGGGCGCGAGGCGATGACTACAAGCATGTCGTTGCTGCCAAGTCTGTTGCTGAGCTCCAGCAGCTCGTCCCATGACGTCATGCCCTCAAATTCAGTACGTACATTGGGGTGCTTCTCCTCCATGTATCTGCCGATGAAGCGGAGGGTCTCTGCAAAGGCATGGAAGCAGAGGTGACAGTCCAGTTGTTCGCCCAGGCGACAGATGTGCTCCAGCCATTTGTAGAAACCCACCTCATACTCCGCCTTCTGGGGGATGACCACGACAAGGTTGCGCAGTGTGCCTGGCGGGACAAGGAGGTGGACGACCATGACTTCGCGATGCGATCCTGCTATGACGCCTTCCACCACATTTCCAAGGGACATGCCGGGCCTCAGGTTCTCGCCCGCTGCTCCGTCTTCGTCGGCTGTGTGGGCCTCCGGCCGTTCCTCAGGTGCTACGCGCACGAGGTGCATGCCCAGGACGACCTCACCCACGTTGTATTCCTTCATGGTGTGCAGGATACCTGAAGCCACGTTCGTACTGACACGGCTCAGGGTTGTCATGGCCACGTCGGCCGAGGCGGCTATGTGGGCAGCCTGGTCCAGGTTTCGCTTGTCGCGACGCAGGACCTTGCTGTCCGTGGACTTGTTGCCTTCGCTCTCATCGTCAAAGGTCACGCTCAGACCCATGAGACTGTCGGGCACGAAGGGATTGCGTATCATGATGGCCAGCTGGGTGAGCGTGGCCACGGTTTCCTGGTGGTCGTAGGTGATGAGGCACTTGCCGTGGTAGGAGCCCCGGTTCTCCTTCAGCTCCGTATCGGACAGAGCCAGTTTCAGCGCACCGCGACTGGTGGCCAGGCCACTGATGATGCACGAGAAGAGGATGAGCATTACCACGGCATTCAGGATGGAACTGTCCATCAGGTTCACCCGCGGATCCGTTCCGATCATGACGATGGCCAGGGCTCCCGCCGCATGGGCGTTGCTCAGGCCGAACATCAGGGTGCGTGAAGCGGCCGATCCGGCCTTGTTGAGGTTCATCAGCCAGGCTGCGATCCACTTGCTCGCGATGGCTGTGGCCACGATCACGGTCACGACCTTGATTGTGCTGATGTCGCTCAGCAGTACCCTCACGTCGATGATCATGCCCACTCCGATCAGGAAATAGGGAATGAAGAGGGCGTTTCCCACAAACTCCAGTCTGTTCATCAGGGGAGAGGTGTGGGGGATGAGTCGGTTGACGGCCAGTCCGGCCAGGAAGGCACCCAGGATGCCCTCCAGTCCGCTCAGTTCAGCCAGTGCTGCGCTGAAGAAGACCAGCGCAAGGACAAAGATGAACTGCATGACGGAATCATCGTACCGACGCAGGAACCATCGTCCCAGCCTCGGATAGAAGAAGATGATGACGAATCCGTATATCAGGCACTTGGCGGCAAAAAGCAGCCAGTAAGTCATGTCAGAGTCGGGGGTCTGGCTGCCCACGACCAGGGCCAGGGTCAGCAGGGACAGGAAGGTGGTGAAGGCCGTGGCCACCACGGAGATGACTACGGAACGGTGCTTGCCCATGCCGTATCGGCCCACGATGGGGTAGCTGACCAGGGTGTGCGAGGAGAACAGCGAACCCAGCATCAGTGAGGTGGCTACGGGATAGCCCAGGAGATGATGGGCGGCTGCGGTACCCATGACGAATGGCACCAGGAAGGTCAGTATGCCAAACCTCACGCCGGCCCTGCCGTAGCGCATCACGCTGCCCATGTCCAGCTCCAGGGCGGCCAGGAACATGATGAAGTAGATGCCCACCTTGCCGAAAAGCTCAAAGGAATTGTCGCGTTCCAGGATGTTCAGTCCGTACTGGCCCAGCAGTATGCCGGCCAGGATGAGTCCGATGACATGCGGGATGCGCAGGCGCCTCAGCAGGAGCGGTGCACAGAGTATGACCATGAGCACAAGGAAGAATATCCATGTGGGGTCGGTAACGAGTGGATTGCCTATGGTCTGTGTGCTTGTCATGTGAAATGGATGCATCGTGACTTGCCGGACGGCGGGGGAGCCGATGGTGCGGAATCCCCTCCGGCAAGGTTGTTCCGGATGCGTGGCCGGGCGGTTATGGGAGTGCCAAAGCGTGCGCGAAAGGCCACTTTCTCCTCTATTTGGGTACAAAGATACGGATTTTTAATGAATTTATGGTCATTGATATACCTATTTATAATAATTTATGTAAATTTGTGCCGGAAACAGAGTGCATAACAATTTCAAAAGAACAGCGACAAGTCCCTCACAAGGAGGTTGACGGCAGATTATCACAAAATTCAATAGTGTATGAAAGTAGCAATTGTAGGTGCGAGCGGTGCAGTGGGACAGGAGTTCCTGCGCGTGCTTGACGAGAGAAATTTCCCCCTTGACGAGCTGGTGCTCTTCGGCAGCCAGCGCAGTGCAGGTACGAAGTACACCTTCCGTGGCAAGGAGATCGAGGTGAAGCTTCTGCAGCACAACGATGATTTCAAGGACGTAGACATAGCCTTCACCAGTGCAGGTGGCGGTACAAGCAAGGAGTTTGCCGAGACCATCACGAAGTATGGTGCCGTGATGATTGACAACAGCAGCGCCTTCCGAATGGATGCCGACGTGCCCCTGGTCGTGCCAGAGTGCAATGCAGAGGACGCCCTCAATCGTCCCCGCAACATCATCGCCAACCCCAACTGCACCACCATCATGATGGTCGTTGCCCTCCAGGCTCTGGAGAACATCAGCCACATCAAGCGCATCCACGTTGCCTCCTACCAGGCAGCCAGCGGTGCCGGTGCGGCAGCCATGAAGGAGCTCTTCGAGCAGTATCGTCAGGTGCTGGCCGGTGAGGAGCCCACCATCGAGAAGTTCGCCTACCAGCTGGCCTTCAACGTGATTCCCCAGATCGACGTCTTCACCGAGAATGGCTATACCAAGGAGGAGATGAAGATGTACAATGAGACGAAGAAGATCATGCACACCGATGCCGACTGCTCGGCCATGTGTGTACGCGTCCCCTCACTCCGTTGCCATAGCGAGAGTGTCTGGGCCGAGACCGAGCGTCCCGTCAGCGTAGAGGAGTTCAAGGAGGCCATCCGCAACGGCAACGGCCTGCAGCTGGAGGATGATCCCCAGAACAAGGTTTATCCCATGCCCCTCTTCCACGAGGGATGCGACGACGTCTTCGTGGGCCGTATCCGCAAGGATCTGGCCAACCCCAACGGCATCACCTTCTGGCTCGTCAGCGACCAGATCAAGAAGGGTGCAGCCCTGAATGCCGTGCAGATTGCCGAGTACCTGATCAAGGTAGGTAACATCAAGTAATCTCCATACCCACACATGAAAGGCAGAAGTGGGGGAAAGGCCTCCGCTCCTGCCCTTTTCAATCCTGAAACAATCCAACACCATGAAAAAGATACTTGTTCTCATTGGTCTGCTCACCGCGACCTTTTCCGCCCATGCCCAGGGTGACCGACAACTGTTCAATCATCTGGACGCTTCCTTTACGGTGGGCTCCACAGGCCTCGGATTCGACCTGGCCATGCCGGCCAGCAAGTATCTGCGCGTTCGTGCCGGCGGAACCTTCATGCCCCGGTTCGAATATCGGATGCGGTTCAACGTACAGCTGGTCAACGGTTCCAGCAAGGTGGATCCTGAAGAGCAGGAGGAGCGTTTCAACAACATGCGTAACTTCTTCAAGGGCTTCATGGGCACGGAGGTGGCTGATCATGTCGATATGATGGGCAGTCCCCGTTTCCACAACTTCAAACTGATGTTTGACGTCTTTCCCTTCCAGAAGAAGAACTGGCATGCCACCGTGGGTTTCTATGCCGGCCGTTCCCATGTGGCCAAGGCCTACAACACCCAGGAAGGCATGATCTCGCTGCTTTCCGTGAAGATGTACAATGAGATGTACTGGCGCTGCATGAACCAGCAACCCATGTACCAGTACGACAACGACAAGACCAACATGCACGTGTCGGCGGATTTCCATCCCATGATCTATGATGGATTCAAGGCCTACGGCACCCTTTCCATGCTGGTTGGCTATTTCAAGGAGGACTACTATGCCAAGCAGGACATCCTGTGGGATCATGACATCTATGAACTTGACGAGGAGCCTGGCAGTCCCACGCAGTACGAGATGGTACTGGTACATGAGCGTGGATCCGTGCGTTTCCATGAAGGCGATCTGGTCTACAGTACGGATGAGGAGAAGAACAAGGAACTCGGATTCGCTCCCGGCGGTGCCTACCGCATCCTGCCAGACCTGGAATCCAACATGGTCAAGGTCAATGCCTTTGCCAACAAGATCCGTCCCTATGTGGGCATAGGCTACAGCGGTGCCGTCAGCCGGGACAAGCGCTCGCAGGTCTCCGTCGACATGGGAGCCATGATGTGGGGTGGCATCCCCAGACTGATCACCCACGACGGAGTGGACCTTGCGCGCGACCTCTACAAGCTGGATGGTCAGGTGAAGCGCTATGTCAACATTGCCTCAAGGCTCAGGTGCTTCCCCGTCTTCGAACTGCGCTTTACCCAGCGCCTCTTCTGACAGTAGGGCCAGGACCTGGTTCCTGTCCGTCGTGAGCTGCTCCTGCAATTCCTCCAGGGAGTCAAATTTCCTTTCGTCACGGAGGCGTCGTACGAAGGTCAGTTGCAGCGTCCTTCCATACAGATTTCCTTTGAAATCAATCAGATGAACCTCGATGCTGGTATCCGCCCCGTTGTCCAGGGTGGGGCGCTTGCCTATGTTCAGCATACCTTTCTTCGTGGAACCGTCATCCAGTCGTACCCAGACGGCATATACCCCCTTGCCGGGAACAACCTTCCCCCTCTCCGGTATGACGTTGGCCGTTGGGAATCCCAGCCTGTGCCCGATGTGGTGTCCCTCACCCACACGACCGGTCAGCAGGTAGCGATATCCCAGCAGTTCCGAGACTTTCTCCACATCCCCTTCCTGCAGTCTTCTCCGGCACTCGCTGCTGCTCACGTGCCCATCGGGCAGCTCTTCACCCCTGATTACTTCAATTCCCGTCTCCCGTCCCCATCTCACATAGTCTTCGTGCGATCCGCCATCCCGGCCAAACCGGTGGTCATAGCCCATCACCAGCACCTTCACGCCCAGTCTGTCATGCAGCACCTCCTGCATGAACTCCCTGGCCGTAAGCCGACTCATCTCCTGGCTGAAACCCAGCACCTCCACCCGTTCAATCCCTGCAGCACGGACCAGCTGTAGCTTTTCTTTGCTGGAGGTCAGCAACTGGGGTACGTAATCTGACTGCAGTACCTCCCTGGGATGGCGGTCAAACGTAATCAGCTGGGCATCCATCCCCCTGTCGCATGCCAACCCCTGCACCTGCCTGATCAGGTACTTGTGCCCCTCATGCACGCCGTCGAAGAAACCGATACTGGCCACCGATGGACAGAGCCTTTGCATCCACTCATCCGGGTACCTGGGTGTGAAAGTCTGCACCCCCAATTCCGCAAAGGCCTTGCAGTTGGCTTCAGAATCATCCACGAACAGCGTCTCCCCGGCCTCATAGCCACTCTGCCGGAGAACCTCCTCGAAGATCTCACGGCCCGGTTTGGCCAGGTGAAGCCTTTGTGACAGGAAGATGTGTTCAAACAACTTCTCCGGGTCATATCCCTGTCTGAGGAAATGCTCCTTCAGGGAGTAGTCCCAATGTATGTCGTTCGTGTTGCTGAGCAGTGAGATGTGATAGCGTTCCTTCAGTAGGTTCAGTGCCTGGAGCCTGCGCAGGGGAATCCCCGTCAGCATACTGTTCCAGGCTTCAAGGATACGCTCTTCCGGCATCTCCGGCAACAGACTGCTGCAGAACTCGCCAGGTGTCACTCTGCCCAGTTCCAGTTGCCGGAACAACCCCTGCTGGCCGTACTTACCCAGGAAGCCCTCCGTATCGGCTCCCAATTTCCGGAATGCGTCGACGGTTGCCTGAATGGACAGGTCTACAATCACACCCCCAAAATCAAATATTACATTTCTGATGTTCGCTTTCATACTGCAAAATTAGGTATTTCCTGCCTTGAAAACAAATTTCTTCCCATTTCGTTTGCATAATTCGGTGGAAAGCGCTAATTTTGCAACCGCAAATGTGTCCTTCCGGGCAATAAATGCACCGGGCTTGTAGCTCAGTTGGTTAGAGCAACAGACTCATAATCTGGAGGTCCTAGGTTCAAGCCCTAGCTGGCCCACGCTGAAAAATCAAGCAGTTAACACAAAGTTAGCTGCTTGATTTTGTTTGTTCGCCCAGCACGAACGTATTCTAACGGGTGTGAGTCCCCAAGCCGCCCTGACAGTGGGAAGGCTACAGCCGAAAGCAAGGGTGTCCATCGTGAGGTGGAATCTGAAGGAAGCCGTAGGCAAACAT
>JAZRVZ010000254.1:0-18001 GCA_045599425.1 Bacteroidaceae bacterium | reverse complement strand
ATGGAATTCCAGGTCTTCATAAAGTCTGCGAAGGGCGTCCTTGTCGGCTTCCTCAACGGCCAGCTCGTCCATGTCCAGGGTGATGGGTACATCGGTCTTGATGGTGGCGAGCCATTTGCTCATGCGTATCTGCTCCTCGTTGTTGCCTATTTTCTCTTTAAGGGCACCTTTCAGCGTATCTTTCTTCTCCAGCAGACCTTCTATGCTTCCGTATTCGCTGATGAGCTTGACTGCGGTTTTCTCGCCCACACCTGGGCATCCGGGAATGTTGTCGCTGGAATCACCCATCAGTCCCAGTAGGTCAATGACCTGCAAGGGACTGTTCAGGCCCCACTTGGCGTTCACTTCCTCAATGCCCATCACCTCGGCCTGGTCACCTCCCTTGGCTGGACGGTACATGCGGACATGTTCGTTGACAAGTTGTCCATAGTCTTTGTCGGGGGTCATCATATAGGTGTCGATGCCTTGCTGGTGGGCTTGGTGGGAGAGGGTACCGATGACATCATCGGCCTCGAATCCCTTCACCTCCAGCACGGGAATGTGGTAGGCCGCCAGGATCTCCTTGATTTTGGGAACGGCAAAGCGGATGGCCTCGGGTGTTTCCTCGCGCTGGGCCTTGTATGGGGGATAGGCCTCATGGCGGAATGTACCGCCACTGGGATCAAAGGCCACGCCGATGTGGGTAGGCTTTTCTTTCTCCAGTACCTCTTCCAGGGTATTGATGAAGCCCATGATGGCCGAGGTGTTCTCGCCCTTGGAATTGATGCGTGGATTCTTGATGAAGGCATAGAATGCCCTGTATATAAGTGCGTAGGCGTCAAGGAGAAATAGTTTCTGCATGTGGTCTGATATTATTTTTTGAATGAATTTCTCGTCAAAATTAACTAAAAATAGTGAGACACTAACGATTTTTTATGTAATTTTGTGGCATAATTGCAGATTAGATAGAAAGTAATGGATGAATTAGCGCTTATTCGTAAACCCGTTGAGGATGATTTGATGCGATATGAGACCTTGTTTGAGGCCGATTTTGAGCATGAGAATCCTTTGCTGAATCTTGCCCTCCAGCATATTCGCAAGAGGCAGGGTAAGCGTTTGCGTCCTGTTCTCATGCTGCTCGTTGCCCGTGCTTTCTCTGAGCCTGATGACCGCGTGCTTCATGCTTCTGTCAGCATAGAGGAGTTGCATACGGCCAGCCTGGTTCACGATGACATAGTGGATGAGAGCGACCAGCGTCGTGGTCAGGCTTCTGTCAATGCATTGCTTTCGGCCCAGGCCGCAGTACTGGTCGGGGACTACCTGCTGAGCAAGTCGCTTCAGCATTCTGCTTCCACGAAAAGCTTGAAGGTGGTGGATAATATCGCCATCATTGGTCAGTTGCTGGCAGATGGTGAACTGCTTCAGTTGTATAATATCTCTTCCGACGTGATTGCGGAAGAACCATATTTTGATGTTATCCGACGCAAGACTGCATCTTTGTTCAGGTCCAGTGCCCAGATCGGAGCCTTGCTTTCTGGAGCTTCCCAGGCGCAGCAGGAGGCCATGCGCTTGTATGGTGAGTATCTGGGTATCTGTTTCCAGATTCGAGACGATATCTTTGACTATGAGGCCAATATCCACATGGGAAAGCCCATTGGCAATGATATGCGGGAGGGCAAGCTGACCCTTCCCGTCATTCATGCCCTGCTGTCTGCCGAACAGGATGTCTCCGCAGGTTCGGCATCATCTGGTTTACGGGATTCTTTGTCTTCCATGCACAATCTGGCCATGAAGGTCCGCAAACTGGAGGCAACTGAGCAGGAGATGGATCAGCTTGTACGTTTTGCCATTGAGCAGGGCGGCATAGAGTATGCCTATTCAAAGATGGAGGAATTTGCAAAAAAAGCAACAGAGCAATTAGCCCTGTTGCCTGATTCCGATTGCAAGGATTCCTTGCGCCGCCTGGCCGAATTTGTCATTCTGCGCAAGCTTTGATTGCCGGAGTTCCTTTTTTTTGTTGTCAATTTCCTTCCTTATATTGCAAGGACAGCTGTTCATTCATTCTATTCCGCTGCCTTCAGCATCTCATAGAGCTTGTCCAGCTTCGGCGCAATGATGATCTCGGTACGGCGGTTCCTGGCACGTCCTTCCGGACTTCCGTTACTGTCAACGGGCTTGAATTCTCCACGGCCACAGGGCAGAATCTGCAAGGGATGTACACCGTAAGTTTCTGTCAATATGCGAACTACGCTTGTTGCACGAACAACGCTAAGATCCCAGTTGTCCTTGAAGACAGCCGTCTTGATGGGAATGCTGTCCGTATGTCCTTCGCAGTAAATATCAATATCCGTCTGTTGGTTCAGTACGGCTGCAAGCTTTCCCAAAGCCTCCTGGCCAGATTCATTTACAATGGCCTTGCCTGATTCAAAAAGCAGTTTGTCTGACATGGCAACGTAAATTTTTCCGCCTTCTTCCCTTACGGTAAGTTCGTCACTGCTGAAGCCGTTCAGGGCATTCTTTACATGGTCCAGCATCTGCTTGACCTTGGCATTCTGCTCACTGATGATGTCCTGTAGCTGGTTGATGGTGCTTTCACGTTCTTCCAGCTCTTTCATCTTGGTTGCCAGAAGTGAATTGAGCTTCTGGTTCTCATTGAGGTTGCTGTTGAGCAGGGCCTGGTAGTTTCTCAGACTTGTGCCCAGTCTGGTTGTATCCTCAATCAGTTTCTTGACCTGAGCCCTGGAGCCTCCTAACAAATCGGCCAGGCTGTCCCGACTGTAAAGTGCAGCCCATCGTCCGGATTCTGACTCTTCGTATTTCTTCTTGCTGACCACGCAGGAACTCATCAGCATGCATACGAAGAACAGAAAGGCAAAATACTTCATTTTCTTCATAATTTACCTTGTTTTTGTTGTTGATAATCTGTTTCTCTATCTTTGTTCTCTATTTCATCCAATTTCCCATACAGGAATTATTTGTATTAACTTTCTGCATATCAGAAGAATGTGCCTATCTGTTGCTTCGTAAGAATCGCGTCAGATTGTCTTTCTTGCCACGGGGACGTATTTTGTGGACTCTCAGACACGAATAATTCCTTCTTCCGGGAGTAGGGTAGGGGAGTGATGTGCGACTTAGAAGAATTTGATCTCCTTGCCTTCAACCTCGCTCAGCAGCAGGTTGGCCATTCGGCTCGTACCAAGTCGCAGCCACTGGTTGGTCAGCCACTTCTCGCCCAGTACCTCCTTTACGATGGTATAGTAGATGATGGCATCGTTGACCGTGTTCAAGCCACCAGCAGGCTTGAAGCCAATCTGTATTCCCGTCTTGTCATAGTATTCCTTGATTGCCTGGCACATCACGTAGGCTGCCTCCGGCGTGGCTGCGGGCTTCTCCTTTCCGGTGCTTGTCTTGATATAGTCTGCACCTGCGTACATGGCAAGGATAGATGCTTTTTTGATGTTTTCACAACTTCCCAGCAGCCCAGTCTCCAGGATTACCTTCATCTTCTTTTCACCGCAAACGGCCTTCAGCTCACTGATTTCGTCACATACGGTCTCGTAGTCTCCGCTCAGGAACTTGCCTACACTCTGCACAATGTCAATCTCCGTTGCACCATCCTTAACGGCAAGGGCAGTTTCGGCAATCTTAACCTCAATCAGGGCCTGTGATGAGGGGAAACTGCCTGATACACATGCAATTTCGACGTCATCAACCTCCAGTGTGTCGCTTACGATCTTGGCATAGCATGGATATACGCAGATGGTTGCCACATGGGGAAGTCCCGGATATACCTCTGCAAACTTGTTTACTTTCTCGGTGAAAGCCATCACGCTTTCTTCGCTATCCGTTGTCTTCAAAGTGGTGAGTTCAACGCTTCCCATCAGGAACTCCTTTACTTCCTGTGTATTGTTCTCCGGCACTTTTTCCTCTATGATTCGTGCAACGGCTGCTTTTACCTGTTCGTCGTCAAGTGCAGTATTGTATTGGGTCAATACCTGCTCGTACTTTGTCAATTCTTCACTCATATTGATGAAATTTAAGGGTTAAACGCTGTTTTTGGATATTCAATACTTGTTATTTATATGGTTATAGGCTGTTTGGACTTGACATTTCCTATTCTTTGTTATGGGTGTCCATACATATTGTTACAGGACCGTCATTTAGCAGTTCCACCTTCATGTCTGCCCCGAATTCACCGGTTCCTACTTCCCTTCCCAGGGCTTTTCCAAGCGTCGCACAGAACGACTTGTATAGAGGAATTGCCACATCTGGTTTTGATGCACGGATGTACGACGGACGATTTCCTTTCTTGTATGAAGCCATCAATGTGAACTGGCTTACCACCAGAATCTCACCGTCAATGTCCAGTATGCTACGGTTCATTACTCCGTTTTCATCGTCAAATATCCGCAGACCTGTTATTTTCTTGCACAACCATTCAACATCTTCCTGATTGTCTGCATCCTCAATTCCTACCAATATCAGCAGGCCATGGCCTATTTCAGATTTCACCATGCCGTTGATGGTGACTGATGCGTGCTTAACTCTTTGAATTATCGTTCTCATCTTTATTATAGTGTTCAATCAGTATTCTTGCCTTGGATTCACCGATCAATTCCGCCAGTTCTTCCTTCTTTGCTTCCTTGATGCGTTTCACGCTCTTGAAATGTTTCAATAGTTTCTCCTTTGTGGTCGGACCTATTCCTCTAATTTCATCAAGCTCTGACTTGATCTGGCTCTTACTTCTCTTATCTCTGTGGAATGTGATCGCAAATCGGTGTACTTCATCCTGAATACGCGTCAATAGCTTGAATAATGCACTTTCTTGTCGTATGGTTACAGTTTGTGCAGGGAAGCCGTATAATAGCTCATTTGTTCGGTGCTTGTTGTCCTTTGCAAGGCCAGCAATCGGAATGTTCAGGTTCAGTTCATCTTCAACGACCTCTCTGATCACCTCCATCTGTCCTTTTCCTCCATCTGCAAGAATCAGGTCCGGCAAACGTTTTTCTTCCTCCAATAATCGGGTGTAGCGTCTGCGGACCACCTCTTTCATCGATGCGTAGTCATCCGGACCTTCAACCGTTTTAATGTTATATTTTCGGTACTCCTGCTTGCTCGGTTTTGCGTTCTGAAACACAATACACGCTGCCACGGCATCAGATCCTGATATATTCGAATTATCAAAACATTCAATTTGTATGGGAAGTTTTTCCAGTTTTAGCAAATCCTGCAATTCCTTTAGCAGTCTGGTGTTCTTCTGCTCTGGATTCAACTTGTCACTTTGGTTAAGTCTGTCTTTCTTATACTGTAATACATTTGCCCTTGACAGGTCCAATAGCGTCTTCTTGTCTCCCTTTTGAGGAACCGTGAAACAGATGTTTTCAAGGCAATGTTCCACGGGGAACGGTACTATAACTTCCTTGGAATCACTATTATAACGTTTCCTCATTTCAACTATTCCTTCAAGCAGTATGTCCTCTGTAGACTCGTTTCCCAGCCTTTTTGCGTACTCGAAGGTGAAGGCTTTGTTTATGCAACCGTTCGTAACATGCAGGAAATTAACGTATGCCACCTTCTCATCATCTTCTATATTGAATACGTCGATGTTATGGAGCGTATTGCTTACTACCTCGCTTTTGCTTCTGTAATTTTCCAGCAATATATATTTCCGCTTGATGATCTCTGCCTCCTCAAACCTCATTTCCAAGGCAAGAGTCTGCATTTCTTCCTGCATTTGTCGCAGGATATTCCTTGTATTGCCCTTTAGGATTTCTTTCGCTTCTTCGATGTATTCGTGGTATTTCTCCTGGGACAATTTCCCTACGCATGGTGCATCGCAGTTTTTGATGTGGTGTTCCAGACATTCCTTGTGTTTCCCTTTCGCGATGCTTTCCAGGGTCATGACCTCATTGCAGCGTCGCAGCGGATACAGGTTCTTGATCAGGTCAAGCAAGGCGTACAGGGTAGGGATGTGACTGAAGGGCCCAAAATATGTGCCATATTTCTTTATGATCTTTCTCGTCATAAAGATTCTGGGAAACGGTTCATTCGTTACGACTATGCTCGGATACGTCTTACCGTCCTTCAGCAAGATGTTGTAGCGCGGATTCCATTGCTTGATCAGATTGTTCTCAAGAAGCAGTGCATCTTCCTCCGTTTTCACAGTAAGGTATCGTATGTCCCGGATCTTTGATACCAGTATGCTGGTCTTCAGGTTGTGATTATCCTTGTTGAAGTAGGACGAGACCCTTCTTTTGAGATTCTTGGCCTTTCCCACATAGATAATCGTGCCTGTCTCGTCCAGGTACTGGTAGCAGCCGGGACACTCTGGCAGATTAAGCACAATGCCCTTCAGATATTCGCGTATTTCCTCGTTGACCTTGGCCATACCCGATAGTCGTCTTTTTGGTTTGTCAGATGGTAATCAATGTCGAGATTTCGCAATCCTTGTCGAATACGCTTCTTCCATTCAGTCCCTCGATGGTCAGCTCTATTATGAAATTGATGTAGGTCTTCCTGGGATTGAATGTCTTTACCAACTGGTATGCCGCATTCATGGATCCTCCTGTAGCCAGCAAATCATCATGCAGCAGGACCACATCCTCTTCAGTTATCGCATCTGAATGAATCTCTATTGTGTCCGTGCCGTATTCCTTCATGTAGGACATTTTCCTGGTGTCGGCAGGCAGTTTGCCCGGCTTTCGGCACATAACGAAGCCTGCTCCCAGTCTGTAGGCTAAGGCAGCACCAACGACAAATCCGCGACTCTCAATGCCTACCACCTTGGTTATCCCTTTGTCCTTGTACATCTCATACAGTTCGTCAAGCATTATCTTCATGCACTCTGCATCCTTGTACAGCGTGCTTACGTCCTTGAACTGGATGCCCTTGATGGGGAAGTCGGGTACGTTTCTCAGGTTCTTCAATAATGTTTCGTTATTCATGGTTTGTATAATGTTTGATTTTTCATTTGTTTCACGTGAAACCTATCTGTTCATGAGTACCAGCAGTACGTTCACGTCGCTGGGAGAAACACCGGGAATACGACTGGCCTGTCCCAGGGTTTCGGGGTTGATGCGCGACAGCTTCTGCCGGGCTTCCGTGGAAAGGGAGTTAATGCTGCTGTAGTCAAAGTGATCCTTGATGCGGATGCCTTCCAGCCTCATCATCTTTTCTGCCTGTTGTCTCTCCCGTTCGATGTAGCCCTGATACTTGATTCCGATTTCTGCAGCCTCAATGATTTCTGCAGTCGGAGTGCCCTCGCTTTCCAGCGATTCAATCTTCTCCTTCAGCCTTCCTATATGAGCGGACATGCTTTCAATACTAATGCCTGGACGGGATATCAGGTCTATCAGCTTGCATCCCCTCACCAGGGGTGTCTCGCCCATTTGCTCAAGGGCAGTGTTGATGTAGCTGGCCTTTACGGAGTATCCCTTGCAGAATTCCGTCAGTTCCTCTATGGCCTGCCTTTTCTGCTCCAGGATCCTCATCCTGTCGCTGCTGGCCAGTCCCAGACAGTGACTTTTCTCCGTCAGCCTCATGTCAGCGTTGTCCTGACGGAGAAGTATGCGGTATTCGGCACGGGATGTAAACATTCTGTACGGTTCATCGACGCCCTTGATGACAAGATCGTCAATCAATACTCCGATATAGGATTCGTTGCGATGCATGGTAAATGCTTGTGAACCAGCACACTTAAGGGCTGCGTTCATGCCGGCTACAATACCCTGACCGCCAGCCTCCTCATATCCGGTCGTTCCGTTGACCTGTCCGGCAAGGAATAATCCGTCAAGAATCTTTGATTCCAGCGAGTGCTTCAGCTGGGTGGGGTCGAAATAGTCATATTCTATGGCGTAGCCGGGTCGGTAGACTTCCAGATTACGGAATGCCGGAATCATGCGAAGGGCAGACAGCTGTATGTCTATGGGCAGGGAAGACGAGAAACCGTTCAGGTAATACTCCTGCGTGTTCGTGCCTTCCGGCTCCAGGAACAGCTGGTGCTGCTCCTTGTCAGCAAATGTAACGAGCTTGGTTTCGATTGACGGGCAGTAGCGTGGCCCGATGCTTTGGATCTGTCCGTTGAAAAGCGGAGAGTCAGGCAAACCTTCCCTCAGCCGCTCATGCACTTCCGGGTTTGTAAAGCAGATCCAGCACGGCAGCTGGGGCAGGGCACGCTGGGGACCGGTATAGGAAAACTTGTGGTAGTCCTGGTCGCCGGGTTGTTCTGTCATCAGAGAGAAATCCACGCTGCGTCCGTCTATGCGTACCGGCGTACCGGTCTTCATGCGGAAGGAGCGGATGCCATGGGCTGTAATTGACTCTGTCAGGTGAAGCGAGGCCGGCTCCGCCACACGTCCGCCCTGAAGCTTCGTGCGACCGATGTGCATCAGTCCGTTCAGGAAGGTACCCGTGGTAATGACCACGCAACGGGCCTTGATGACGACATCCATGTATGTCAGGACACCCGTCACCTGTCCATCCTTCACCAGCAGTTCCTTCACCTGGTCCTGCCAGATGGATAGGTTGGGTGTGTTCTCCAGGATTTCCCTCCAGGCCCAGATGAACTTTCCCCTGTCGCACTGGGCACGGGGACTCCACATTGCGGGCCCCTTGGAACGGTTCAGCATGCGGAACTGAATGGCGGTCCTGTCCGTCACGATGCCCATCTGTCCGCCCAGTGCGTCTATCTCACGCACAATCTGTCCCTTGGCGATGCCGCCGACAGCCGGATTGCAGCTCATCTGGGCGATCTTGTTCATGTCGATCGTCACCAGGCAGGTCTTGGCACCCATGCGTGCACTGGCCGATGCGGCTTCGCATCCGGCATGACCGGCTCCAACCACGACAACATCGTATTTCAGCTCCATTTTCCGTGTTTTTAGGTTTCTCGTCTACAAAAGTAATGTTTTTTAGTGAAACAATTGCTTTGTTTGCTTGTGTAAATCGTATTTTTGTTATAATTTTGCGCAGATATACCTAATTTTACATAGTACAAATACCTAAAACAAAGTATCGCAGACGGCCTTCGAGCTTCGCCAGGGCAAGGTATTCCTGCCCCTGGGCCGTGTTGAGGGCACTCCTGATCCGGAAAAATTCCAATAACTTAATTTAATAACTTAAATCATTCAATTTATGTGGTTATGTGATTCATCAATCGGAAGGAAAGTGGTGATGTCCGTTACTGGCACCGCCCTTATCCTGTTTTTGACATTCCACGGCCTGATGAATGCTGTGGCTCTCGTATCAGCCGAGGGCTACAACTGGGTCTGTGAAATGCTGGGAACCAACTGGTACGCATTGGCTGGTACTGCCGGTCTTGCTGCACTTGTAGTGATCCACTTCATCTATGCCTTCATCCTGAACTTCCAGAACAAGAAGGCACGTGGTAACAATGCCTATGCCGTTACCGTGAAGCCTGAGAAGGTAGAGTGGGCCAGCCAGAACATGCTCGTTCTGGGTATCATCGTTGTATTGGGTATGGGTGTCCACCTGTTCAACTTCTGGTTCCACATGATGTTTGCTGAGCTGGCAGAAATCGAGAACAACATCTCTGCCACCGACGGTTACGCCTGGATCGTCTACACCTTCCACAGCGCCGGTACCTGCAGCTACATCTATTCAGCCATCTACCTGGTATGGCTGGCAGCCCTGTGGTTCCACCTCACCCACGGTATGTGGAGTGCCATGCAGACCCTCGGCTTCAGCGGCAAGACCTGGTTTAACCGCTGGCGCGTGATCAGCTACATCTACAGCTCCTTCGTTATCCTGCTGTTCGTAGCTGTGGTAGTTGTATTCTGCCTCTTCGGCGACATCCATGGAGCCATCATGTAATTTTGCAGGCTCCAATCCCTAAGTTTCTAACAACACAAAGAATAATTGAATATTATGGCAAAGACAATAGATTCAAGAATTCCCGAAGGACCAGTAGCAGAGAAGTGGACCAACTATAAGGCTCACCAGCGTCTGGTCAACCCCAAGAACAAGCTGAAGCTCGACGTCATCGTCGTAGGTACCGGTCTGGCTGGTGCCAGTGCAGCTGCCTCTCTGGGTGAGATGGGTTTCAATGTATATAACTTCTGTATCCAGGACAGCCCCCGTCGTGCACACTCCATCGCTGCACAGGGTGGTATCAATGCTGCCAAGTGCTACCAGAACGACGGTGACTCCGTATACCGTCTGTTCTACGACACCGTAAAGGGTGGTGACTACCGTGCCCGTGAGGCCAACGTATACCGTCTGGCTGAGGTCAGCAACAACATCATCGACCAGTGCGTGGCCCAGGGTGTTCCCTTTGCCCGTGAGTACGGTGGCATGCTGGCCAACCGTTCATTCGGTGGTGCCCAGGTAAGCCGTACCTTCTACGCCAAGGGTCAGACCGGTCAGCAGCTCCTGCTCGGTGCCTACTCTTCACTCTCCAAGGAGGTACACAGCGGCAAGGTAAAGCTCTACACCCGCTATGAGATGGAGGACGTAGTCATCGTTGACGGCCGTGCCCGTGGTATCATTGCCAAGAACCTCGTTACCGGTGAGCTCGAGCGCTTCTCTGCCAACGCAGTGGTTATCGCCACCGGTGGTTACGGTAACGCATACTTCCTCTCTACCAACGCTATGGGTTGTAACTGTACCGCAGCCATCCAGTGCTACCGTAAGGGTGCCTACATGGCCAACCCCTCATACGTACAGATCCACCCCACCTGTATCCCCGTTCACGGCGACAAGCAGTCCAAGCTGACCCTGATGTCAGAGTCTCTGCGTAATGACGGTCGTATCTGGGTTCCCAAGAAACTCGAGGATGCCAAGGCATTGCAGGCAGGCACCAAGCAGGGTTACGAGATTCCCGAAGAGGATCGTGACTACTACCTGGAGCGCCGCTATCCAGCATTCGGTAACCTCGTTCCCCGTGACGTAGCCAGCCGTGCTGCCAAGGAGCGTTGCGACAAGGGCTTCGGTGTAAACAACACCGGTCTGGCCGTATTCCTGGACTTCTCTGAGTCTATCCAGCGTCTCGGCATCAACGAGATCCGTCAGCGCTATGGCAACCTCTTCGACATGTACGAGGAGATCACCGATGTCAATCCCGGCGAGCTGGCACAGACCGTTGGCGGTGTGGACTACTACCATCCCATGATGATCTTCCCCGCCATCCACTATACCATGGGTGGTGTCTGGGTAGACTACGAGCTGCAGACCTCTATCCCCGGTCTGTTCGCTATCGGTGAGTGCAACTTCTCCGACCACGGTGCCAACCGCCTCGGTGCATCAGCCCTGATGCAGGGTCTGGCCGACGGTTACTTCGTACTTCCCTATACCATCCAGAACTACCTGGCCGACCAGGCCATCTGGCCCCGCCTCTCTACCGAACTGCCCGAGTTCACAGCAGCCGAGAAGGCAGTCAGCGACGAGATCGACCGTCTGATGAACATCAAGGGTAAGCGTTCCGTAGACTCTATCCACAAAGAGCTCGGCCACATCATGTGGGAGCACGTAGGTATGGGTCGTACCAAGGAAGGTCTGGAGGAAGGCTTGAAGCTCCTCAAGGCTATCCGAAAGGAGTTCAACGAGAACCTCTTCATCCCCGGCACCAAGGAAGGTCTGAACGTCGAACTCGACAAGGCCATTCACCTGCGTGACTTCATTCTCATGGGTGAGCTCGTTGCCTACGATGCCCTCCACCGTGAGGAGTCCTGCGGTGGTCACTTCCGTGAGGAGCACCAGACCGAGGAAGGCGAGGCTAAGCGTGATGACGAGAACTTCTTCTACGTAGGTTGCTGGGAGTACCAGAACAACGACGAGACCGCTCCCGAGCTCATCAAGGAGCCTCTCCAGTACGAGATCATCAAGGTACAGCAGCGTAACTATAAGAACTAATTAAGACCCCCCATCCCCTAAAAGGGGGAGAAAGGAACCACAACATTATTATTAGAATATTATGGCAAAAAATATTTCAGTAACAGTTAAGTTCTGGAAGCAGAATGGTCCTAAGGACAAGGGTCACTTCGATACCCATGAGTTGAAGAACATCCCCGATGACACTTCATTCCTCGAGGCACTCGACATCATGAACGAGGAGCTCATCAACGAGGGTAAGGAGCCTTTCGTGTTCGACCACGACTGCCGCGAGGGTATCTGCGGTATGTGCTCACTCTACATCAACGGTACTCCCCACGGCAAGACCGAGCGTGGCGCTACCACCTGTCAGCTCTACATGCGTAAGTTCAACGATGGCGACACCATCACCGTTGAGCCCTGGCGTTCTGCCGGCTTCCCCGTTATCAAGGACTGCATGGTTGACCGTACCGCCTTCGACAAGATCATCCAGGCTGGTGGCTACACCACCGTACGTACCGGCCAGGCTCAGGATGCCAACGCCATCCTTATCTCCAAGGAGGCTGCCGACGAGGCCATGGACTGCGCTACCTGCATTGGTTGCGGTGCCTGCGTAGCCGCTTGTAAGAACGGTTCTGCCATGCTCTTCGTTTCATCCAAGGTAAGCCAGCTGGCTCTCCTGCCCCAGGGCAAGGTAGAGGCAGCCAAGCGTGCCAAGGCCATGGTGGCCAAGATGGACGAGCTGGGCTTCGGTAACTGCACCAACACCCGCGCCTGCGAGGCTGTATGCCCCAAGTGCGAGTCCATTGCCAACATTGCCCGCCTCAACCGCGAGTTCATCTGGGCTAAGCTGAAGGACTAAGGTCGGCGTAAGCCAACCGTCCTAAAGCGGCTAAGCTGAAGGACTAAGGTCGTAAGTACCTTATATAATAAAAAGGATTCCTCTGCCTGCAAGGGTAGGAGAATCCTTTTATTTTTTCTAACCCTTCATGTAATGGGCTAATGTGTTGCAAATCTGTGTGTTAATAGTAACCGACCCTTCACCAACCCTTCACCTGCCTTTCACCAAAAAACAGAAGAATGCAACTTTTGTGGCAAGAAACCTGCAATATTTTGCGTACCTTTGCGTATATATAGGTAGAACGACTGAAAATGGAGCGGCAGAAGGACGATAGGCAATGGCTGGAGGCAGTTCGTGGCGGAAGCGACGAGGCTTGCCGGGAGCTCGTGCAACGCTATGGCGGCATGGTCTTTACCGTCATTGCCCGGATGGTCCCCCAGCGCGAGGATGCCGAGGAACTCTACCAGGACGTATGGGTCAAGGCCTTCGGGAACATCCGTTTGTACGATTCACAGAAATCCTCGCTGGCCACCTGGCTGGAGCACATTGCCTACACCTCGGCCGTCAGTCATCTGCGCAAGCGGCATCACTACGTCTGCTACCTGGACGAACAGTTGGAGAAGCTGGATGTCGGTGAAGCGGAAGACGAGATGATGCAGAGCGAGGAAGACGCCATCATAGACCGTCTGCTGGAGGCTGTCCACCTTCTGCCCGTAGAGGAACAGTCCCTCATCTCCATGTTCTACTACGACGAACTGTCGCTCAAGGAAATAGCCTTCGTCACCGACTCCCTGCCCAGCACCGTGGCATCGAGACTGTGTCGCATCAGGAATAAGTTGTACAAATTAATTAATAAGGAGGGTAAGCGATGAGAGAGATTGAGAAAATGCAGCATAGGGACAAGGCTCTGCGTGAAGCCGTCCGTCGCAGCCAGGCAGAATTGCCCCCAATGCCGGCAGACCTGAACGACCGACTCTTTGGTCGTCTTGAGGCAACCCGACCTAAGCCTCGTTATCTCCGTAGGGCCGGCATCGTTGCTGCCGTGGCAGCCCTTTTCCTATTGGTGTTCTTTGTGGGTAGACAGAAGGACGAAGGTAAACCGCAACTGGCTAAGAAAATTGATGCGCCCGGCGTTCCTTCAGCTACAACCGAATCAACTGCTTCCAGTAAAGAGTCCGGCGAAAGTCCGACGGATACCACCCTGCTGCCTCCTGCCGTGCTTCCCGCCCCTCATGTTGACATTGCAAGACCCGTTCTTCGGGAGAAAACCCTTGCACAGGCGGAGCCTGCCGATGAACAGGCGGTGAGTGCACCATCAGATCTCGCGGTAACCGCCAAAGAACCCATAGAGCCCGTCATGGATACTCGTCTGGAAACACCCTCCACCGTTCGTTCCGAAGGCACCCTTCATCGCATATCCGATTGGGAATCCTTGGCCCAGTACTATGTGGCGACTGTAGATGAAGTACCTCGTTACCTAGGGTGGTACGAGGAGTTTGACAACTTCCTTTTGCGTAACCTCATCTATCCCGAGGCCGCATTGAGGGATAATGCCCAGGGTGAGGTGTTCGTCTTGGGTATAGTCGAGGTGGATGGCAACCTCTCCGATTGCAGGACGCTGACAGAACCGCATCCAGCCTTGGGCGACGAAGTGCTTCGGGTCGTGAAACACATGCGCTTCACCCCGGCACAAAAGGACGGCAAGGCCGTACGATCCTATTATGGTTTCTGTATTGATGCCGAGATTGGTCCCAACGGCGGTGTCTTCAAGCCCCGTCACACCGGATATAATACTTTAGCCGACATTTCATCATTCGTCCGATAACTCCTATTAACTCCCGTTAACTCCTTAGTAGTAAGCAAGTATAAATTTGAATAACACCATGAAACGCTTCCTGGCAACAACCACCCTCTGCCTGCTGGCCTGCCTGACCGTATTGGCCCAGTACAAGGGCGTATCTGTCCTCGACCTTGAACTGAGGAATCCGGAGAACATCACCCATGTCAACATCTATATGGCAGACAAGTACTTCCACTTTGCCGACCGTGCCAAGCCCGTGGCGCAGGTGCCTGTCAAGGATGGCTGCATACACTACGAGGTGATGCTGGACCGTCTCGCCGGCGTCCGTTTCCGCTGTGTGGATGCCGACGGCAAGGAAGAGAGCAGGAGGCATTCCATCTTCGTCGTACCCGGGCAGAGCTATTCCCTGAGCCTGTTCCCAGACCTGATAGCCAACAGCGGCGGCGACATATTCAACCGCAGTTGCAGGAAAGAACGGTGCTTGAATGTCGTGCGCCAGGAGACCCGCTGGAAATCGCCCTACCTGCCCAAGATCAAGGGGAATGTGTGGCAGGAGCCCCAGCAGGAAGATAATGGCAGTACCGGCCTGGATATACGCGAGGTATATTTCGGTGACCAAGAAACCGTTGTGAGAGTCTATCATAACGAGGGGTACAGCAACCTGCTGGACAAGGAAGACTACCTGATCGACGAGGCCGGCAACCACTACAAGCTACTGCGTCCCATCCTGGGAGGATTTCACTACGACCAGGATGTTGAGGTAGGTGTCTATGGTGGCTATTATGCCTTTGAACCCCTGCCCAAGGACACAAAGCGCTTTGACCTTTGCAATTACTATCATGGCAAAATTAGGAATATCCACCCGGCTACCAAGCCTGGCAAGCCCAACTTCAGCATCACTGTCACCGTTGCCCCGGAGATTGAAGGGACGGGGTGGATCCTGCGTCTGCGCGACGACCTGCAGTCATTCCATTACACCCAGATAGCCGACCTCCCCGTTGACAAAAACGGCCGGCTTACCTACGAGTTCTACCTGGACAAACCTTGTATGATGGATCTCCTGTCCACTTCGCCCGACGGTCGTGTCGGTGACATCCACATCTGGATTCCTGCCGTTCCCGGATGCCATGCCGACGTCACCGCCAAGAAGCGCGGTTACGAATGGACCGGCACTGGGTTCTACAAGGAAGTGGACGAGGCCAGCGCCTATGCCGATAGCGTCAGGCAGAACCGCAGCCGACAGGAGTACATACCCCTGCTTCGCCGCTATCTCTACAATCACGCCCAGGAGCAGGGCTGCCTCTTCTACTATTACCGAACCGACCTGCTGCCCATCTCAGAGGTCAAGGAGATATTGCCCAAGGACGCTCTGGCCACCCCCTTCGGACAAATGTTCACGGGGAGGGATGGGCGATAAAAGTCAAGTAATGATAAATTACTGTTTAATTGGTGGAAATTAATGTTTAAAAAATAATATCGCATCGGTACTAATCTTCAATTTTAAATTTATGATAAGAATATTATCCGTAATCATCCTCTCCCTGTTGACCAGCCTGACCGTGCTGGCACAGGATCGTCCCGAGCCCTTCACCATCATGGGCTACAGCGAACAGAACGACAAGGAACTGAGTGAAAAAATGTTTGAAGGCACACGCATGCATTTTCTGGAAATGCCCTCCATGATGGGTGAGTTGTCACTCTGCTACAGCCTGGTGGACCAACAACTCATCGCCAAAAGAATGTACCGCTCCATTACCGAGAGACGTGGCTATCCTCTTGACTCCATCCGTTCTGAGGTCCATCGTCTGCCCGTGGCCGACAACGTGGAGGAACTCATCAACGACATGCTTGGTGCTACCGTGGGTTGTGCTGCGCTAAAGGCCTACGATGACGGCAGCATTACGCTTGACGGCACTACGCTTTACTTGTTCTGTGGCGAACAGAAGGCCAAGATAAGCGGCCACGGCGAGCGTTGCAAACGGCTCTCCGACCTGCTGTATGAGATCTACAAGGCCGTTAGGGAAGAGTCCCCGGAACAACTCAAGGCCCTCGTTCCCCGTATCGAGGCCATGAGGCGTGAGTTCCGTGGCATACGCTTTCCGGCTGACTACTACACCCCTCAGACGCAACATTTCACCAAGGTGCCACAGGGCTATGTTGAGGAAACAGCCGTACTGTCCTTCTTCCGCATGGCCATCAACCTGAATGACACCGTGGTGACCGCGAAGCATGATCGTGACAACTATGAAACGGCACGCAAGAAGAGCGATGCCCACGTCAGCCGGCTCCTTGCCCAGTACGGCAAGGGGTGGGAGGAACTGGCCCACCGTCTTTACGTGGAGACCCACATCCTGGACGAGATGCGTCATCCCCTCACCATCGAAGTCGTATCCGAAGACCAGCCTGTTACGCTGGATTGCGGCGGTGGATTCACCATCAAGATGCCCGAATCCCAGATCGCACCCGAACGGCTCGCCAAGTACCTTGACGATCTCGACCGTCTGATGTCCGACGATACCCGGATTCCCCTCGCAAAACACTACCTTTACGACAAGGAGAAGGGCTGGAGATAGGAAAAGACTGCCTTATCCCGCAAAAAATGACGCCTGCATTTGGGCGTTTCGCCATGTTTCCCTACTTTTGCCGTCAAATTCAAAACACACAACGCCATGAAACGAATCCTCACAACCATTACCCTCTGCCTGCTGGCGGCCACAAGCGGCTATTCACAACATACGGAAGCCGGAGAGCCCGATATCAAGGTGGGGCGCCTTACCACCATGTCGCCCATACATGGGAACGGCTGGGAGCAGAAATTGGTGGATATCTACCGCTTCGAGGGCGACGGACGGACATCTGCCGATGATTACAATGTGACGCACAAGGCACCCTGCCACAAGAGTCTCTATATCAACCACGGCGAGATCTACCCTCAGCATAGTTTTGCCATAGAGCCGGAGGAATCGTCGCTGATAAGCTTCGAGTATGCCGATTGGCCTAAGCTTGAATTCAAGGCCACGCCCGTCAAGGTTCCCCAGGAACTGGCGGACTCCCTCTACCTGCTCAACTGGATGGCCGTCTACAGTTCTGCCTATCAGGAGGAGCAGCACATGTTCCTCGATGGTGGCTATGCGCTCTTTGTGCATGGGGACAATGCTGCCGAGGTTCACACCCCGTGCCAGTCGGCCGACGAGCACCTTTCCTTGCTCGTCAAGACCTTCGGCGAGATCAATCGTACCTTGTACCAGCAGAAGTACGATCAACTTCCTTCCTTCATCCCCACCGTCAACCGTCTCCTGGCCCACTTCCGCCAGCTCCTGCCCCGGGACGTGTACCGCAGGATGAAGTCCTTGGCTCTCCCCCCCCCCGGATAAACGTCACGCTTCCCAAGAAAGATGGCCGCCCCATGACGCAGGAAGAGGCTTGGGAATACATCAAGTCCAATCACCTGATTCCTAATCCGTAAATCCGCACCGTTCAGCGGCTCTGCCGATGCTCTTCGTTTCATCCAAGGTAAGCCAGCTGGCTCTCCTGCCCCAGGGCAAGGTAGAGGC
>JAZRVZ010000253.1:0-6992 GCA_045599425.1 Bacteroidaceae bacterium | reverse complement strand
AAGCTGGACAACCTGATCCAGATAGCCCACAATGACGAGGTGGGCAGCCACACCGTCATGTCTGCCCAGGTAGGCGTGGCAGGCAGCACGAAAATCGGCGAGTGGTGCATGTTCGGCGGCCAGGTGGGTATAGGTGGTCATGCCACCATAGCCAACCGTACCATGGCAGGAGCCCAGTCCGGCATCCCCAACACAGTCAGGAAAGAAGGCACCACCATTCAGGGTTCACCTGCCATCGATGGCAAGAACTTCTGGCGAAGCAGCGTAGTCTTCAAGCAGTTGCCTGAGCTGAACACCATGGTACGCCAGCTGCAGAAGGAAATCGACGCACTGAAAGCACAACTGAACAAAGAATAAAACACATACAAGAAATGCTGAATCAGAGGACACTGGGAGGATCGTTTACCTTGTGCAGCAAGGGTCTTCATACAGGCCTGAACCTGACACTGACGTTCAATCCCGCCCCAATCAACCACGGATATAAGATCCAGCGCGTTGACCTGCCCGGTCAGCCCATCATCGACGCCGTGGCCGAGAACGTAGTGGAGACCACCCGCGGTACGGTGCTGGCCAGGAAGGATGCCAAGTGCAGTACCGTTGAGCATGCCATGGCGGCACTCTATGCCATGGGCGTAGACAATGTCCTGCTGCAGGTTGACGGACCGGAGTTTCCCATCCTGGACGGTAGCGCAGCCTACTACATCAAGGAGATCTCCCGTGTGGGCATCGTGGAGCAGGAAGCGCCTAAGGATGTCTACTACATCACCCACAAGATTGAGATCAAGGACGAGGAGACCGGTTCATGCATCACCCTGTTGCCGGACGAGGAGTTCAGCATAACGACCATGATCAGCTTCAATTCCAAGGTCCTCAACACGCAGTTTGCCACGCTGGACAACATGCAGGACTTTGCCAAGGAGGTCAGTTCCGCCCGAACCTTCGTCTTCGTGCGTGAGATTGCCCCGCTGCTGCAGGCCGGACTGATCAAGGGAGGCGACCTGGACAATGCCATCGTCATCTACGAGAACGAGATGACGCAGGAGCAGGTAGACCAGCTGACCCAGACCATCGGTGTACCTTCCATCAAGGCAAACGAACTGGGCTACCTGCAGCACAAGCCTCTTGTCTGGGAGAACGAGCCCGCCCGCCACAAGCTGCTGGACATCATCGGCGACATGGCCCTGATCGGTCGTCCCATTGTGGGCCGGATCATTGCCACACGTCCCGGCCACACCATAAACAACAAGTTTGCACGCCTGATGCGCAAGGAGATCCGCAAGCACGAGGTGCAGGCTCCCAAGTACGACCCCAACAAGGAACCCGTGATGGACAACATCCGCATCCGTCAGCTCCTGCCCCACCGCTACCCCATGCAGCTGGTGGACAAGGTCATTGAACTGAAGGCCAAGAGCATCGTGGGAGTGAAGAACATCACGGCCAACGAGCCCTTCTTCACGGGTCACTTCCCCAACGAGCCGGTCATGCCTGGCGTACTGCAGATCGAGGCCATGGCACAGTGCGGTGGCCTGCTGGTGCTCAACGGTGTGGAGGATCCCTCCGAATGGAGCACCTACTTCCTGAAGATTGACGATGTGAAGTTCAAACAGAAGGTGGTACCCGGTGACACCCTCATCTTCAAGGTAGAGTTCGTGGCGCCCCCGCGTCACAACATTGCCACAATGCACGGCTATGCCTTCGTAGGCGAGAACTGCGTGACCGAGGCAACATTCACCGCACAAATCGTAAAGAATAAGTAAACTATGAGCAAGATCAGTCCATTAGCATACATCCACCCCGAAGCCAGGATAGGCGAGAATTGCGAAATCGGTCCCTTCTGCTACATTGACAGGAACGTAGAGATTGGTGACAACAATACACTGATGAACAGTGTGACCGTACTGTATGGTTCACGCATCGGCAACGGTAACATCTTCTTCCCAGGGGCCGTCATCGGTGCCATTCCCCAGGACCTGAAATTCCGGGGCGAGGAGACGCTGGCCATCATCGGCGACAACAACAAGATACGCGAGAACGTGACCATCAACCGTGGTACAGCCGCACAGGGCCGGACCAAGGTGGGCAGCAACAACCTGCTGATGGAGGGCATGCATGTGGCACACGATGCCGTCATCGGAAACGGCTGCATCATTGGAAACAGCACCAAGCTGGCCGGTGAGATTGTCATTGACGACAACGCCATCATCTCTGCCGGAGTCCTCATGCACCAGTTCTGCCGCGTGGGTGGATACACGATGGTGGGTGGCGGCACCCGCTTCAGCATGAACATTCCGCCCTATACCATCTGCGGACGTGAACCGGCAGCCTACTGTGGCCTGAATATCATCGGACTGCGCCGTCGCGGATTCTCCAACGAACTCATCCAGAACATCCACGAGACCTACAACATCATCATGGGCGCAGGTGGCAAGCTGGATGAGAAACTCCTCCGCGTGACCCAGGAGATTCCCATGTCGCCCGAGATACAATACATCATTGACTTCATCCGCGACAGCGAGAAGCGAGGATTCGTACGTCCGGCCAAAGACTAATAAACAAAAAACCATGCTACTGAAGATTATGGTTGCCTCCAGCGAAGTGGAAGACTTCGTGATGGAGATACAGATTGACGCAGACAACAGTTTTGCAGACCTGCAGCGTACCCTGCAGGAGGCCTGCGGATACATGGATTTCGGTGTCCACCGCTTCTATGTCTGCGATGAAGACTGGCGTCCCGAGCACCGCATAATGCAGACAGACGCAGGAACGGGTTCCGACGAGGACGTCTACCTGATGGACGAAACCCCGCTGGGCGAATTCCTCGAAGATGAGGGACAACGGCTGGCATGGCGCTTTGACCCTGAAAGCCGCCGGCTGCTGCTCATGGAAGTCACGGAGACCTCATTCGGCAAGACCCTTTCACAGCCCATCATCCGCAAGCGCCATGGCGAAGCCCCCCTGCAGATGCAGATTGAGGAAGAACTGGTCATCGCCCCCACCAGACAGCCTGGCACCGAAGAGGAAATCGAGGAATCCTTCTACGGCGAGGACGGCTTTGAGGAAGGCGAGCTGGACGAGGAAGGATTTGACGTCATAGAATGAAGGCAAGGAGATGAAGTGGCTGGTAGTGCTCCTGGGCCCCACAGGAGTAGGCAAGACGGAACTCTGCCTGGAACTGGCAGACATGCTGCACAGTCCCATTCTGAACTGCGACAGCAGACAGTTGTTCCGTGGCATTGAGACCGGTACCGCAGCCCCCACGGCAGAACAGCGGCAACGCGTCACCCACTACTTCACCGGCACGCTGGACATCGGCGACTACTACAGTGCTGCCCTGTATGAGACTGACGTACTGAAACTTACGGAAGAACTCTTTACCACGCATGATACGCTGCTGCTCTCGGGCGGCAGCATGTTGTATATAGATGCCGTCTGCAAGGGCATAGACGACATACCCACCGTGGATGACGAGACACGCCTGATCCTCAGGCAGCGACTGGAACAGGAAGGTCTGGAACCCCTCGTCCGCGAGCTGCGCCTGCTTGACCCGGAGTATTACGCCATCGTGGATCCCAGGAACACCCGCAGGGTCTTCCATGCCCTGGAGATTTGCTACATGACAGGCAGAACCTACACCTCCTTCCGCACGCAGGAGAAACGCGAGCGCCCCTTCGGAATCCTGAAGATCGGACTGCAGCGGCCCCGTGAGGAACTCTTCTCCCGCATCAACGATCGCGTGGATCAGATGATGCGGGACGGCCTTCTGGACGAAGTCCGCAGATGGTATCCACAACGTGAGTCAAATGCCCTCAACACCGTTGGGTACAAGGAACTCTTCGCCTACCTGGATGGCACATTCACCCTGCAGGAAGCCACGGAGAGGATCAAGAAGAATACGCGTGTATACGCTAAGAAACAGATGACCTGGTTCGCAAAGGACAAGGAAATAACCTGGTTCCACCCCGACCAGATACAAGATATAAAGGAACTCATTAGACAGACCACACAATCATGAAGAATTTCTGGCATAAGGTAAAGCTTGGCCTGAGCGCCATCTACGGTGGACGCTGGTACAAGCGTATCGTCATGTGGTTCATCACATTCATCCTGCTCGTCCTGCTGCTGCTCCTGGCAGTGGACAACAACCTGTTCGGGCTGTTCGGCCAGTCCCCCGGCTTCAGTGACATCAAGAATCCGGAGACCAGTGAGGCCAGCGAAATCTACAGCGCAGACAGCGTCATGCTGGGCCGCTACTTCAGCGAGAACCGCTCTCCCGTCAAGTACGAGGACATCTCCCCCATCCTCATCCGCACCCTGGTGGACACCGAGGACGAGCGCTTCTACAAACATCGCGGCATTGACTATGCCGGACTCTTCGCCGCCGTCAAGGACATGGCCGGCGGACACGCACGAGGTGCCAGCACCATCACCCAGCAGCTGGCCAAGAATCTCTTCCGCGTTCGCACCCAGTACTCCACAGGAAGACTGGGACAGATCAAGGGGCTGGGCATCCTTGTCATGAAGGCCAAGGAATGGATCGTGGCCAGTAAGCTGGAGATGACCTTCACCAAGGAAGACATCCTCACCATGTACCTCAACACAGTGGACTTCGGATGCAATTCCTATGGTATCAAGACCGCCTGCCGCACCTACTTCGGCACTACGCCCGACCATATCAGCTATGAACAGGCAGCCGTACTTGTGGGTCTGCTCAAAGCCACCAGTACCTACAACCCCAGGCTGCATCCCGATGCCTGCCTGGAACGTCGCAACCTCGTCCTCTCGCAAGTTTACAAGCAGGGACACATCCTTGTGGACGGCACTCCTGCCACCCAGGCACAATTCGATTCCATCTGCGCCATTCCCGTCAGACTGACCGAAAGTCGCACCGAAAGCAGCTATGACGGAGAGGCCCCATACTTCCGGCAGGAACTCTCGGAATACATCTCCGACCTCTACCGGCAAGGGAAGATCCAGGGCTATGACGAGGAAAACAAACTGGATCTCTATGCCGATGGCCTGAAGATATACACCACCCTGGACACCCGCATGCAGCAATATGCCGAGGAGGCCGTACGCAAGCACATGAGTACGCTCCAGCAGCGCTTCCGCGAACACTGGAGCGGACGAAACCCATGGGTTGACGAACACGGGAGGGAAATCCCCGGATTCATTGAGAAGATTGCCCAGAAGTCAGGATATTACAAGATTCTGGAGAAGAAATACCCGGATGCACCCGACTCCGTCAGGTACTATATGAACAAACCCCACAAGGTGAAGCTCTTCACCTACAATGGTCCCATGGAGCAGGAGATGAGTACCATGGATTCCATCCGATACATGGTTGCCTTCCTTCACACCGGATTCGTAGCCATCGAGCCAGACACCCGTCATGTGAAGGCATGGGTAGGCGACATTGACTATGACTCATGGCAGTATGACAAGGTCACCTCCCTGCGCCAGCCCGGATCCACCTTCAAGCTCTTCGTCTACACCGAGGCCATGAATCAGGGCATGGCCCCCAATACGCGCAGACCCGACCAGTACAAGGTCTATGCCGATACCGTGGACGGATACATCACACGATGGGCACCCCGCAACAGTAGCGGTTACTTCTCTGGAGCCAACCTGACCCTCAAGAACGCCTTTGCCATGAGTGTCAACAGCGTGGCAGCAACACTGGGTTACGAGTGCGGCATCCACAACATCGCCAGCACGGCCCATGCCATGGGCATCACCAACGACCTGGTCGAGACACCTTCCATGGTACTGGGCAGCAGTGATGTCCGGTTGTTCGACATGGTCAATTCATACTGCACAGTGGCCAACGACGGCAAATACCGCAAGCCCGTGATGGTCACCAAGATCATAGACCGCAACGGGAATGTCATCTACGACGCAACCCAGGAGGAAGAGGTACAGGCCATCCCCTACCGCTCTGCCTACCTTATGCAGCAGCTCCTGCAGGGAGGCATGTCGGGCACCAGCTCATCCCTGCGCAGTTATGTGAATGAGGTATACAAAGAGGCCGACTGGGGTGGCAAGACCGGAACGAGCAACAACCAGAGCGACGCCTGGTTCATGGGTGTCACCCCAAAGCTCGTAGGAGGAGCATGGGTAGGCGGCGAGTACCGCAGCATCCACTTCCGCACAGCAGCCCTGGGACAGGGAAGCCGTATGGCCCTGCCCATCTTCGGATATTTCATGAACGCCGTGATGAAGGACGATCGGTTCACGAAGTACCACGCTCACTTCCCCGAGCCCAAGGATCTGGACCTCTCCGAGCTCAAAGCCTCCACCAACTACTCCGTAACCATGGAGATACCCGACAGTCTGCTGATGGAAGACGGCGAGATCCTGGAGGAGGCCGGCTATGACACCCCGGCACCATTCGAAGAGTCAGACATCACCCAGCCGATTGAAGCCGTGGCACCCGTCGGACAGGACATCACCCCCATACCCATCGAATAAGCATGGCCGAGGAGAAGATTGACATCAGCAGTCCGGAGTTCCAGAACGCGCTCAACCTCATCACCCACACCCGCCAGTCTGTCTTTCTGACTGGCAAGGCAGGTACGGGTAAGAGTACGTTCCTGCGATACGTGTGCCAGAACACCCGGAAGAAGCATGTCATTCTCGCCCCGACAGGCATAGCCGCCATCAACGCAGGTGGCAGCACCCTTCACAGCTTCTTCAAGCTTCCCTTCCATCCCCTCGTGCCCGACGACCCACGATACGCCGGCCGTCGACTGCGCGACTTCCTCCGCTACAACAAGGCACACATCAAGCTTCTGCGCGAACTGGAGCTCATCGTCATCGATGAGATCAGCATGGTACGTGCCGACATCATCGACTTTGTGGATCGCATCCTGCGCACCTACACCGGGAACCTCCGCATCCCCTTCGGCGGCAAGCAGATGCTACTCATCGGCGACGTCTTCCAGCTTGAACCTGTTGTGAAGGGCGACGAGCGCGATATCCTCTCACGCTTCTAC
>JAZRVZ010000252.1:0-5232 GCA_045599425.1 Bacteroidaceae bacterium | reverse complement strand
AGGACGGCAAGGTGTACGTGGGCAGCGAGCTGAAGGCGCTGGAAGGTCAGTGCGACCGCTACGAGCCCTTCCTGCCCGGCCATTTTTACTGGAGCAAGGATCTCTGTTTGAAGCGCTGGTACGAGCGTGACTGGATGGACTACGAGGCCGTGAAGGAGAATCCCGCCAGCAGCGAGGACATGCGTCAGGCCCTGCGTGCGGCCGTGGAGGAGCAGATGATGAGTGACGTGCCCTACGGGGTACTGCTTTCCGGCGGACTGGACAGCAGCGTCATCAGTGCCATCACGGAGAAGTTTGCCGAACACCGTATCGAGGATGACGGGCAGAGCAAGGCCTGGTGGCCCCGCCTGCACTCGTTTGCCGTGGGTTTGAAGGGGGCACCCGACCTGGCCAAGGCCCGCCTTGTGGCCGACCACATCGGTACCGTTCACCACGAGATCAACTACACCATCCAGGAAGGTCTGGATGCCATACGTGACGTGATCTATTTCATCGAGACCTACGACGTAACCACCGTCCGCGCCTCCACCCCCATGTACCTGCTGGCCCGCGTCATCAAGTCCATGGGTATCAAGATGGTACTGAGCGGCGAGGGTGCCGACGAGATCTTCGGCGGCTACCTCTACTTCCACAAGGCCCCCTCGGCCGAGGAGTTCCACAAAGAGACCGTCCGCAAGCTCTCCAAACTGCACCTCTATGACTGTCTGCGCGCCAACAAGTCGCTGTCAGCCTGGGGCGTCGAGGGTCGAGTGCCCTTCCTGGACAAGGAGTTCCTGGATGTGGCCATGCGCACCAATCCCGAGGCAAAGATGTGTCCGGGCAAGACCATGGAGAAGCGCATCGTCCGCGAGGCATTCGCCGACATGCTGCCCGAGGAGATTGCCTGGCGCCAGAAGGAGCAGTTCAGCGACGGCGTAGGCTACAGCTGGATTGACACCCTGAAACAGATCACCTCAGAGGCTGTCAGCGACGAACAGATGGCCCATGCCGCCGAGCGTTTCCCAATCAACACACCGCTCTGCAAGGAGGAATACTACTACCGCAGCATCTTCGAGGAGCACTTCCCCAGCGAGAGCGCCGCGCGCAGCGTACCTCACGAGGCCAGCGTGGCCTGTTCCACCGCCATCGCCCTGGAATGGGACGAGGCCTTCAAGAACATGAATGACCCCAGCGGGCGTGCCGTGAAGGGCGTGCACGAGCAGGCGTATTAGGCCCCCTCCTCACTCCCCCTATAGGGGGGGGGGAGTAGAATGGGGATAAGAACCATATCCCAAGAGAAAGACAAACATAAAAACGCATACCCCTTATCAGACAAGACATACCACCCTCCCCCTTTAGGGGGAGTGAGGAGGGGGTCAAAGGGTATATTATGGAACAGCTGAAACATGAATGTGGCGTTGCGATGATCCGCCTACGCAAGCCACTGGAATATTACAAGGAGAAATACGGCACGCTGAACTACGCGCTGAACAAGCTCTACCTGATGATGGAGAAGCAGCACAACCGTGGACAGGAAGGTGCCGGACTGGCCTGTGTCAGAAAGAGCGCGGCCCCTGGCGATGAATACATGTTCAGGGAGCGTGCTGCCGGAACAACAGCCATCACGGAGATTTTCAATGCCGTGTACAAGCAGCAGCATGAGGCTGGCAAGGAGGAGATCCTGCCTTTCGTTGGCGAATTATACATGGGACACCTGCGCTACTCCACCACGGGTCGCAGCGGACTGGACTACATCCACCCCTTCCTGCGCCGCAACAACTGGCGAGCCAAGAACCTGGCGCTGTGCGGCAACTTCAACCTGACCAATGTGGACGAGGTGTTCAAGCGCATCGTGGCCAACGGTCAGCATCCCCGCAAGTATGCCGACACACACATCATGCTGGAGCAGGTGGGTCATCGCCTGGATCGCGAGGTGGAGCGCGTATATAACAAATGTAGCGCCGAAGGCAAGACTGGCCTGGAACTGACGCATGCCATCGAGCAGCGCATGGATATGGCCAACGTGCTGCGCACCACCAGTTGCTACTGGGATGGCGGCTACGTGATGTGCGGCGTGACGGGCAGCGGCGAGTCTTTTGCCCTGCGCGATCCCTGGGGCATCCGCACTGCCTTCTGGTACCAGGATGAGGAGATTCTGGTACTGGCCTCCGAGCGGCCGGTCATCCAGACTGTCCTGAACGTAAACGCCGAGGATATTCACGAACTGCAGCCCGGTCAGGCCCTGCTGACCAGTCAGAACGGAAACATCCGTCTGGAGCAGATCAACCAGCCGCAGGAATTGCGGGCCTGTTCATTCGAGCGCATCTACTTCAGCCGTGGCAGCGACATGGACATCTATCGGGAACGCAAGGAACTGGGTATGCAACTCATGCCTGCCGTCCAGCAGGCCGTTGGCGGCGACCTGGCACACACGGTGCTTTCCTATATCCCCAACACGGCCGAGACGGCTTTCTTCGGACTCTGCGAAGGCTTTGAGAAGGCAGGTCTGCCGGTACGGCGGGAGAAGGTGGTACACAAGGACATCAAGCTGCGTACCTTCATTGCCGAGGGCAACAGTCGCAACGACCTGGCCGCCCACGTCTACGACATCACCTATGGCAGCGTCACGCCCTATGTGGACAACCTGGTCGTTATCGACGACAGCATCGTGCGTGGCACCACCCTTCGCCAAAGCATCATACGCATCCTGGACCGACTGCATCCCAGGAAGACCATCATCCTGTCCTCATCGCCCCAGATCCGCTACCCCGACTACTACGGCATAGACATGTCCAGCATGGAGCAGTTCATAGCCTTCAAGGCTGCACTGGAACTGCTGAAGGAGCACGGCATGGAGCAGGTGGTTTATGACGTATATGAACGATGCAAGGCTGCACTGGAACGCAACGATGACGACATGACCAACCATGTCAAGCAGATTTACGCACCCTTCACTGATGAGGAAATTTCCGCCAAAATCGCCGAGCTGCTCACACCCGAGAGCGTAGGAACGGAGGTGGAGATCATCTACCAAAGCTGCGAGGGTCTGCGCAAGGCCTGTCCCAGCCACACAGGCGACTGGTACTTCACCGGCGACTACCCAACCCCTGGCGGCATCAGGATGCTGAACAGGGCATTCGTGGATTACATTGATAATAAATACCAGAAATAATCCGGAAATCCCAGACCGGCTATCGCCTTTTCCGGAAAATCCGGACGAGCAAGGCGGTTCGGCATACCCGGAACATAATAACACTAACAATGGCAAAATACATTTTCGTAACCGGCGGCGTGGTTTCTTCCCTGGGCAAGGGTATCATCTCGTCTTCCATCGGCAAGCTGCTGCAAGCCAGGGGCTACAAGATCACCATCCAGAAGTTCGACCCATACATCAACATCGACCCGGGCACGCTGAACCCCTACGAGCACGGTGAGTGCTATGTGACCGTTGACGGCATGGAGACCGACCTGGACCTGGGTCACTACGAGCGTTTCACAGGTATCCAGACCACCCGTGCCAACAGCATGACCACGGGCCGCATCTACAAGTCGGTCATCGACAAGGAGCGCCACGGTGACTACCTGGGCAAGACCATACAGGTCGTTCCCCACATCACCGACGAGATCAAGAGCAACATCCGCCAATTGGGCGAGACAGGTCAGTATGACTTCGTCATCACAGAGATTGGCGGTACCATCGGCGACATCGAGTCTGCTCCCTTCCTGGAGGCCATCCGCCAGCTGAAATGGGAACTGGGCCGCGATGCCGTGAGCGTACACCTCACCTACGTACCCTACCTTCGTGCAGCCGACGAACTGAAAACCAAACCCACCCAGCACTCAGTCAAGGAAATGCTCAGCTACGGAATCCAGCCCGACATCCTCATCCTGCGCACCGAGAAGCACCTTGACGATCACATGAGAATGAAGGTGGCCGGTTTCTGCAACGTAGATCTGGAGTGCGTCATCCAGAGCGAGGATCTGCCCAGCATCTACGAGGTCCCCGTCAACATGCAGCGCCAGGGACTGGACAGCGCCATCCTGCGCAAGATGGGCATTCCCGTAGGCGAGACGCCTGCCCTCGGCCCCTGGCTCAACTTCCTGGAGCTCCGCAAGACGGCCACCGAACTGGTTCGCATCGGACTGGTCGGGAAGTACGACCTGCAGGATGCCTACAAATCCATCAACGAGAGTCTTTCGCATGCCGCCACATACAACCATCGCAAAGTTCAGATCACCTTCATCAATTCCGAGTTCCTGACCCGGGAGAACCTGGATGAGCAGCTCTCCTCGCAGGACGGTCTCGTCATCTGTCCAGGCTTCGGTCAGCGTGGCATTGAGGGCAAGATTCTGGCTGTGGAATACGCCCGCACCCACGACGTACCCTGCTTCGGCATCTGCCTGGGCATGCAGATGATGGTCATCGAGTTTGCCCGCAACGTACTGAACTACAAGGATGCCAACAGCAGCGAGATGGACAGCGAGACACCCCACAACGTCATCGACATGATGGAGGACCAGAAGACCATCTCGAACATGGGTGGAACCATGCGACTCGGTGCCTACGACTGTCAGCTGCTGGAAGACTCGCACGTACGTGATATCTATGGTACGCTTCTCGTCCGTGAACGTCACCGCCACCGCTACGAGTTCAACAATGCCTACCTGTCCGAATATGAGTCCAATGGTATGAAGTGCGTGGGTAAGAATCCCGAGGCCGACCTGGTTGAGATCGTTGAGATTCCCGGCCTCCGCTGGTTTATCGGCACCCAGTTCCATCCCGAGTACCAGAGTACCGTTCTCCATCCCCATCCCCTGTTCATGAGTTTCATTAAAGCTTGCTTGATATAATCCGGATATACCGGACCGCATTGCAATTGCGGACAATCTGGAGTAGGCTCAGGCTGGTCCGGAAATTCCTGAACAAAAAAAACAACATCCCATGACTAAATTCACCAAAATGCACGGAGCGGGCAACGACTACATCTACGTTGAAAACTTCGGCGGCAAGCTTTCCTGCCCCGAATCACTCGCGATCAATCTTTCCAACAGACGTTACGGCATCGGAGCCGACGGGCTCGTCCTCATCGAGGATTCCCACGTGGCAGACGCCAAGATGCGCATCTTCAACAGAGACGGCTCCGAAGGCATGATGGCCGGCAACTCCATACGCTGTGTAGCAAAATACCTTTACGATAAGGGAATAGTTAAAAAAGAAGTAATGACCATCGAGACCGCCAGCGGAATTAAAAA
>JAZRVZ010000251.1:0-12795 GCA_045599425.1 Bacteroidaceae bacterium | reverse complement strand
AACTCCTGTGTGTTACCCTTCTCGGCATCCACGATCAGGCCGATGGGAAAACCCACTGCCACGGAATTGAAGCAGGCAAGGTGACTACTGCGACGAATCTGCATGGCGCTCTGGAACTTGCCAAGGGCAGAACCGTTCTGGGGGAACACCGAACCACCATTGATGTACTCGGGTGAATTCTCAAAACCACCACGACCCATAGGACCGATGAACGTGACGTTGGAGAAGGTGGCCGTGGTGAAAGGCTCGGTCAGCGAACCGTCTGCATCGTTATCGCTCTCGAAACCGTTTGACTGTGAGGTGTCGGCAATGCGTGGGTCGCGGATGGAGAGGGCATACTGCACCTTGCCGTTGTAGCCGTTGTCGGTGTCAAACTCATCATCCCAACCGTTGTAGGCAACCAGGTAGCGGCAGTTCACGTTGCCACCAAACCACTCGAATGAATCATCATTGGTGTAGCTCACCTGCACGTGGTCAATTTGCGTGCCAGCACCTACGCTACCCAGTGTCAAACCGTTGATTTCCTTATCCTTCTGGAAGGGATAACCCGCAAATTCTACACGAACGTAAGAGAGCACACCACTGTTGTCATTGGCATCGTTACCGCCATGTTTCGTGCGAGGACCACCCTCAATCTGCTGACCGAGCACACCCTTGTTGTTCGTGCCGCGTCCACAGATGACCAATCCTCCCCAGTCGCCAGGCTTACGGTTGCCCTTTGCCTCTGCCGAGGTGAATACGATAGGAGCCGACTCCGTACCCTTGGCGTAGAGTTTACCACCTGGCTCCACGATAAGCGAGGCGGCGGAAGCCTTCTCACCCTTGATGACAGTGCCAGGTTCGATGGTCAGTTCCGCACCATCAGCCACGTATATCCAACCCTTCATGAGGTAGGTACCCTTGTTGAGAGTCTGCTTACCTGTGAATATAAACTCCTTATCACCGTTGCCGATGATGGTTCCGTTCACGTCATCCTTGCCGTCTGCAGTGAAAGTGAGGTGGTCGCATGTCTTGATACTACCATCCGTGCCCCATACATAGGAAGTTTGTGTCTCATTACCCTTGTTCACGTCATCGTCATTGCTGCATGACACCATGGTCATTGCCAGCATTGTGGCCATCATTGCCACCGAAAGAAAAACTTTCTTCTTCATTGTTTTTATTGTTTGTTATTACATCATGCAACTCGGCCCTTCCGAATTGCGTTGCAAAGGTATCCACACTATGTTTCTACCTTGTTACAATCATGCTACGATAATGTTTCGTCATCAGATTGTAATAACCTGCAAAAACAATCAGTTCGATAACCCACAAACTATCATCTTTGCCCTCCGTTTCCCCAAAAATCACACTCCGAAGTGTTAAATATTCCCCGATTTCAATAAAAAACAAAGATTTTCTTGCCGATAATTGCAGATTTCTTCATATTTTTGCGAGAATTAGATGGATTGTATCGAAAAAACGTTCGTTACTTTTTATGCTTTTCAAAAATAGAAAGATATGGAAGATATTATCGTAAGCGTACCAAAGTCTGATGCACAATTCGTTGCTCGACTGTTGGAGAAGATGGGATACTGCATTCGCAATCGGAAACTGAAAGGAAGTAATGCTCCTACGTTTCGTGAACTGTTTGAGCGTGCTCAGCAGGAGTCTTCCATGGATCACGAGTGGACTCTTGACGAGATAAACGCAGAGATTAAAACTGCACGTCAGGAAAGGAGTCAATTATGTACGCAGTAATTGACACCAATGTGTTTGTGTCGGCTCTGATAACCAAGAATCCTGAGTCGCCCACTCGTCTTGTCTATGACTTTATTGACAGCGGTAAGATAATCCCTTTGTACAACGATGAAATAATCGCAGAATACAAAGAGGTACTCTCACGTCCGAAGTTCAAGTTAAGTCAGGAAATCATAGCAGCATTGCTATCTCTTGTTGTCGAGAATGGCATTAGTGCTGAGCGCTTTGCCTACTCAGAGACGATGATTGACGAGAAGGACAGAGTGTTCTACGAGGTGTCACTATCAGTTGAGGATTCTTTCCTTGTAACTGGTAATCTAAAGCACTTCCCTATTACCCCGAACGTCATCACTCCACATCAAGTCGTAGAATTGTTGAAGAAATAATATAACGTCAAACAAACAAATCCAAATACAACCGCCCAAGGCTTAGGCTCAGGGCAAACAAAACAGAAAGTATAGAAATAATTACATATTAACAATATAACGCGCATTGACTATTATTTGCGTTCGTCTGAATTCGTCCGGAAAACTAATTTGAGATAAGAACACAAAGAATAGTGGTTAGGCAACTTCTATGGGAGAAGTGTGCCTTATCCATCGTATTAAGAAGTCAATGTTCTTGCTTTAGGGCATGAACATTTCTTAACGATGGATGAGGTCTCAATTTTCCGGACGAAGCCTCGACGAACGCATAAGAAGGTTCATGCCCTTTTTGTGCGCTCACGTGAGTGGTAGATTGATGCACCAGTTGATTAGCAACGATTTACTACTATGGCAAATACAAATCTATCAAAGGCGAAAAATGCCAAGCAAGATGAGTTCTACACTCAGTATGTTGACATTGAGAAGGAGGTGACTGCCTACCTCGAATATAATCCCGATACATTCCGCGACAAGGTGGTGCTGCTGCCTTGCGATGACCCGGAGTGGAGCAATTTCACCCGGTACTTTGCTCTGCATTTCGAGGACTTGGGACTCCGTAAGCTCATCAGTACCAGCTATGCACCCGATAGCAAAATGCTCAAACAACCCTTGCAACTTACTTTGTTTGAAACGGAAAGTCCGCAGTTTGACCCAAGCAAAGCACAGACGAAAGGCAAGATATTTGTGCTTGACCGCGATGTTGATGGCAATGGCCGTATAGACATTGATGACCTGCAATGGCATTATCTGGAAGGCGATGGTGACTTCCGCAGCAAAGAAGTAAAAGCCTTCCGTGATGAAGCTGACATAATCGTCACGAATCCTCCCTTTTCGCTCTTCCGTGAGTTCTTCACATGGGTCATTGAGAGTGGGAAACAATTCTTGATTATAGGAAACCAGAATACGATAACAAACAAAGACGTCTTTTTTCCCATAAAGGATAATAAAGTATGGCTCGGAGCAACTGGGTATGCAAATGACATGGTCTTTCGAGTGCCAGAATGGTTTGAAGTCAAAGAAGCCGATAGGCAAAAGGCGGCTCGTCTTGGCTATGTAGGGAACTATACACGTCTAGGCAACTCATGTTGGTTTACTAACATAGAACACGGTCGCCGCCATCATCCTTTGCCACTTATGACAGTGGCAGATAACCTTAAATTCAGTAAGCATAAGGAATTAAAAGGAAAATCGGATTACGAACATTACGATAACTTCAATGCTATAGATGTTCCGTATGTAGATGCAATACCTTCTGATTATCCTGAAGCAATGGGAGTGCCTATAACATTCTTGGACAAGTACTGCCCAGAACAGTTTGAGATATTAGGATTATCTCAAATAGATTGCCACGAACTACTCCCTGATACCAAAAGATATAATGAATACAAGGAAATGCTGACGGATACAGATGAGCCTACTGGTAGTTCTGGAGGCAAAACAAATGAGAATGCCGTTCTTCCTGGAAAAGGTGCAAAGAAGACGTATTACCTTGGTCCTAATGGTGAGATGGTTCATTCAGAATACAAAAGAATATTCATCCGCAAAAAGCAATAACCTATGGAAGCAAAACTACATACATTTACTGTCAAGGAAATCTGTGAGGGCTTTGTCTATAACCAGTTTGAGGGCAAAGGACTTTATGGCCTCAAAGGTCGGCTTACCATTCAGCCAGAGTATCAGCGTAACTACATCTATGCCGATGGGAAGAAGGATGTGGCAGTCATTGACTCCATACTGAAAGGCTATCCCATAGGTTTGATTTACTTCAACGAACTGGAGGACGGACGCTACGAAGTGCTTGACGGACAGCAACGCATTACGTCCATCGGACGCTTCATGATCAACAAACTCGACATCCATGACAAGGACGGCAATGTGCAGAATATCAGCAGTCTTCCTGCAGACGATCGGGAGAAGACAGAGAATACAGAGTTGCTTGTCTATATTTGTCGTGGTACAGAATCGGAAATAAAAGAGTGGTTTCGTACCATCAATATCGTGGGGGTACCTCTCAACGAGCAAGAGATGCTCAACGCAACCTATTCAGGACCTTTCGTGACATTGGCAAAGACAGAGTTCTCCAACTCCAGCAATCCTCTGTTACAGAAGTGGTGTACGTTTGTGAGTGGCGACGTAAAGCGTCAGCAGATACTGCAAGCAGCTCTCGACTGGGTGAGCCACGGCAACATCAGCGACTACATGTGCAAGCATCGTGGAGATAACGACATTACCGAACTCAAGACTTACTTCCTTACCGTCATCGATTGGGTATCGTCACTCTTTGATGAGGTTTACGATGAAATGCGAGGACGTGAGTGGGCACGACTCTACGAGGAGCATCACACAACACCCTTCGACCACATCACCCTCTCAAAGCGTGTCGCAGAACTGATGGAAGATCCTTGTGTTACAGACAAGAAAGGCATCTTTGAATACGTACTCGGAGGCGAACAGGACAAGAAACTGCTGAACATCCGAATATTTAGCGATGCCGTCAAGAAGTCCGTTTACTACAAACAGAAATCTTTGGCAGAATCTGCCGGCATCAGTAACTGTCCTTTCTGCACACAAGAGAACGGTGCCAATAAGTCAAAGATTTGGCAGTTCAAAGATATGGATGCCGACCACGTTACGGCATGGAGCAAAGGTGGAGCAACAGATATCGAAAATTGCCAGATGCTCTGCAAAACGCATAACAGGATGAAGGGTAATAGATAGAATAATAGTCATTATAACGACAAACTCTACTTTTTGAAGCGTAGAGTTCGATCGTTACTCTCGCTACTTGACTCTCTACGATGTCGCCATTGTTTGTGGTGCATTGGTTGATGAAGGTTTGCAGTCGTTGGGCGGTAACGCTGAGGATGGAGAAGTAAGAATCATTGCCACCTTGAAACAGGTATTGAACTAAACAATGCGCTAGGACATCGGAATGTACAACACCTGCCGTCACTTCTGCGTTTATTGTTATGCGAACACCAGCAAGGAATGCGAACACCAGCAAGGAATGCGTGCTGGGCAACACAGCAAAGCATAAGGACGAAAGCGAAAGCATCATAGAATAGCGATAGGCACCAGCGACTTACCTCGTTGGTGCTTTTTGCATCTTTCCTCGCCGCCTTCGGCTTTAACGTGGGATAGACGCCAACATCAAGATACACCCAAAGTCTCAACAGTTCCTGTGACGGTGCCGTTGAGGCTATTTTCGTGATAACAGATAAACAGAATCAGAACTGGTACGTTGCAGAAAATTGTATGGTGCGTCCTGGGCGATAGGAGCGTGTCACCTGCTCCACTTCACCGTGTGGGGTCTTCTCAAACTGCTTGAACAAGGCTTTCTGTGCCAGAAGGTCGCGAACGGAGAGACGAAGACCGAAGCGGCCGAGGTGCTTGCCAATGTTGAGGTCGAGCTGATGGCGAGGCATTTCGTAGCTGTCGGGGACGCGTACCTCGGTGGCACCTGTTCCCACACTACGCCCTACACCTATCAGGCGTTTGCCAATCACGTTGTAGAGTAAGGATCCTCCCCAACCCTCCCATAAAGGGCTGGAGCAGTGGTTGCCGTTGAAGAAAAGTCCTACGTTGACCAGATAGGGGGATTGTCCTTGCATCGGTCGCGATTCTTCTTTGCTGCCTTCAGGAAAAGTCACGTTGCTCTTTATCCATGAAGCATTGAGCGATAGAGAGAGGAAGGGCAAACGCATGAAGTCAAGTTGTTTACGGATGTCGAGTTCGATACCATAGTTGTCGGCTCCCTCCGCATTGAGATAGGAATATACGAGGTCGGTGCCACCTGCCACGGTGTATGTCCATTCGATAGGGTTGCGGAAATGCTTATAGAAGAGTGAGAGGCTCACCACCTCGCCGGCATGAGGATACCATTCCCAACCGAGGTCGAGGTTATCTATGTAAGCGGGTAGTAGATTATGGTTGCCCTGCACGTTGCTGGCAAGGTCGAAGTCGTAAAAGACGCTGGACGAAAGTTCACGAAACTCAGGGCGGTTGGTTGTGCGACCGTATGCCACGCGCAACTGTTGTCTGTCGGTGAGATGGTAGGCAAGGTTGAGCGATGCGAAGAGGTCGTTGTAGTCATAGAACGTTGAAAGAGGCGATGGCTCCTGACGACGGGTGTTGGAGATGAGTTCCGCTCGTACATGTTCAAATCGAACACCACCATATACATCAAACCTTCGGATGGGAAGCTTCGCACTCAGATAACCGCTGCCTTGGGTGCTGCGAGCCGAATAGTTGTTGCTCCAGTCGATTAGTTCGTGCCGACTGATGCCTGTCGTGTTTTCGTTCTTGCTCAAGATGATTGGCAGCCCCGTCTCTGCATCCCAACCATCAAGCGACCCGGGCAACTGACCACCCTCATACTGCAACGTCCATTGACGCGTCTCGTAAGTCCTGCGGCGATGCTCGGCGTATGCACCGGCAAAGAGAGATGGGGTGAACGAGCCGAAAGTAAATCCGTGCTTCCAGTTGGCGGCTACCGAAAGAATGTGCTCATCAAGTTGGGAAGTCTCACGATTGAAATCATTCAGGTTCTCTACTACCCAGCGGTTATCGTCGTCGTACATCGTGTATCGTCGTCGGTTGGGCAGATGACGATTGGCGTATGCATAGCCGAGGCTCCAGTCAAGTTTATCAACTTCTGATGGTGTGTGTCTGCCATCCAACTGAACATTATAGGTGAGCCTTCGCTGACGATAATATTCTGCTTGACGCACATGGTCACTCTGTGCATCAAAGCCATCACGATCCGTGTAGCGATCCTTACCCAAGTGATTGAGAATCTGCTTCAATTCGAATCGATTGCGCCCAGAGGCAGAGAGATATGTAAGGTTGAGCAAGGCACCAAGGCGGCGGTTGAGGTTGTACTGCCGGTCGGTCATCTGGCGCAGGTAGTTGGAGCGGTTGTGCGTCACATCGTAAGCACCAAAAAGATTGTTCTCCATGTCTCGAAGTGTGCGATATTGCTGCGTAAAATTGGCGCTGGCCACGAGTGCCCATGTCTGCCTTTTGTCCGTACGCCATCGCTGTGCCGTGCTGGCCGATGCACTAAGATCTCCGAATGGCGACGATGATTGCGTCAGCCAACTATTTTCTTTTGCTGAAAGAAGTGTACGGAAGTGTGATGCTTCGTTCCACGAAGAGCCCAGCGAGATATCTGTCTTGTTATCGCTCGGCACATCCTTCGTATTGACCAGGATGAAGCCTCCCGAGAAATCAGCCGGATATTCAGGTGCTGACGATTTCACCACCATCATATTGTCAAGTTGTGACGAGGGAATGATGTCGAACGAGAAAGCACGTTGGTCGGCTTCGCTCGAAGCTACGGCAGCACCATTCAGCCACACATTGTTGTATCGTTGCGAGAGTCCTCGCACCATCACGAACTTCTCGTCGATGATACTCACGCCAGGTATGCGTCGTATCACCTCGCCTGCATCCTTGTCCTGCGTCCGCTTGATGTGCTGCTCGCTCACGCCGGTCATCGTTACGTGTGCCTCCTGCTGTTGGCGGGTAGTTGCTGCATCGGTGTTGTGGCGCGCCGTCGTGCTAACCATCACCTCGCCGAGCGTGGTGTTGTCGGGTTCAAGCACAAAATCCAGAACCACCTCCTCCTTTGTCACCTTAACATTCTCCTTTACAATGGTTTTGAAACCAATGAATCGCACCGTCAGCGTATAGGTTCCATTCTTCACCGTCAATGAGTAGTTTCCATCCAAGTCAGCTGTGGTTCCTTGTCCGTCATCCGTAACAATGGCTGCCCCGGTAAGTGGCTCATTGGTACCTTGCTCTATGATTCTGCCTTTCACTATACCCGCAAAACTGATAGCAGGCATGATGAGTAGGAGAACTGCTATTACTATACCTTTGAATTTGTTGCCCATTTTCTTAATCGTCGTCGTCGTCATCATCATCCCAATCATCATCGTCGTCCTCTTCTTCGGTAAAGGAGATGGAACGGGGATCTTCCATCTCGTCAACATCTGCGATAATGCATTGATCCTGGCTGGGAAGGGCAGAAACCTTACACTTCTTAAACAGATTAAATATGTTCATATGTCTTTTTTTGTAGTGTTCATTAGAATTTGATCATCAGTTCGGCTACGAGTTTGTCCTGCTCGCTCTCCTTGGGCGTACCTCCATGAGGATACCAGTATTTCTCGTAGTTCAGACGGATGTCGGTGGGGAAGTACTTGTTGGTCACGTGAAAGGTAAGTCCTGCTGTGAGGCGGTGACGCTGGGCATCGGATTGGAGCAAGCGGGTCGTACCCTCAATGAGGCCTTTCTTTCCGTCGCTGTGATTGTCCATGTAATCGTAACGGAGAAGATAACTTACACCACCCAGATAACCTTTCTTCAGTGGCATCTTATAAATGGCCATGGCATCGATGGCATTGCAGTCGTCAAAGGCATCCTTGGCGTAGTGCTTGCGAAGGTATTCTGCCTCGAGGTGAAGGTCATTCCATTCATAGTATGCACCGAAATCCACGGATGTGTACGATGCCTCACGACTGGCAATGAGCTGGTGCTGCACACTGGGAATGAGTGCCAGGCCCTTGACGGGGAAATATTGAATACGGGCAGAATAGGCTGGCGAGGTGAACCACGCCGTCTTCTGGTTGTCGAGGTTGCTGCCGTTGTACATGCCTGCATCAACAGACAGTACCTTCTGGCTCTTCTTGTTGACAATGTCATAGCCAATGGCAGCACCCACATCGCGCATGTCACCCACCTGCTTGGCAATGAACGAGCGGTTGGCAAAATACTGTGCCGAAGGGTTGCGATGGGCATCGATGGAGAAGGGCATGCGCTGCTGACCGAGGGTGATTCGCATGGTGCTGATGGGATTCACCCTTACCCACGCATCCTTCATCTTTATGGCAGATTCATCACAAAGATCAACCTCCAGCTTGTAGGAGGAGCGCAGGGGCAGGTTGCCCTCGGCCGAGAGTCGGGCGTTGCGCACCTCGAAGCGGCTGGCATTGAGGTCGGGCTCGTACTCATACTTGCCTCGCAGAATGCCGTGGATCTGTGGCAGGTACTTCTGCCTGTCGGTCATCGTCTGCAGGTTCCCTTCAAGCTTTGCCACTCTCTCTTCCAGTGTCTGTGCCTCAGCCGTGGCCAGCCCGAACATGGCAAAGGCCACCAGCACACTTGCTTTTACATTATTCATAATAGGAACGCCTGTCCCGGGGCTATGGTTCTCTCCCGGAATGGCGCTGCAAAGGTCGGCAATCGTTGTTACAGAATAGTGACAAGGATGTTACATCTGTGTGAAACCTGAACCTCTGGAATGTTACAATCTTGTTAAAGTTTGCCCGGAAGCCCCCTTCTTTCCCATTTTATGCGTACATTTGCAAAGAAAATAAAGACGTACGACATGGCAAGGACTATTCTTATCGTCGATGACGAACCCGATATCTGTGAGATACTCCGTTTCAACCTTGAGATGGAGGGCTACGAGGTGGACGTGGCAGAGGGGCCCGACGAGGGGCAGAAAATTGTAAATGGCAAGTTGTCAGATGGCAAATGTGTCGACCTCATCCTGCTGGATGTGATGATGACGCCCAAGTCGGGATTTGAGTGGGCCCGCGAACTCAAGGCTGACAGGCAGACGGCCGACATTCCCATCATCTTCTGCACGGCAAAGACACTGGAGGAGGATCTGCTCCTGGGCTTTGCCCTGGGCAGCGACGACTACATCTGCAAGCCCTTCCGCATCAGCGAGGTGAAGGCCAGGGTGAAGGCTGTGCTGCGGAGGCGTCCTTCCCCCCAGAGGCCCACCCCCGTCCATCCAGGAAGTGGAGCGGGTAGTCCTGCAAATGAGGGGACTGCTGTTGCTGGAACGTCCAATTCAAACGCAGATGCGCATCGCACCCTTGTATATACTCCCCTCTGCGCTTTGCCCTCCGACAAAAGCTCACTGGAGGGGCAGGGGGAGGGGCCTGCCGGCATCCTCCTCGACCTCGACCGCAAGGAGTGCTTCATTGACGGCAAGGAGGTGGTGTTCACCAAACTGGAGTTTGAAGTGCTGGCCCTGCTCCTCTCCCGTCCCGGCCAGGTCTTCTCGCGCGAGAAGATCCTGCAGACCGTCTGGCCAAGCGACACCATTGTCCTGGACCGCACCGTGGACGTCAACATCACGCGCATACGCAAGAAGATAGGCCGCTACGGCGAATGTCTGCGCACGAAGTTCGGATACGGTTATCTTTTTAATGCTTAATGGTATCTGTGGAAATAGTGTGAAACCTTTCATGCGAAATCCAATAAACTGCTTAATATGCGCAACAAACTGACAAACAAGATATTCATCCTGGCCACCATCCTGGCCAGCGTCATCACCCTGTTCTTCGGCATCTATGAGTACAGGCGCGAGCATGCCTTCCGCGTGGACATTCTTCACGCCCAGCTTCAACTCAACAACTATCGCTTCCTTGAGGGACATGGCGACAAGGACATCCGTGTGACGGTAATAGATACATTGGGGCGCGTCTTGTCCGACACGGAAGAGACGGATGTACGCCTGATGAGCAACCACCTCCAGCGCGAGGAGATCCAGGAGGCCCTCCACAACGGCAGCGGCTATGCCATCAAAAGGGCCACGACCCTCCAGCCCTCGCCCATCCAGGGAGAACGGGTGGGGCAGGTGGGCGAGAAATACTTCTACTCTGCCACCCGTTTCGGAGATAGGATCATCCGCTCCTCCGTACCCTATTCTGCCGAACTCACCTCTTCGCTCGAGCACGACTACACCTTCTTCTACTACACCGCCGGCATCCTTGCCCTCATAGCCACCGCCATGTATTTCCGTCATCGCTACGAGCATAGCGAACGGGAGAAGCAGCGCATCAAGCGACAGCTCACCGAGAACGCCGCCCACGAGCTCAAGACACCCGCCGCCACCATCGAGGGCTACCTGGAGACACTCGTCAGCAACCCCTCCATGCCCGAGGACAAGCGCCAGAACTTCCTGGAACGCTGTCATGCCCAGAGCCGGCGCATGAGCCAGCTGCTGGCCGACATGAGCATACTGTCGCGACTTGATGCCACCCAGGAATTTGTAAATTGCAAATCGTCAGATTGTAAATCCATCGATGCCGCCCTCATCCTCCGTCAGATAGAGGAAGAGACGGCATCCCAGTTCCGCGAGAGGAACATCCAGCTGCGGATGATCATCCCCGGGACGCTCCCCATGACGGGCGACGCCTCCCTCATCTACTCCCTTTTCCGCAACATCTTCAGCAATACCCTGGCCTATGCGACCGACGCCACCTACTTCCGCGTACAGGCCAAGGCCTCGGCGGGCAGCTGCGTCTTCACCTTCACGGACAACGGCCCAGGCGTTCCCAACGAACACCTGCCCCACATCTTCGAACGCTTCTACCGCATAGACAAAGGACGCTCCCGCCGCCTGGGCGGTACCGGCCTCGGTCTTGCCATCGTCAAGAACATCGCCCTTCAGTATGGCGGTGCCGTCACGGCCTCGCAGACTCCGGGAGGAGGCTTGACAATAGAGATCAAGCTTGTCGTATAGGGTAGGGTATCGTCAAACCTGTTGGCAACATCAAATGGCCATTTGTCTTGCCCTGAAAATATACAAAGTAACCTCTTTTGAGAGGTGTAGATGGTTGATCTGTCCGGATGTAGCAATTCCTCTTATCCAAAAAGATCATTCAGAGTAATGACTGACTGGAACACACTACTATACTCATTGTACGACAACCCACGATTGGTTACAAGCGTTGAGTGTACCGTTGAGGGTGTCTGTTCTGCAAGCTTTTCTATGCGGCTTTGGATTGTGTCATAATAGGCAGACGTCACCACGAATTCCGACTTCAGGAACTTCATTTCGCAAACATTCATCACTCTGTCATCACGATCAATCAGAAGATCTATCTGCATGCCGTCCTGTTGATCGTTTCCGCGTATAACATAAGAGGATTCACGCGATTGCACAGCGGCGATACCCAATGCTCTTTTAATCTGCGGAATATGGTTGAAACACACTTCTTCAAAAGCTAATCCACGCCATGTGTTTAACTCAGGCTTAGCCGTATTCGTCTGCCAAAAGTTCTCTGAATATTTCTTCTTGCCTTCCATGAAATGTAACCAGAACCAACAGAAATTATCTGTCAGTTTATAGAAATCAACATTGCCCGAAATGCCAAACGGAACATACTTGCAGACGAAATCTGATTCAACCAGTGCCCTAAGTAAATCAGATAGTGTGCCACCAGTAGCAATGCCTGTCATTTGACTGATCTCATCTCGCGTAAAGCCACAATGTCTTCGTCCCAATACACGGATAATTTTCATCATATCCTCTGCATTTGTGAAAACGGAAGAGAACAACAATCCAAATTCATCCTTAAGCTTGGCATCCTTGCTAAAAATGAGTTGGTCGATGTTCTGTGCAACGCTATTTCCTGGCAGAAAGAAATCCATGTAATAAGGTATTCCGCCGAACACCATGTAACTCTCTGTAATGTCATATTGCGAAAGACGAATCTTATGAGCATCATAGAATTGCTTGCATTCGTTGAGAGTGAAGGGGTGCAGATGGATTGGATCTGTCACCCGATGGAACATTCCTCGCTTGGCATTGATAAGCTTGTCG
>JAZRVZ010000250.1:0-16831 GCA_045599425.1 Bacteroidaceae bacterium | reverse complement strand
AACTCGCTGACGATGTCAAACTTGTCGGGATTGACGTTGGCAAGTCCCATGAAGCCGCGACGCTCATCGAAGAGGTAGAACATATTGTCGGCCATGATGAGGGCACCGCGGGCCTTGCCTCCCTGCCATTGTGTGATGTAGCGTACGTTGCCGGTCTCCATCTCCAGGGCTGCCCAGAGGTTCTTGTTTCCGGTACTGCCGTAGACGATGCCGTCTACGAGGATCATGCCGCCCATATAGAAGTCAACCTCCTTGTTCTTCCAGAGGTAGGTGGCGGTGGTGAGGTCGTCGGAGAGCTTGTACATGGTGCAGCCGTTGCCGTCGCCGAGGGACACGAGCAGGTAGCCGTTGTAGAAGACGGGACTGTTTACCATGGCATTGTCCCATTTCTTGGTAGCGGGATCGGCTACCCAGGTACCGTCGTTCCAGAGCATCTTGCCGGTCTGGGGATCTACGCCGAAAACGTGCTCCTCGGTGGCACCTACGAGCTGTCTCTTGCCTTTCCACTCAATCATGACGGTGGGCACGTACATGGCCTTGTCACCGAAGGAGGGTGCCTCCCAGACGATGTCGCCGGACTTCTTGTCGTAGCATACGAGGGTTACCTCCTTGCCGCAGGTGTTGATGATGACATGGTCGCCGTCGATGAGGGGTTGGTCGCAGATGCCCTGATTGTTGGGACGCAGTCCGTATTTCTGCCAGTAGTCCACGCTCCAGAGTATCTTGCCGTCGGCCTTGCTGAGGCAGACCAGCTCGCCCATGCCGCTGATGATGTAGATGCGGTCGCCGTCGATGAGGGGACTGCAGCGGGTTTCCTGATAGGACTTGGTCCAGGCACGACCGTACTCCACCTGGTAAACGAGCGTGCCGTCGAGGTTGTAGCAGGAGAGCTGCTCGCGCTGCCCATCCTCGGTAAGGCCGGAGGTGTAGATGTGTCCGCCCTCCACGATGGCACTGGTGTTGCCCTTGCCGGCATTGTTGACAACCCAGAGTTTCTGGGGACCCTCGGCAGGCCACTCCTTCAGCAGGTTCTTCTCGTTCTTGAAGATACCGCAATGGTTGTCACCACGAAACATGACCGTCTGTGCTCCTGCCAGCAGGGAGGAGGCCAGGAATGCAATGGTTAGGATGCGTTTCATAAATTAGGAATTAGGAATTATTTTTCGGTTTATCGGGTTATCGGAAAATCGAGTTATCGGGATTTCAAATTATCGGAGCCTCGGGAAATCATGGATCTGGGATGATCCTCCTTATCCCCCATACTACGAGGCTGAGAATGGCAACGAGGAAGACGAGGGCAGTGAGCATGGTGCCCCACCCTGCCCCGGAGACATTGGCACTGATGCTGATGAGCGATCCGATGCTTCCGCTGAGGACGGCATAGAGGGGTACGATGGTATTCTCGCGAATGTAGAGCTGCTGGATGTCTGGACCACGGTAGCCCAGGGTGAGGAGCAGCTGGCATTCATCACGACGGGAGGCCAGGTTCTTGCGCACCACGATGATGAGACTGAAGATGCCAAGCAGGATGCCCAGTCCACCCAGGGTGAGGAAGATGGTGAGGTAGGTGTCGGTGACGGTAAAGAAGAGCCGGATGCGGTCCTCGGTGGTACAGATGCGGATGCCATACTCGCTCAGGACATTCTCCAGCAGTTCGCGTACCTCCTGTCGACGCGCCTCGCCGGTCTTGACGAGCAGGATGGAGCTGCCAGTCTCCTCGGGCCAGAGCTGTCGGAAGAGTTCGTTGTCCATCAAGGCGTTGCCATGGAAGATGCCTGTGGGATAGTCGGCCAGGATGGCCAGGGAGACGGAGGTGCCGCTGCCGTCATTGTAACGAACGGAATCGCCCACGGACTTCATGAGACTCCAGATCAGGCTCTCCTGGTCGATGAGCAGTCCGCCGGATTGGATGCTGACGCCAAAGGACTCCTGCAACCGGGCCGGGTCGCCTCCATAGACAGTGGGAGTGGATACCTTGTTGAGGTTGAGGCAGGAGGCCTCGTCCTGGGTGTGCTTCTGGATCTGCATGAAGCGAACGTCGGCGGGCAGGTCCTCAAGATGCAGCTTCTGCCGCACGGCCTCCTGGTTGAGGTCGTACTGGATGGGTACGCTGCACTCACACCAGAGATCGTAGCCACCGGTGGCGGTAGCGTCGCTGCCCCATTGACGGAAGTCGGGACGGTTCAAACCGACGGCAAAGACGGTGAACACGCCTACGGCCAGGGTGAAGTAGGACAGGATGACATTGGAACGCTGGGCCGCCAACTGCGTCCAGCACAGGCCGTCGTGCGAAAAAACGGTCTGGCTCCTCGCCTTACGCGTGATATAATATATTAGGTAGAATCCTCCCGTCAGGATCCAAAGCAGTCCGCAAAGGACAAAGAGGATAATACTATGCAGGAGGAACAGGTTGGCCAGAAGTCCGACGAGACAGGGGATGGCGGTAAGCCAGGTGAGCAGCAGGTAGCGGGAAGGGGTGACGGCCTGCTTTTCCTTGCCGTCCTTCTCGCGCAGGCAGCACCTGATGGCCCAGTAAAGGGTCAGCAGGCAGATGAGCAGTCCGACGAGCCAGGCAACGAGCAGGATCCAGGGACTGACGCAGAGGGAGAAGCCCTCGGTGTGGGTGGCACCGCTCCAGACATTGCCCAGCAAGAAGAGCGTAACGCCGGAATAGAGCAGTCCGCCCAGGATGCCCAGGGGCGAGGCAACGAGTATGACGGTTCCTGCCTCACGGAGGAGCAGGCCATAGATGCGACGGCGGGTGTAGCCGAGGGTGCGGTAGAGTTGGATCTCGGGCTGACGACGGTTGAGCATCTCCACTAAGGGGTTCTGCATGAGGAGGATACCGGATAGGATGATGAAGAAGCCCAGCGCGAGGAAGAGGGAGGAGAAGTCTGTGCCGTGAGTGGCGGCATAGCGACCTGCCTCCTGGGGCCAGATGGCCTGAATGCCGAAATGACGGGGCGTGAGTCTGCTGACCTTCTCAAGGGCTTGTCCGTCCTGCAGTCCTGTGGCCTGGCCGAAGGCTGTGCCCCAGTCGTCCACCACGGCCTCGTAGGAGACGATGGCCTTGGGGGTCTGGTGATGGGCATACCAGAAATCCTCGTCATCACGGGTAATGCGGTCCATGTCAATGGGCAGGTCGCTGTCCCAGTCGGCACAACGCTCCACATTCGACAAACCAGGAAACTCAGTCACCAGGAGGGAATCACGCTGAATCTCCTTCAGGGGCAGGATGGCCTTGACGATGAAGGAATGGCTTCGTTCCTCCAGCGACTTCATGCCCTTCGTAATGAAATAGTCCATGGAAAGACTGTCGCCCACCTGTACGCCAAGGCGTTCGGCGGCGTAGTCGGAAAGCAGCACCTCGTTGCCTTGAAGGGATTGTCCGTCCCAGTTGTCCGTAGCCGTCACAAAGGAATACCAGAGCGTGTCTGCGTCGCCTTTGAGCGTATTGACGAGATAAGCCATGCATGTCCTTTCGGGTTGGATCTGCTCCACTACGGCAGGTTGCAGGAAGATGCGGTCGGAGGTGATGCGGTTGCCATCGACGTGGATGCCGGAAAGAGCGGGATTCCATGTCTGGTCTATCTCCTCCTGACTGAGCATACGAGGAGACATGATGAGATTCAGTTTGCCTTCCAGTTCCATGACCTCAGCCAGTTCCTGCCGGTTGAGGAAGACGTTGAGGGGAAGGGTCTGTTCGTTGCGCAGCAGGAGGTTTCCGCCTTCATTAACGTCACGTACATTACTGATCTTCAACCTTAACTGCGTACTGTAGCGTTCGGTAACGAAGAGGGTTCCGGAAGGAACGAGGGAATGGGAGGGCAAGTGCAGGACGAGGTCCTCATCGTCCCCCAACTGCTGATGCAAAGGGACGTTGACGACGGCTTCTCCCCTCGCGATGCTGTCGGCATCGGTAGCCCAGACCATGACGGGCAGCAGTTTGTTTCCGGCAGACACATAGCCTTCACAGATCAGGTAGCCCCAGGCATCGGCATAGAGCGGATGGCGCAGGATGTCCTCTTCCAGAAAACCCGTTCCGGAGGTGACCAGGGTCTCGGTCTGACCCAGGCGTTCGGTGACGCGCCGCTGCAGGGTACCGCGGACGGAGTCGCCCAGCAGGAGACTGCCAGAGAGCACGGCCATCATGACGATGACGGCCACTGCCACCAGACGGTAGTACCGGAGGTAGTATCGTATGCTGCTATTGTAACTGACCATTCTCGAGTCTAAGGATTCGTTGTGCCTCGGAGGCAATGGCGACGTCGTGGGTGACCATGACGATGGTAGTGCCCAGTTCGTGGTTGACGTGCTGAAGGAGGCGGGCAATGTTGAGGGCATTGTCGCGGTCAAGCTGACCCGTAGGTTCGTCGGCCAGTAGGAGGGCAGGCTTCATGATAAGGGCACGACAGAGGGCCACGCGCGCCTTCTCGCCACCGGAGAGGCGGTCGGGTTGCTGATCCTGCAGGGAGGCAATGCCCAGGAGTTCCATGAGTTGACGGGCGTATGCCGTCTCGTCGGCCGTAGCCGCGGACTTGCCGGCCAAGGTGGGCAGGAGGATGTTCTGAAGGACAGTGAACTGGGGCAACAGACGGAAGTCCTGGAACACTATACCGACCTGCCGGTTGCGTACCTCCTCCAGACTGACACCGGGCAGGGTGACGTCCTGTCCGCCGATATGATAGCTGCCACTGTCGGGACGAAGGAGGGTGCCAAGGATGTTGAGCAAGGTGCTCTTGCCGCTGCCGGAAACTCCGGTGACGGCCACAAACTCTCCCTTATCCAGGTTGAGGTGAAGGCAGTTCAGCACTTGACGACTCTTGTTGCCGTCGGTGAAGGACTTGGATATGTTTCGCAGTTCGATGTACACGATTTGTGGGATGAGGGGGTGAGGGTTTATGGTTGAGAGTGAATAGGCTGGCAACTAAGCTTCGGTGAAGAAGAAGAGTTTTCCACGGCTGGTGAGGATGTAGAATCCTCCGTCGATGACTGCAGGAGATGCGATAATCTGCTCGCCGGTCTCAAAGTGCCAGAGTTCGCTGCCATCCTTGGCCTGCAGGATGGAGACGTGGCCATCCTTGGTGCAGACGAGAACCTTGTCCCGGCAGATGATCGGGGCAGACTCGCCAGTCTCACCACGCAGGAGTCTGTTCCAGCGCTCCTTGCCACTCTTGCGGTCGAAGCATCGGATGCGACGGTCGCCGCTGAGGATGTAGACGGCATCGGGACTGACACTGGGCATGGAGACCATACCACCCTCGCTGTCTTCCTGGTCGCTGTGGACGGTACGGAACATGCGGTGCTTCTTGAACCTGCCTGCCACGATCTCCACTTCGTAGAGACTGCCGCTATAGTCAGAGACGTATGCGAAATGATCCATGATGGCCGGTGAGGCCGGCACGTAGGCATTGAGTTCCAGGGAGTCGGTCTGCTGGCCGGTCTGGGTATTGACAATGCGCAGCCAGGCGTCACAGCCGCCGTAAACCATGTAGTCCTGCCAAAGGGCGGCTGCACCGTTGATGTAGTAGCCACTGGGGAAGCAGCTCATCTGACTGCCGTCGAAGGCGTCGATGGTATACATATTATTGTCGTAGCTGCCCACGAGCAGCTGCAGTCCGCCATTCTTCTCGATGAGGTTGGGCGAGGCGGAGATCTGTCCAAGGGTCTCAAACTCCCACAGTGTCTTGCGGGTGGGCAGGTCGAAGGCGGTGACGAACCCGTCAATCCGACCGACATACATCACGGAGTCGCGGATGACGAAGGAGGCCTCGACGGTAGTGCCCAGGTCATGCTCGAAGAACTTCTGGCCGTCCTTGTCTATGCCACGGATGACGCCCTTGCGGTCGCAGGTGTAGGCATTTCCTCCGTAGATGATGGGGGAAGAGACGGTACGGACGTCGTTGCGAAAGGTCCACTGCAGCCTGGGACTGGCTGGCAGGGAACGCTCCACATAGCCGTCCAGCGAGGGCGAGCCACGGAAGATGGTCCAGTCGCCAGGTCCGTCCGCAGAATCCAGGTCGGAGACCACGGCACAGGATGCCAGGAGCAGGAGGGCAAGCTGAAAGACGAAGAATGAAATGTATCGATGGAGTCTCATGTCTTTTTTCTTATTCCAGGAACAGCGCACCGGTGGGACAGAGTCTGGCGAGGCCTTCCTGCACATGCTTCTTGCTTTCCTCGGGAATGACTACCTGCATGTTGAATCCGCGCTTGTAGAAGGTGAAGCCGTCCTCGGAGTTGTAGACGCACAATCCGCAGCGGATGCACTTGGCAGGTTCGTAGCGCAGCCGCCCGATCACAGTGATCTGTTCCTTGACGGGCAAGGTGGTGGAGACGCCGTAGCGGGATGACTTGATGCCGGCCTGGGTGGAGAGGCTGCGCAACTTGCACTTTTCGCGTCCATCGCAGGCACAATGCAGACAACGGGATGGCTGGCTATAGACTTCCTTGAGCCACTCCTTCTCTGCCTCGGTATAGCGTCCCAGGCGGGAGGAGAAGACGGTCTTGGAGATGCACGCCTTGCTTTGGGCCTCCACGGTGGGAAGCTTGTCTGCCGCAGCCAGTTCAAGGATGACGTCCCTGATTCCCACGGCCTTGTCCAGGGTACCGCGGCGACAGGCTTTCTCGCAGGAGGTCTTGGCACAGGTGGCACAAGGCACGGCGGAAAGGTCGCACTGGCGGGCCAGCAGGGAGCGGGCCTCGGCCTTCTGTCCGCGGTCGTAGTAGAGGATGACCTGTGCGGGATCCAATCCTGAGGGACAGACGACGGTACAGGGTGCCTCGCAGTCGGCGCGATGGTCGGAAAGGAGGAGTTCGAGGGACATGCGGCGAAGGGTGAGCACTTCCTCATCGTCGGTCAGGATGCGCATGCCTTCGGTCGGGAAGGTCGAACAGGAGGGGATCATCTGTCCGTTGGCGGCATTCTTGACCATGCAGACCATGCAGGATGCCTGATGGCGGGCGTCCTTGGCATAGCACAGGGAAGGGATGTCGTGACCGATGGCCTGGAGTTCCTTGATGAGGGGACGCTGTCCGCTGACCTCAACTTCTTTATCGTTAACAAATATATTCATATTTTTCTTATTATGAGGCTTTGCCTCGAAACCGCTTTCGCTCAACAATGTTCAAACCTGTTTGACATTGTATTCGCTTAAACGCGGCCTTCATACTTTATGGCATTATAGTCGCACTCGTCCATGCATAGTCCGCAAAGGGTGCACTTGGATGTATCAATCTGGTGTTTCTCGTAGGGGGTGAAGGCGATGGCCTCGGAGGGACAGCAGCGGCTGCACTTGGTGCAACCCACGCAATCGTCGGTGACGGTCAGTTTGACCATGGCTTTGCAACTGCCTGTGCGACAGATTCCGTTGACATGTTCCTCGTACTCATGACGGAAGTAGCGAAGGGTTGAGAGGACGGGATTAGGCGCCGTCTTGCCGAGTCCGCAAAGGGCGGACTTCTTGATGCTCAGGGCCAGTTCCTCGAGACGGTCGATATCTTCCATGGTGGCCTTGCCGCTGGACAGCTTGTCCAGGATATCCAGCATACGACGGATGCCAACACGGCAGAAGGTACACTTGCCGCAGCTCTCATCGCATGTGAAGTTGAGGAAGTAGCGGGCTACGTCGACCATACAGCTGCTTTCGCTCAGGACCACCAATCCACCGGAGCCCATGATGGCCCCCATCTGATTGAGGGCATCGAAATCCACCTGTGCATCACATAGCTCCGCAGGGATGCAGCCACCAGAGGGACCGCCGGTCTGCACGGCCTTCAGTTTCTCACCGCCTTCCACGCCACCGCCGATCTCCTCGACAATCTGGCGCAGGGTGGTTCCCATGGGCACCTCGACCAGTCCGCCATGATTGACCTTACCGGCCAGGGCGAAAACCTTGGTACCCTTGCTGCCCTCAGTACCGGTACTGGCATAGTCGGCTGCACCGTGCTTGATAATGTAGGATACCTGACTCAGGCTCTCCACATTATTAATTAATGTAGGTTTGCCGAAGAGTCCGGCCTGTGCGGGATAGGGCGGACGGAGATGGGGGAATCCACGCTTACCCTCGATGGAGTGGATGAGGGCTGTCTCCTCGCCACAGACGAAGGCTCCGGCACCCTCGAAAACGCGAATCTCCATGTTAAATCCGCTGCCCAGGATATTCTTTCCCAGAAAACCTTTCTCGCGACACATGTCAAGGGCCTTGCGAATGCGGATGACAGCCTGGGGATACTCGGCACGGATGTAGAAGATACCTTCCTCGGCACCTACGGCATAGGCTGCGATGATGAGTCCCTCAATGACACGAAGGGGATAGGATTCCAATAGAATGCGGTCCATGAAGGCTCCGGGGTCGCCCTCGTCACCGTTGCAGATGACGTATTTTCTGTCGGCCTCGTTGGCAGCTACCATCTGCCACTTGCGACCGGTGGGGAAGCCACCGCCGCCACGTCCGCGAAGACCGCTCTTCAGGACCTCATCAATGACTTCCTCCCGATTCATGCCGCCAAGGACCTTCTCCAGGGCCTGGAAGCCGCCGAACTTGATGTATTCGTCAATATCAAGGGGATTCATCAGTCCGTAGCCTTCAGTGGAGATGCGCTGCTGGCCATTGAAGAAGGTATTGATATGCTGGGTACGCTCAGCCTCGGGCTTCCAAAGGATGTTATCCCAGGAAGTGTCGGTGTGGAACGTATCAATCTGGTTGAGAATGGCATTGCGGAGGCGGCGCAAGCGGCTGGCGGGCTTGAAGTGATGGAGCAGGATCTCCTTGACCTCAGCAGGCTTGATGTTGGGATAGCGTGTAATGGCTCCGTCGGGCATGGCGATGTCAATCAACGGCACCTGGTTGCAGGCACCCACGCAGGAGATGGGCTTGAGGGTTATGTTGATGCCCAATTCGTCGCAGGCCTTGAGTACGGCGACCTTGACCTCGGCGGTTCCACTGGCCTGGCAGCAGTTCTCCATGCCGATGCGCACCTCACCCTGAGGCGTACCTTTCCGGAGACTCTCCTCACCCTTTCCATCTGCTTCCATGGCCTCAAACTCGGCCAGGACTTCGCGGACACGACCGGGCTGGACGTGTCCGAAGATCTTGCTGTCAATCTGTACGACGGGAGCCAGGGCACAGCAGCCCAGGCAGGCAACCTTCTCGATGGAGTACTGCTGGTCCTGGGTGGTGATGGTATCGGCGGGAATGTTCAGTTCACGACGGAAGGCATCGTAGACGATGCTGGCTCCCTTGACATGGCAGGCCGTGCCGATGCATACCTTGATGACATGCTTGCCATAGGGCACCATGCGGAACTGGGAATAGAAGGATGATACACTGATGACCTGGGCACGGTCGATCTCAGTGCGTTCGTATATGCGGTTCAGGGCGTCAGAGGGGAGGTAATTGAACTCTTCCTGCAAAGCCTGCAGGAGGGGTATGACCTTCTCGCGTGTACCACCCACCCTGTCGATAAGGGCGTCGGTACGACGGTTCATGGTCTCAAGAACCTGTTCCGGACTATGTTGTTTGCAATCTTCGCAAGACATTGTTTCTGTGAGTTTAAGGTTTCTTGACGCAATACAGGTGCTTGTTGCTTCTCACGATCATCATGCCATCGGTAAAGGCGGGAGTGGCATAGGTATTCTCACCGGTCTGGAACGAGGTGATCAGCTTGAAGTCGTCACCGGCAGAGAAGGTGTAGGCGTTGCCGTCGTTGCCGAAGAGGAATACCTTGCCGTCTGCCACCATGGGCGATGAATAGAAGGTTGAACCAAGGTCATGCTCCTTGGCCACAGCTCCAGTCTCAACATCATAGGCACAAACGACACCATAGCTGGTGGCCACGTAGAGGTATTTCCTGGAAGCGGCAGGACTGGAGCACTCAGGCAGGTAGTCGCTGGCCTCCCACTTCACCTCGCCGGTCGTACCGTCTATGGCAACGCACTTGGCGTACTCGCTGGCCGCAAAGATGATGCCGTTGGAGGCTGCAGGACTGGCGCCTACCTCACCGCTCAGACAGTCAACTCGCCAGATTTCAGAGCCGTTGCCTGGATTGTAGGCCGTCACGGCAGGGTTGCTGGTTACAACCAGTGCCGACTTTCCGCCGACCTTGGCAATGATGGGAGAGCTCCATGCAATCTTATCGTTCGTCTGCTTTGTCCAGCTGGTGTTTCCCGTCTTCACATTGAGAGCCATGAGCTGCGTCTTGTTATTGTTCAGGTACTGGATGATGAGCGAGTTTCCATGGATAAGCAATGAAGAGGCAAAGCCATAGTGGTTATCAGGTACGCCAATATTTTTGGCCCACAGACGATTGCCCTCCATGTCACAACAGAGTACATCACCCGATGCAAATATGGCACAGACCTGTTCACCATTGGTGGCTACGGTACTGGCAGCCAGACCCGTGTCACCAGTCACGCTGGGCATGGCAGATGGCGAACCACTGATCTTGTCAGCCTTGGCACTCCACTTCAGTTCGCCGGTATAGACATCGTAGCAGAAGAGCTCGCGGGCATTCGCGTCGGCTGCAGTCAGGAACACGTTGCGGCCGTTGATGACGGGACTGTTATATCCCTGACGGGGAACCTCGACCTTCCAGAGGATGTTCTTGCCTGAGGCGATGTCCCAGGAGGTGGGAATGCCACGAGCACTGGAAGTGGCAGAGGCGTTGTTGCCACGGAAGGCATTTGAGGTAATCTTTGGAATGGGCAGCGAGTCGCCTGCAGCCTCTTCAACGACGTCATCGCCATTCGTTGCCATGGTATCAATCTCTGCATCCTCCATGCCTGCTGTCAGTTCATCTACAATCAGGTCCTCGGAAGTAACTGAGGTTGAATCGGGAGTAATAGCCTCAGACTCGGCAGATCCGCCAGAGAACCACCCCCTGACCCTGGCCATGAGTTCGGGATTGGAATAGACTCCGAAGCCCAATGCCACGAGTACCAGGGCAATGCTGCCCCAGGTAATGTAGTTACGGGTAGCTGACTTGTTCATCCACTCGTCCACCACGTCAAGATCCTTGCCAGGCAGGTTCTTGCTGCTGCGATAGTACATGCGCAGACATCCGATGGTCACGACAGCCATGCCTACGAGGATGTACATGCCCCACTTCAGGTGGCTCTCCTGGATAAAGTAGGCCTTGCGGGTCATCAGGTCCAACTGACGGACCTGCTCCTGCAACTGGGCATTGTCACCGTTACTTTCATTCAGTTGCTTCAGCGTCTCCAGCACTTCATTCTCCAAGGGAGAGGTTGCAGAGACCTGGAAATAGTTCACAATGAGCATGGCTGAGAGGGCCAGCATGAAGATGCCCGTCACCAATGCTACGTTTCTGTATATCTTATTCATAATGGTGAGATTACTTATTTCTTTATCTTGTTTTGCGGGCAGTAGTCAAAACACTTGCCACAGGCCACACAGGCAGAATGATCAATCTCGTAGGTCTTGCGGGAACGCTTGACGGACAGGTTGATAAGCTTCATGCCGATGACAAAGCCTATCAGGGCACCAACCCAATAGGAATAGGTATCAAACTGCTTCTGTATACCCTCGACCTTGGCCTCCAGTTCAGCAACATTGCGTCCCATGGCATGGAAGGTCATCACATTTAGCGTCATGTCGCCTTCGGGATTGGATTCATAGGCCTTGATCTGATCGAGCAGATAGACATCGCGGTTGGCACGGCTCAGATGCTCGCTGTTGGAGCCCACCAGCAGCGCACCGCCCAGGGTCAGCAGGGGCAGGAGCACGAAGTACAGCAACAGTCGGCGGACGCCCGCACTGCGGTCCTCAGTCAGTTTGTTGGCATAAGGCGGACGAAGGGCATCCACTGGGCATGAATTGTGGCAGAGTGTGCAATTGATGCAGCCTTTTCTGGTTACTTCCATCTTCTTGAGCGACAGCTTGCCAAAGATGCTCAGCAAGGCGCCATAGGGACAGAGGAACTGGCAGAAGGGACGTGACACGACCACAGACAGCAGCAGAAGGAGGATGCCGAAGATGATCATGCCCAGGTCACCACCCAGTCGGAAGATACCGATAAAGGGGTCAAACTGACAGATGATGAACTGACTGCGCGTTGCGGCATAGAGCAGGGCAAAACCCAGGTAGATCCAGGGGATGACGCTCAGGGCCTGACTGACGGCACGGGAGATGCGGAAGTTCTTGACGTTCACGATTTCCTGCAATGCACCCAACGGACAGACGCCCGCACAGAACACACGACCAAAAAGGAAGGTGAAAATAATGGGCAGCAGGAACAGGAGCAGGACAACCCAGGGCAGATGGTAGGATGAATCGGTCATGGCCAGTACGACGTTCTGGATGGAACCGACGCTGCATACGCATCCGCTACGTACAAAACCGAAATAGATGACCGATACCAGACTGACGCTGAAGATAGCCTTGCGGCTTTGTTTCCGGTGGATAGCCCAGGCCACGATGCCCATCATCAGGACAAGCAGGACCAGATCCACGACATTCAGGATCTGCTCCATGGGAACGGGATGCTCAATATCAGGATATTGATAGCCCGATTCAAAGTCCGGCTTCGGGAAACGGGCCACTGCCCAAAGGTGACTCGTGCCAGACAGGGCAAGCAAGGTTGCTGATAATATTCTTTTCATTTTCGAAAAACCTTATATAATATAAGACCCTATAGCATCATGCCCTCACTTCAGGTTATAGGCCTGCTTCTGGGACGTACGCAGGATGGCCTCGGAGGGACAAACCTGTGAAATCTTACACTCGTTGCAGTTCAGGCAGATGTCCTGCTGGATCTGCAGGTAAAGGGAACCGTTGCCGAAGGATGTACAGCCCCTGACGCACTTGCCGCAACCATTGCAGAGACTCTCGTCTATGGTGTACTCGAAATAGGGTTCCTCCACGAACTTACGGGTAATAGCACCCGTGGGACACATCATATTCTCGGCTGCCGTATTGAGGTCCTTTACACTGGAACGGTAGTACCCACCACAGAGGTCGCAGTAGCCGCACACCTTGTTGGCATGGAAGCACTTCACGGCAGAAACGGGCAGTACACACGCACTCTCACACAGGCCGCACTGGACACACTTGTCGGGATCGATCTGCCAGAAGAGGTCGGCCTCCTCGTCGGTCATCCTGGAGGCCAGCGAACCGCCAACGGCCATGATGGTTCCTCCGGCCAGCATCTGACCGCACTTCTTCAGGAACTCACGACGGTCAATCGGGGATTTATGCTTATTTTCACTCATAATTTATTATTCGTAATTGAGGCTATGCCTTGACCCTGTTTCGGCCTAATCAAGCCCAAAACTGTCTGGCACGATGTTTGTTTGATCGCAAAATTCACAATGCATGAATATTCTCTACATCATTGCCTTCATCGGACAGTCCTTGGTGCAGGAGCCGCAAAGCGTCTGGCTGGCCAGGTCCTTGTTGAACTGGAACACCTGGATCTTCTGCGCACCGGCCGCAACCAGCATGTCGTCCGCCACTCGGACGTCATAGGCCGCATGACCACCGCCCAGCATTTCCTGATTGAGCAGAATGCTATGGAAGACACCATCCGTACTGTAGCAACTGACGCGAGGGATACCCTTCTCGCTGGTCAGGATCTCTCCGGCATTGTTGCTGGCCAGACGAGCAGGATTGCAGCAGCCGCTGAAGGCACCCGCTTCCGTTCCGGACTTACCGAAGCTCTTGACGAAGCGTCCATCGCTGGTGTAGGCCTCGATGCGATGCCGACCAGGATTGCTGCAATATATGGTATCGCCGACATGGGTGATGGCAAAACTGTAGCTGGGCACGACAAATCCGTCGGGGCTCTCAATGAACCTGGCCAGTGAACCGTCCAGGTGATACTGACAGATATGCTTGTTGGAGGCATCCGTCACATAGACGCCGCTCTCCATCACGGTCAGACAGCAGTAGTCGGCATCTTCATTGCAGGCCTTCCAGTCACGCAAGGAATTTCCCTCGAGGTCGTACACCTCAATCCGGGAGGCAAAGAGCACATAGAGGTGTTCGTCGAAGAACGTCATGTCGCGCACCTCGCTGGGCACGGCAAAGTTATTCACCAACTCACCGCCAAGGCTATACACGCTGACGGAATTCTCAGCCGCCACATAGATCCTGCCACCGGCAACGTCGAAGGCATTGATCTCGCCGGGAGTCGTGAAGGCCGCCGTCCTGCAGTAGGGTGAGACAAACTCCACATCCTTGCCGTCTGCATCCTTCATTACCGGATTTGTCCCGTCGTGGAAGATCGAACCAGGACTGGTAAACAGTTTCCAGACAAAGGTTCCAGCCGTTCCGAGGAAGGCTGCCCCGATAGCCAACGAACCTGTCGTCTTCAGGAATTGTCTGCGATTGATCTGCTTCATTATATTTTATGGATTGATAATTTACTTTTTGATTGACAAACACGCTTTCACATGCAACGTTACTCAGCGACCTTCAGACAAAGGACGGTCTTGGAATCACGCAGGATGAGACAGCCGTCCGCGTAGGCCAGGGGTCCCCAGGCATCAATGCCTTCCTCCAGGACACGCTGCTTACGAAGGAGTTCCATCTGCCTGTCACCGATCTGGTAGACATACAGTTCGCCATCGTCCTTGAAGACAAACAGTTTACCGTCCAGTACCACATAGGGACCCAGTCCGAAACGCTCGTCAGCCTCTGAGTTCCAGATGGCCGTGTGCAGGTTGCCCGGTGCATAGCAGGCCAGGCGTTCGCGCAGACCACCGCCATCCTTGGGCACGACCGTAATAATCATGCCATTATATAGAATAGGTGTCTGCTGCTCGCTGCTCAAACCCTTGTCAGACTTGTACTGGTCCTTGATCTCAGCCTTCCAGGCGCCACCGGAATAATCCACCTGAAGCAAGGCGCCACCGGCACCATATCCAGCTACCAGGAACACTTGGTTGCTGTTCAGCTGCAGGGGAGAGGGTGCCACGACAGAAGGCTGCCACTTGTTGGCCGACCAAAGCAGCTTACCCATATCATTCCCCTCGGCCGACACGCCGCACACACCACCCACGCCGATGTAGACATAGGTCTTCTTCCCACCCAGGGTCATGGGCATTACGGAAGAGTGACTCATCTTGAACTCCGGCGTATTGGGCGTCTGCCACTTCAGTTCTCCTGTCTGGCAATCCACACCAGCCATCAGTACCTCCGTACCCGAAGGGGCAATGACCAGCGTACCGTCCTCGCTGACGTAGGGACACTGTCCCGTATACCAGAAGGGAATCTCCGTCCCGAAAGTCTTCTTCATGTCCATGGTCCAGATGAGGTCCCCCGTGAAGGCATTGCAACACATCACATGACCCTCAGGACCAATCGTGATCACCTTGTCCTCATGCAGGACGGGAATGGTGCGGGAGAAGCCATGGTTGCGCTTCATCGGCACACGGTACCACCTGCGCCACAGTTCCTCACCCGTCCGCAGGTTGATGCATCTGAGGGCATCGGAGCTCATCTGTTCCAGGTAGTCCATGACATACACACGGCCATGTCCGATAACCGGTGCGGCGTGCCCCTCGCCGGTCTCTACACGCCACATTTCCCTGAAGTCACCGCTGTCCAGGGTCAGGGGAGACGAACTGACGGCATCACGACCAGGTCCGCGAAAGCCGGTCCACATACCGGCATCCTCAGGCGCCTCGGGTTCGGGTACCTCGTATTTCATGAAATACTCTCCAATCACCACGTCATCCGTCTTGCGGGCATTGCCCTCCGGCCGCTGGTCTGCTCCCGGTAGATGCTGCTTGAAGTCGCCACTGGGATCATACAGATGCCAGGCAACCAGCACACCAACCCAGAACAGGGCTGTCAGAGCCGTTATCCACTTTATCCTATTCATAGTCTTTCAACCTCTTTAATGCTACGGTCAGGTAGCACATATTATATAATTCCTCCGAATACCAGAGTCTTGCAAAGTACAGACCGATGGGTTCACGTTGGTACAACCGACCTTCACGCCAGGTCTTGCAGAGAAAGTCGCACCCCCTGCCGATGGCCTCCCTGACCTCAGGTCCGTGATGATAGGACAAGGCCGTGAGAGCCTTGGCTGTCAGCGTGACCTTGGAAGCTGAGACTTCCGGATGTACGTCCTGTTCCCCAACCTGGCCGCTCCAGCCTCCGTCGGGACGCTGGGCAGAAAGCAGGAATTCCACGCCCTTTCGGGCCAGGTCTTCGGCCCGACCTCCACCCAGGCGGCAGAGGTAGTCCATCAGGGTCGCAGTGCCATAGACAGGCGACTTCTCGTCACGGGCGTCCTGGTCGCCAAACCACAGAGGCATCCAATAGCCGTTTTCACCCTGGTGCTTCTCCAGCCAGTCCATCAGCCTGTCAAGGCTCTTCTGGCACTGACGCCTACGGTTGTCGGGCAGACAAGGCAGCCAGAGACCCATGGCCAGGGCGGCATGTGCCGTGATGTCAGGACTGCTACGGTCAAAGGGCAGCTTGCCCCATCCCTTGCAGAAAGTAGGCATACCGCCATCGTTGTTCTGCAGTTTCATCAGCCAGTCCAGCCCCATCCCGACTTCCTCGCTGTAGGTGCCATGGGTCAGGGTATGCAGGGCCACAAGGGCACCGGAGGTATCATCACCGTCGGGTACGGAACCTGAAAGGTCACTCCACCCCCACCCTCCTGCCGGCGCACCGGTGAATACATGCACCTCGCGGGTGATATTACCGCGGATAATGTCGGCCAATTGCATCCGGTCCTCCAAGTCATCGCCCAGGGCACTACCGGCCAGGGAAGTCACCCAAGCGGCCAGGTCCGTATCGATGGGCCATGCACCGTCCTCGCGCTGGGTATCCTTGAGGAACCGGGCCGAGCGCTG
>JAZRVZ010000249.1:0-23942 GCA_045599425.1 Bacteroidaceae bacterium | reverse complement strand
TTAAGCTTTTTATTAGCTGTCCATATACCGGCTGTCCGAAGAAATGTGTACCTTTGTTCATGTTATCGAAGTTTTGTCGCAGAAACAAAGGTAACAATTTGGGCTGACTCCACAATTATGGAATCAGCCCTTTCTTTTTTTCTTATTTAAAGTTTTAGCGGACAGTAATAATTTGTAATCAGCGTAATGGCAGGAAACCTATCCTGTGCGGAGGGGTTAACTGCTCATTAGGTCCCAATCTGTTCCCAAATGGGTGGAAATATGAAAAATGAAACGGAAAGGTATGAATTTCTCGGATTTTATTTGTACTTTTGCCATTGCAATACAAAACTGATATGACACAGGAAGAATTTATCAATACGAACTGGCACCGTGGGAACATGGTAAAGCTGGAGAATGGCAAGGAATACTTGGTCAAGGGAGTAAAGGGACACGGAAGGTACCTGTTGCTCTATTCCTGGGAGTACGACCAGAGTTTTGTGGCTGATCACAACATCGTTGACTGTCGCACCTGTGACTATGAAGAGCCGGATGAGGTCTATCTGGAGCGCAAGCGCAGGAGGCAGGCGGCTGCCGAGGCAATCCGGGAGGCCGAGAGGCAGGAGCGCCTTCGGCTGAAGGCGGAGCGCAGGCAGCGGAATATTCAGGAACAGGAGCGCATACATCAGGAGGCCGTTGCCAGGAAGGCTGCTAAGGCCGCACTGAAGGCAAAGCTGACAGAGGAGGCCAAGGCTGCAAAGGCTGCCAAGGCCGCAAGCGTGAAACCTGAACCCAAGGCCAGGCCTGTCGGGGCTGAGTCTGTGGCGAAGTCCGTCGGCAAGGAAACTGTTGCCGCGCAGAAGGCGGAAGCCGTTTCGGAGCAGCCGAAGCCTAAGCGCAAGCGTATCAGGATCAACAGGGTAGAAAGGGTAGAGATCAAGTAATTCTTGCTTCACAGGGTAATTCTTGCTTCACAGGCTCAACATGATTTTGGAAGTTAATGAAGTCAGATTAGAGGAAGTTAACTTCCCCTGAGTTGGGAATCAGGTAATCATAAACACGGATTCACACCATGATGTGCTGTCATGGTGTGAGTTATCACGATATAATGATGAAAGTATACAGGAAAGCATTGGGCATGGTTGCCCTTACATTGTTTGCAGGGCAGGTTCATGCCCAGGTACGCCTGAAAGGGCAATTGGACGCTAACGCCGGCGTGGGATATGCCACACCGTGGGGTGGGGGGCTGAAGATGGAGATCAACACCCCGAAGCTGGATATCAAGCCCTTCTTCGGAATCAAGGGTGTAACCAGACATTCCTCGGAAGAGGAGGTGAGCATGGACTACCGTTATACCGGTATCATGCCCCTCTCCAGCCCTACCAGTCAGGGGTATCATTTCACTTCCGAGTACCAGGGCCATCGCCAGGGCACGGAGATGGAGTATGGCGTGGAACTGAAGTACACCCTGCCCACAGCTGGTCAGTTTAATCAGCTTACGGCCTCTTTCAAGGGCAGTAACAGCAAGCTCAGCCAGGTCGGATTCAGTCAGGAAGCCCTTCACAGCAATACCGGTGCGTTCATCTCCTCGGGAAACTGGCACATCAACAATCCCCTGCTGCACCAGAACGACATGGAGGTCAAGGCCCAGTATCACCACCACAGCTACAGCAAGCCCCAACGCACCTTCAACCTCAATTACGGCTACCAGCGTATCTCTGGGGATGAGGAGCGCAACCTTGAGGCCATAGAGCTCTTGAATCTCAGTCAGTTCGGTAAGAGCCAGCATCTGGCCGATGCCACCACCCAGCGCCACAATGTCCGTGCCCAGTGGAATCTGGCTGATTTCGGTTGGGGTGTACGTTATGAGAACCAGCTCATCCAGAGCGACGACTTCCAGGAATTGTTCAATATGGGTGTCAGCGACGATACCTGGTACTCTAAGAAGAATGAGAACCATTTCACGCACGACTACCACACCGCCGGTGTCTTTGCCAAGTATAGCTGGAACTACAATGCCAGGTTCTTTGTCAGCGCCGGTATGGAGTATGACTATACCCGGATGGGGAAGAAGAACCTGCATGACTACATTCCCCAGGCTAACATCGAGTGGCGGCCCACGGGTGGCAACAGCCTCATATTCGGCTACAACCGTCGACTCATCCGTCCCACGCTCAGCTACCTCAATCCATTCCGTGTCCGCGGCGCCTATACCCTGGACTATGGCAATGAGGAACTTACCGGTACCCATGTCAACCTCTTCAACCTGACTTATCGCCTGAATGCCGGAGCCGTGGAGCTTACCACCACCCTCCAGCACATTCGTGCCAACGATGGCTTCTGCGCTATCTGGATGGAGCGCGACTACCCTCAGGAAGGGCGCTACGGCATTCGTGAGTCAACCTGGAAGAACGAGGGTATGCGTCGTGCCTGGTCGCTCACGCCCGAGCTGAAGTGGCGGGCTACCGACAAGACTACCATCCAGGCCAGGGTAAATGTCATCTGGGACAAGCGTGTGGCCGAGGCCATAAGCATGGCCAAGGAGCATTGGGGTGTAACCACTGGTCTGGTCCTGGACCAGGAACTGCCTGCCGACTTCCGACTGAAGCTGCATTGCGACTATTCCGAAGGCAACACCCTTGACCTCTACTCCCATTCCGGGCGCATGCTCAGCTATGGCGGCGAGCTCCAGCGCGCCCTGACCCGCAGCAGACAGCTCATGGTCACCCTTGGTTACAACCATTCCGATGATCCCAAGGTCATCCTGACGCAGGGCGGCTGGACAGGAACGTTCTTCCAGACTCCCACTCACGGAAACATGGGTTCTCTCTCGCTGAGCTATAAGTTCTGATTCATGCCTCTCCTGCTCTGCCTAATCGTGGTTGCCATCTGGGCCGAGACCTTCGTCTCGTCCAAGATACTCCTGACTGCCGGACTGCAGCCGGCCGACATCTTCTTTATCCGCTTCGGCATAGCCTACCTGTGCATGGTCATGCTCTCACACCGGCGGATGTGGAGCGGGAGCCTGAGGCATGAGTTCATGTTCCTGCTGACCGGCATTGCCGGAGGATCCCTGTACTTCCTGACGGAAAACATGGCCCTGAAGTATTCCACGGCCAGTAACGTGGCCATCCTGGTGGGTACCACACCGATCGTGACCGCCATTCTGCTGGCCATGTTTTACAGGGAGGAACGCATGAACCGTCGGCAGATCCTGGGGTCGGTGATAGCCTTCCTGGGACTTATCCTCGTGGTACTCAACGGTCAACTGGTGCTGCACCTCAATCCCTTGGGCGATGTCCTGGCCCTCGGGGCTGCCTTCTGCTGGGGCGGTTACTCGCTCATCATGAAGAACCTCACCAGTCGGTACGACTCCCGTTTCATTACGCGCAAGGTGTTTGGCTACGGTCTGCTGACCATCCTTCCCTGGTTCCTTCTTGTCGAACCGCTCCAGACCGACACCTCCCTTCTCCTGCAGACACGTGTATGGGGCAACCTGCTCTACCTTGCCCTCATTGCCTCGATGGGTTGCTTCCTGGTGTGGAACTGGCTGCTGCCCAGGCTGGGTGTGGTGCGTGCCACTAACGTGGTCTATACCCAATGTGTATTCACCATGCTGATCTCGGCCCTGGTGCTGGGCGAGCAGATAACGTGGATGGCCGTCTGCGGTACGGTCATCCTGATTGCGGGCATGATGCTGGCAGGCCGGAAGGGGACGGACTGACACCTTGGGTCATATCACTTGACCTGGCCTGAAGGAATAAGTTTGTAGTCGTACATCACTTCAGAATGGTTCTTCCATTTGAGTTCCCTGGCTATGACCTCTCCCGTCCTGCGATCGATGGTTTCCCGGTAGATGCGTGATATCCGGTAGAACTTCGCGTTTTCTTCCTGATGAAAGTGGTGGTCTTCCTCTGCAATGCGATAGGTATGAGGGAATCCCGACGTGGTGCGCAGTTCTGCCATCAGAGTGTCATGGTCGCACCAGGTGCAGAGCTGGACGGGCTGACTGGTATCGTTGCGGAAACGGAAATCTATGAAGTTGTAGTTGACGGAGGTTCCTGCGCTGTAGGGGACGCGTATGCCGTCGGGATCAGGTGCCAGTGCATCGGAGTGGTGGTGCAGTTCGGTCACTGTCAGAGGACTGTTCATCACCAGCAGGTGGATGGTGTTGGCCAGGTTACAAAGGCCTCCGCCTACGCCGGAGACAAGTTTGCCGTTGACAATGACGCGTCCCTCGGCAAATCCGTTCCGGCGTGAAGTCTTTTCCACATATTTCCAGAAGGAGAAAGATTCGCTGGGACGGATGATGATGCCGTTCATGCGGCTGCATGCCAGCCGGATGTTGTCTGCCTTGTTTTCCTGTAGCCTTATGTCAATGCCCGGACCGCGCTTAATCATGTTGTTGCTATGGCTGGAGACAACAACCGGTAGGCGTTCTTCCGAGAATGTCCTTGCAAACTTCTCTTTTCCCAGGAAGTTACGGATATGACGCTTTATGATTTCCTTCTTCAGGGATATGGCATAAGCCAGGGGACCGCGTTCGCAGAATAGTTTCTTCCTTGCCATACTCTTGCCGCTATCTTTTTACAAAATCATACACGAGATATGAGCTATACTCCTTCAGTGGGCTGTTGGCCAGGAGGAAATCAAGGCTTAACAGGGGACGCCGGATGGCGTCGGGCAGCTTGTGGATGGGCAGCATCATGATGCCGTGGCTTTTCCTTAATTCAAATACGTCTCCTGCAATTTGCAGGAGGTCTGTTGTGGAGAGTTCCGTACCACCGTGCCACGACTTCTGCTTGTGGTGCAGCAGTTGCCGGCGTTTCTGCGAGGGAATGTCCATGATGAAGTGACCGCCAGGTTTGAGGATTCGGCTGGCCTCGCTGAAAATCTGACGGATGTCATCCACTTCAAGGTGCATCAGCAAATGGAATGTGTAGACGGTGTCGAACATGGCGTCTGGGAATCCCGTCGAGGTGGCAGACGCCTGGACAAAAGACACACCGGGATGACGTTTGCGTGCAAACGCCATCATCTCATTGCTTGCATCCAGACCATGGGTGGCATACTTTGTAAGACGTCCCGTGCCGCATGCAATCTCCAGTCGCAGACTGCTCTCGTCCATGTTGATTATCCTGTCAAGGATGCGGCGCTCCTCTGCATCAATGAACCGGCCGTAGCTGTTGTTGAACCTGCTTTTGTCGTATTCGCCTGCTATTCTGTCATAATAGCTTACTACTTCATTCCCTGTCTTCATACCTGTGGTGGTCTTTATTTGTATGCAAATATATTCATTTCTGCTGGAACTTTCAAGCATGTGGGCTTGTTATTTTGGTTTTGTGCCATAGAATCTGCAATATAGCGTGCCAGACATCCTCATACCCCTTAATGGAAAGAGGGCGTGTCTGCTGACACGCCCTCATCTGTGTTTTATGAAACCTTGTCCCTGAGACGTTCCCAGGAACAGGAATCCGGGTTACCAGTTTTTGTGCTGGTTCATGTTGGGGTTCTTGTCCATAACGGTCTGGGGAATGGGGAAGAACTCGTGCTTGCCCTTCTTGAAACCAACCTCGAAACCTGCATCCTTGGCTGCCTGGGTAGCCACGGTATAGAGACGACCGTCTGCATGCCATGTAACCTTCTCGCCAGCCTTGGGCTCGCGGAACTTCTTGTCGTATACGTGAGGAACGTCGGTACCGTTCTTCTCGATCTCGGCAATAGCCTTGGCGTCGTTCCAGCGCATGATGTCAAACCAGCGGGTGTTCTCCAGGAAGAGCTCGTAGTGACGCTCCTTCTTTACAACCTCCATGTCAACAGAGCTGCTGACGGTCTTCGAGCCTGCACGGTTCTGGATCATGTTGATGTAGGTCTTTGCAGTAGCTGCATCGCCGCTCTGTACACATGCCTCGGCATAGTCGAGCAGAACCTCAGCATAGCGCAGGATGACATAGTTGTTCAGACGGATGTTGTCACCGTACTTGTTGCCCTCGGTATCAGCCTTGCGCATCAGCCACTTCTTCTGCAGCCAGAATGAGTTGCCATAGAGACCCTGGTCAGCATCCTTGATACCAACAAGGCTGGACGCAAGCAGTTCGTCTGTGGGAACATCATCCAGATTGAATGTAACGATATTGTCGCCATCCTGGACATCATACTTCCAATACTTCTTGAATTCCAGGTATTTCTCCAACGACTTTTCTGCTTCTGCCAAGTCCTCGTTTTTTCCCTTCTGCTCTGAATATTTCATTGCGTGGCCGAAGATGGCATCATGAACATTAACCAGCGACTCGTCGAAGCGGTATGAGTGACCGTCGTTGGCAAAGAACTCGTCACCGAATGCCTGCTTAACGCCAAGACCACCCCAACCATCAATGCCACAGTAGGTATAGGCGGGATTAACCACGAAGTTACCTGCACGCCAGTTCCATGCGTTGGCCTCCATCCAGGATGAACGCTGGATCATGCCACCCCAGGCACCAACACCTGCATTGTACTCGAAGTTGATCTCGAAGACCTTCTCCTCGTTGCAGTCGCCCTCGATGTGGAAGTTGTCTGCCCAGCTCTGACCGGGAATCAGGTCGTACTTGCCAGACTTGACAACCTTCTCCAGGGCAGCCTTGGACTCGGCATACTTCTCATTGAAGAGGTAAGCCTTACCAGCCAGAGCGTATGCGAAGCCCTGAGAGGCACGTACGCAACCCTCCTTGTCAGCCTTGCTTGCACGCTCGGGCAGGACGGGAGCAATCTCCATGCACTCGCTGGCAACCCAGTCCAGCATCTGCTTGCGACCCTCCTCGGGGGTCTCGGCGCTGTTGGTGGGCATATCGGTAGCAGCCAGGACATGATCAACCAGAGGAGCATCACCCCAGAGGTTGGCAAGCAGGAAGTGGCAGTATGCACGCAGGGCGCGAGCCTCGGCTACGTACTGGGGAATCTTGCCGGTCTTGTTGTCCTTGAAGTTGTCGATAACGAGGTTGGCAGTATAGATGGCCTGGTAGATACCGGCATACTGCATCTTGATAACCTCGGCCTCGGTGTCATAGCGGAACTCGTTGAGGTCGCCAGAGAACTCGTGGTCACCGTAGTTACCTGAAGCGTACAGCAGATCATCGCCACACATGTTGGTGATAATCTTGCAGGGAGTATAGATACCGGGGCTGCCGGGCAGGTCGGGCTGACGGCCAACGACGTTACCCATGAAGTTAACGTATGCAGCTGCCAGTGCACCCTCTGCATCTGCCTCGGTCTTATAGAAATCCTCAACGGGAGTGACACCCTTCTGTTCGATGTCCAACTGATCTGCACAAGAGGCAAAGGTCATGAGGCCAGCAGCCAGTACAGAAGCAGCATATAATGTCTTTTTCATTGTATATTCTTATTATATATAATAATGTATATATTCTTTTTCACTCTTTTCCAGCATCAATGGCTTAGAAGCTAAGGCTTGCACCAAGGGTGAGCTTCTTAGAGGTAGGATACATACCGTTATCGATACCACGTGAAGAACCATTGTTGTAAGAAGAAGTCTCAGGATCAGCACCACAGTACTTGGTGATGGTAATGAAGTCATCGAGAGATACATAGAAGCGGAGATCGCTGATGAGAGCCTTCTGGGTGAGCTTGCTGGGTACGGTGTAACCCAGCTGGATCTGCTTGAACTTGAAGAATGAACCATCGTGAACGGCTGCGCTTGAGCTGTAGAAGATCCAGTCGGTGGCTACCTGCTTCATGTCAGGATACAGGGAGTTTTCACCGGGAGCCTTCCAGGAATCCTTCCAGTAGGTGTTGATACCGTTGATCTTGGGACGGTCAGCTGAAACCATCATGTTGTAGATCTTGTTGCCGGCAGCACCGGTACCGAATACGGTCAGGTCAAAGCCCTTCCAGGCCAGGTTAAGGGTGATACCGTATGTAAAGTCGGGGATACCAGAACCCAGATCCTGCTTGTCGTTCTCAGAGGGAGCGGTAGTGATATTGCCGTCCTTGTCATAGTACTGGGCAGCACCGGTCTCCTTGTTGACACCAGCGTACTTGTAGCCACGGAAGTACCATACGTTGTGACCCTTCTCGAAGGTGGGAACCAGCTGGTTGTTGAAACCGGACATATCCATCTGGGTGATGCGGTCAACCAGTGAGGAAACCTCGGTTACCTCGTTGTGGAGGGGAGAGAAGTTGGCATTGACGCTATAGCTGAGGTCACCAACGTGATCGCGCCAGCCCAGCTCAATGTCAAGACCACGGTTGTTAACCTTGCCTGAGTTAACCCAGGTGCTTGATGCACCAAGCTCGGGCAGAGGCTGAACCTTCAGCAGAAGGTCGCGGGTGTTCTTGTTGTAGAAGTCTAGACCCAGGGTCAGGCGGTTGTTGAAGAAACGGGCATCCAGACCGAGGTCGAACTGCTCAGAGGTCTCCCAGTGGAGCTTGTCGTTGGCGAGCTTCATCTCAGCGGGCAGGGTACCCAGAGCCTGCTGGCCGTCACCTGCGCTGGGGTTCCACTGATAGAAGGCGCTGTTGAGTGCCATTGAAGAAGCGTACTGATAACCGTTCAGGGGGCTGATGTTACCGTTTCTACCCCATGATGCGCGGATCTTCAGGTATGAAAGGATATCCTCAGAGATGTTGTCCTTGATGAACTTCTCGTTGCTGATAGCCCAACCTGCAGAGAATGAGGGGAAGTTACCCCAGCGAGCCTCCTTGGACAGCTTCTCGGATGAGAAGGCATCGCGACGGAAGTTTGCCTGAACCATGTAGCGGTTGTCGTAAGAGTAGGTCAGACGGCCGAAGTAAGCCAGCTCGGCAGAATTGCTGGGAGCGTTGTTAACAACCTTGGTAGCGCTTGCCAGCAGGTAGTTCAGATAGCGGAAGTTGGGCTGGTTGCTTGAGAGGATGGGGGGGGTACCCTCAGAGCTTGCACTTACGTTGTCGCTATGGTTCTTGGTGAATGACATACCGACCATGGCACCGATGTTGTGCTTCTCTGCGATGGTCTTGTTATAGTTGGCAAAGTTCTCCCACTGGTAGTAGAGACCATTGTTGGCAGCAGCGCTGATGTTGTATGACTCGCTGTGAGCCATTGAGCTCAGCCACCAGGGCTGGTCGTAGTTGTGTGAGTTGCTCTGGTTGATGCGATAACCCAGACGTGAGGTGATGGTCAGGCCATCAACGGGAGTCAGGTTGGCAGCCATGGTACCGCGAACGGTGATTCCGCTGTTCTCATTGTTGCGGCGTGCAATCTGCCACAGGGGGTTACCGGTAGCGTCCTCAATCAGCTTTGAGGTACCATAGTAACGACCGTCGGGAGACATGGGTACGGCTGCACCCTCCTGGATCTTCTGGTACATGAGGATACCGAAAGCGCTCTCGGGAGCGTTGGCATCAATATATGCGGGAGTCAGGGGATCGATGGAAACCACTGAGTTCAGGATTGACTGGTAACCACGGGTCACACCCTTGGTGCTCCACTTCTCGATGTTGTTGTTGGTTGAAACGTTCAACCACTTGAAGAGCTGGTAGTCAGCATTAACCTGGGCAGTCATGCGCTTGTAGACGTCCTTGTTGCCTACAACGATACCGTTGTTCTTCAGCATGTTCAGGTTAGCCATGAAGTGACCCTGCTTGTTGCCACCGCTGACACTCAGGGTGTGCTGGGTTGACCAAGAGGGCTCGAATGCCTCGTCATACCAGTCGGTATCGGTGCCGTCCCACTTGTAGTCCTCGGGGAGCTGGCCGATGTACTTCTGATACTCCACATAGTCCTTGCCATTGAACAGGTCAGCCTTCTTGCCCAGGGTCTGACGAGATCCCTTGAAGCTATAGGTTACGCGTGACTTGCCGCCACCCTGTGAACCATTCTTGGTGGTGATCAGGACAACACCGTTACCGGCCTGTGCACCATAGATGGCAGCTGAGGCAGCATCCTTCAGGACCTCCATGGACTCGATGTTCGAGGGATCAAGGTACTGGATGTTGTCAACCTTCAGACCGTCAACGATCAGCAGGGGGCCGATGTTACCGCTATTTGAAGAATAACCACGTACACGGATCTCAGCACCTGAACCGGGATCACCACTGTTGATGATCTGGATACCTGCGGCCTTACCCTGGAGGGCAGCAGCAGCATCACTGGTCTGCAGACCCTTGATGTCTTCAGCCGTTACGTGTGCAACAGCACCGGTCAGGTCGCTCTTTTTCTGAACACCGTAACCGATAACCACTACGTCGTCCAGAGACTTGGCATCCTGCTGGAGCTTGATAGTGATGTTGTTGGATGTAGGTTTAACCTGCTGGGCCACATAGCCCACGTAGGAAACCAGAAGTACTGCATCGTTCTTGGTAGACAGGGTGAACTTACCGTTTGTGTCGGTAATCACGCCATTGCCTGTACCTTTTTCAACGATTGCTACACCAATCAGGGGCTCAGAATCGGTTGCATCGATTACCTGACCCGTCACTTTTCGCTGTGCCAATGCGGATGAGACCGTCATCAGACAAAGCGCCACTAAAAACAAAAACTTTGTTTTCATAAGTTGTGTTTTAAGGTAAATGGTTAATGAATAAGGATATAAAAAATAATATTAATTATTATATGATGTCAGATAATTGGCAAATCACGACATAACTTCGTACATTCGGCCCTTTTCTAACGGAGTTGATTCCGCTGTTTATTAATGACAGACTCATATTCCTGCCTATCTTATATTAAATAAGGTATGGTATTGATATAGATTAATAGTTTACAATAAACGCATTTTAAATATTGACAAAGTTACAATAATATTTTACATCCACAAAGTTTTATTAATGATTTCTTACTTTTGTGTGTAAGATTTTATGTAAAACCTTCGTTTGTTGTGCCAAATAACGTTGAAGACTGAAACCCATAGTGCCTGTCTTCTATAGCATGGAACAAACAGAATCGTAAGCTTCCTCATGGAACAACGGTGAGTTCGTGTTGGGTGGTTTCTTCATGGAATAGCGGTGAATTTGCAGGCTTCATCATGGGAGAGGGGGGGTAAGAGTAAGGACTGTGCAGAAGCCTGTCACCGTACACACAAAAAAAGACCAGGAAGTTTCCTTCCTGGCCTTGTTATCAAAGTTTGGTTTATTCCTTGGATCAGATGGCGAAGGGATTCTCGCCGGGATACAGCTGACCTGCGGGCAGAGGAGTGTTGATATCCTCTACGCCGAGCATCTTCAGGGCCTCGAAGAGCACCTTGCCGCAGTGATCGAATGCGTATGCACCGTGGTGGGGGAAGCGCTTGCCGACGAGGACGTGGCGGTAGAAGCGTGCGAAGCCGGGGATAGCGTGGATACCGATACCACCGAATGAGCAGGGATCTACATCCAGGAACTCACCCTGGGCGATGTAGCTGACGAGCTTGCTGTCGCTGTTGGACTGGATACGGAACATGGTAGACTTGCCGGGCTTGATCTGACCCTCGAGGGTACCCTTGGTGATATCCGGACTCATCAGGCGAGCCTGGATGAGCTGGTACTTGATCTCGCAGCTCTTCATGCACTGTGAGCAGGTGTTACCGCAGTGGAAGCCCATGTAGAGATCCTTCAGGTCGGCACCAGCGAGGCTTGCGCCAGCGGGGATCACGTCAGCGGGAACGCTGTTGTTGATATCCAGCAGGGTAGCGGGCTTCTCGGTAGCGCACTCAGCCATGTACTCAGAGAGAGCACCGTAGAGGTCAACCTCACAGGCAACGGGGATACCACGGCCGGTCAGACGAGAGTTTACGTAGCAGGGCTCGAACTCGAAGATGGGCTGCCATGCGGGCCAGCACTTGTTGGCGAATACAGCGTACTTGCTGCCACCCTTGCCGCTCTCGTACCAGTCCATGAGGGTAACCTCCAGCTGAGCCATCTTGTTGATAACCTCGGGATACTTGTTGCCAGCACCCAGTTCTGCCTCCATATCCTTGGCAACGGCAGCGATGCGTGCATCACCATTGTGCTCGTCGAATGACTTCTTCAGGTCGAGCTCAGAGTTCTCCTGAACCTCGATGCCCAGGTCATACATGGGCTGGATGGGAGCGTTGCAGGCCAGGAAGTCCCAGGGACGGGGACCGAAGCCGATAACCTTCAGGTTCTTGACGCCGATGACAACGCGGGCGATGTTGCGGAAGTCAGCGATCTCCTTGACAGCCTCCTCGGGAGTTACGTTGGGATACTCGGGGATGTAAACCTTCAGGCGACGGAGACCTACGCTGTAGCTGAAGTTCAGCACACCGCAGAGCGCGTCACCACGATCGTTGGCCAGGTTGGCCTTGCCCTCTTCCTTGGCAGCGATAACCATGGCGGGACCACCGAACTTCTGGACGAAGAGCGTGGTGGGACCTTCGGGGCCGAAGTTGCCGAGGAACATACAGATGGCGTTGATGCCATTCTCCTTGGCCCAGTCCAGAGCCTTGTAGGTATCTACGTCGTTCTCGATGGTTACGGGGCAGTCATACACTTCGGGCAGACCGGCCTTCTTTACTTCTGCCATAACGGCAGCCAGACGTGCCTGAGTCAGGGCGATGGGGAAGCAGTCGCGGCTAACGCCAACGATACCCAGCTTCACGGTAGGTTGATTGATCATGTTGCTAATACAGTTTTAGAATGGTTTATAAATGTGTTCTTTCAGTCTCAGTGGTGTCCCGTCCTGCTGCCATTGAAGGCCATGCAGGCTTACATCATGCAAAAATATAAAACTTACTTTAAACTACAAAGTATTTTTGCTTATTTTATTTCATTTAGGCCAAATAAGTTCGCGGGAAGTCCTTATATGGGTTTCTTCCAGCCTGTCGGAATCCGGCAATGCAGACCCTGCCGGCTGGATCGGGCAATGCCTGCCCTGTCTGTCAGAATCCGCACAGGCTCAGAACTTCCTGACCCTGACGTGACAGTACGGCTCGCCGCCGGTCTTCTCGTAGTACCGCTGGTGGTATTCCTCGCCAATCCAGAACGCAGATTCGGGCAACAGCAGGGTGTTGACCTCATCGCCGTGGCTGCGCAGTACCTCGATGACGGCCTCGGCCTCCCTACGCTGTTGTCCGTCACGGAGGAAGATGCAGCTCCGGTACTGCGGTCCCCGGTCAGGACCTACCCCGTCTGTCTGGGCAGGGTCGTGCATCTCAAAGAAGATCTGGCACAGTCGGGTGTACGTAATTGTCTGTGGATCATACTCCACGAGTACGGCCTCCACATGATGGGTCTTGTGTTCGCGCACCTGGGCATATTCAGGAAACTCCTCCTCGCCACCCGTGTAGCCTGCCAGGGTGCGCAGTACGCCGGCCTCCTTCTCAAACTGGTGCTGCACGCCCCAGAAGCATCCGCCGGCAAAGATGGCGTAGTGCGTGCCGGGCGCCGGGGCATAGAGCGTGATCTCCGAGCATTTCTCGATGGCAGCCTTGACCTTCTCCAGCGCGGCTCCATGCTTCCGCTGAAGGTCGGGATACGCCTTTCCCCGGGCATAGTTGTGCTGCAGGTCATTGTATTTTACCTGCAGGGCGATGGGGTTGCCGGAATCAATGATGCCCTGGACGTAATCCATGTAGGGAACCGTCTTCTCGTGGGTCAGCAGTCGCAGTGCACGAACCACGCCAGTGGGAATGCCTGCCTGCAGGAGATCCTCGAAGGTATAGGACGTATCCTCCACCACGTCGTGCAGGAATCCGGCCATGCGTTCCTCATCCGTGTGTCCCATCATACCTACCGTGATAGGGTGCAGGATGACAGGGTAGCCGTCGCGGTCAAGCTGTCCGGCATGTGCCTTGGTGGCAATCTGAAGGGCAATGTCAATGGGATGCATAGTAAAATATTGAGAGTTAATGGTACAGGCGGGACGGGAGGGTCAGGAGCCGAGCTTTTCGGCCAGGGCCTGGATGTCGGCCTCGGTCGTCTCCCAGGATGTCACGAAGCGCACCTTTGACTCCTTCCCGCCACGCGGTCCCCAGTATTCAAAGGTGGCAGTGGTGAGCAGGCGGTCAATGACCTCGTTGGGCAGGACGAAGAACTGCTGGTTGGTGGGCGAGTCGATGAAGGGACGGAAGCCCTTGGCCTCAAGCGCCTGCCGCAGCTGCCTGGCCAGCCTCACGGTATGGCGGCCGATGCGCATGTAGAGGTCGTCGGTGAAGAGTGCCTCGTACTGCATGCCCAGCAACCGGCCCTTGGCCATGACGGCGCCATGCGCCTTCATCAGGGTGAAGAAGCGGGGCAGCAGGTCAGGGTTGGTGCATACCACGGCCTCGCCGAACAGCGCTCCCATCTTTGTGCCGCCGATGTAGAAGACATCCGCAAGTCCGGCGATGTCCATCAGCGTGACGTCAGGACTGGCAGCCAGACCGTGCCCCAGCCGGGCACCGTCGATGTAGAGGGGAAGCCTCCACTGTGTGCAGACATCCCGCAGGGCCTTCAGTTCCGCCAGACTGTACAGCGTGCCGAGTTCCGTGGAGAAGGAGATGTATACGGCGCCGGGAGCCACCATGTGCGTGTAGGTGTCATCGGCATAGAACTCCTTCAGGCAGCTCTGCAGGTCATCGGCCGACAGCCTTCCCTCATGCGAGGGCAGGGTGATGACCTTGTGCCCGTAGAGCTCGATGGCGCCAGCCTCGTGCACGTTGATGTGTGCCGTCTCCGTGCAGATGACGCCCTCGGTGCCGCGCAGCAGTCCGTCGATGACGGTGGAGTTGGTCTGCGTGCCTCCGGCCAGGAACCATACCTGTGCCTCCGGTTTGCCGCAGGCCTTGCGTATCAGGTCCCTGGCACGCTCGCAGAAATCATCGCAGCCATAGCCGGACGTCTGCGTGCCGTTGTTCTCAACGATGGCCTTCAGCACCTCGGGATGGGCGCCGGCCATATAGTCACAATCAAAATGGATCATGGGATGTGTGGGTTCTCTTTTGTGTGGATAGATGTGGGTTCCTTTCTCTATTCTGCTACAAAGTTAGCAAATTTCCCGCAGATATGCAAATAATTCGCTCCCTCATATCAGGGCTGCGTCCATAATTCTGCCCGGAAGGATCCGGCAATGACCCGGAAGACAGGGCCGGGATGGTTACAAAATCGCTATTGTACCATTACATTCTCGTTTTAATCCGTGGCGGATTGCGGATAAATTGCTATTTTTGCACCCGGAATAGAAACCATTATCCAGATATCATGAGAAAGTTACTGACCAGCCTGCTTCTCTGGCTGCCCCTTCTCCTGTCGGCTCAGGCCACTTACGGCAACCTGCCTCCCCTGCATGTGGAGGACGGCATGCTGAAGGACGTCCACGGCAACGTGGTACGCCTGCACGGAGTGTCGGATACCCCCAATCCTGCAAGGAACGCCAACCGCTGGGGAGAGTCGGCCACGGATGCCGACATCACCAGGTGTACCACCTACTTCTCGAAGGTCTTCACCGCCATCGCCGATGCGGATGCCGGGAGCCGATGCAATGCCTTCCGCCTGTGCCTGGATCCGCTGTGGAGCACCGATGCGGCACTGGAGGCAGAGGGAAAGTCCGTTTACCAGAGCTTCAGTGCCACCCGCATGAAGAACAGCACGAAGAACCTGTACTGGAGGATGATCCTGGCAGCGTTGCGCAAGGGCCTCTACGTGGTGGTGTCGGCCCCCGCGTGTCCGTCCCGCGTGACGGCGGGCGATGACTACCAGCAATACCTGACCGGCATGTGGGACGTCCTTACCCAGAACGACAGCATCCTGAAGTACAGCGGACAGATCAGTCTGGAACTGGCCGATGGTCCTGCCGGGCTGCACGTGGACGGTGCCTCCGGGCACGACTATCTCCTACCTATTATAAATAAGGTAAGGGCAAACGGCTTCGGCGGCATCATCTGGGTGCCCGCGGCAGCCACCGCACCCGACGCCGGGGAATGGGCCCGGCACCCCAACCTGGGCTACAGCACCCACTCCTCCGACCTTGCCGGCCTGCCCCGCCCCCTCCTTCTTGGGCCGGTGGAGAACGGTCTGGACGGGGTGAATACCACCGTGGAGGGAGAGAGGGGACTGTCGCTGACGCCACTCCTCACCGACGAATACCTGGACATGGACGCCTGCCTGACCGACGCAACGGTTCGGCCCGCCGCCTCCTCTGCCGCCCGGGTCTGCTGGGACTACTATGCCGGCCTGGCGGAGCAGTACCCCACCCACAGGGCCCTGAAGCACTACTGGTCGGCCGACCAGGGCAACGGCACCTTCATCAACCCCATCCTGAACGGCGACTTCCCCGACATCGACATCATTCGTGTGGACGACACCTACTACCTGATGAGTACCACGATGTACATCTTCCCCGGTGCCACCATCATGAAATCCCACGACCTGGTGAACTGGGAATACTGCTGCAACCCGCTGGAGAAGATCGACGACAACGATGCCTATAACCTGCTGAACGGCAAGGAGCACTATGCCCAGGGCCAGTGGGCCACGAGCATGAAGTACCACGACGGCAAGTTCTACGTCTACTTCATCTCCTACGGTCGCAGCGGGGTGGACAGCGGCCGCAACGTACTGCTCACGGCCACCGATCCCGAGGGCCCCTGGAAGATGCAGTACCTCAGCGAGCACTACTATGACTCCGGCTGGATGTTCGATGACGGTCCCGATGGCGACGGCTACCTGTACGTGGCCTGCGGTATCGGCAACATCTACGTGAACAAGTTGGATGCCAAGACCTTGAAGAAGATTTCCGACAAGCAGGTCATCGCTGGCCGCGACGGTCTGGAGGGTGCGCGCATGTACCACATCGGCGAATACTACTACCTCTACCTCACCACCGGAGGCTACTGGCGCGGACAGACCATCTAACGCAGCAAGAAACCCATGGGCCCCTACGAGGAGATGCCCAACCTGAACAGGTATGGCGACGAGCGCCAGGGCAACGCCTTCTGCAACAATGCCATCCATCAGGGCGGCATGGTCGAGACACAGACCGGCGAGTGGTGGACTGTCATGTTCCGGGATGCCGGAGCCATCGGTCGTGTGCCCTACCTGGAGCCCGTGGTCTGGAAGGACGGCTGGCCCATGATAGGCAACAACGGACAGGATGTGAGCAAGGGCAGCAAGGCCTGGCGCAAGCCGGATGTGGGAGCCACCTGGCCCCGCACCTACCTGCCCACCAACGACAGTTTCACGAGCCTGACCCTGGGCAAGCAGTGGGGCTGGAACCACAATCACGTTGACGACAAGTGGAGTCTGCTGGAGCGTCCGGGCCACCTGCGCCTGCACACGGTGAACGTAACCAGCAACCTGCGCTTTGCCCGCAACTCGCTGACCCAGCGCATCATGGGACTGAATGCCGAGGGTACGGCCTCCACGAAGAACGTAAACTCCTACGGCACCATCAAGATGGACGCCACCGGCATGATGGAGGGCGACGTGGCCGGCCTGGCCGTCTACCAGGATCCCTACCAGCTCATCGGTGTCACGGTGCGCGACGGCCAGAAGCGACTGGTCTACATGACGGCCCGTTCCAGCGGAAGCTGGGCGCCAACGGAGAAGCTGGGCCCCGTCCTGAAGAGTGACACCATCTACCTGCGTGCCATCGTGAACTTCTCCAACGACAAGAGCAACCTCTATTACAGCTACGACAACTCGAAGTGGACGAAGTTCGGCGAGGAGATGTCTATGCGCTTCGACCTCAGCATCTTCGTGGGCCAGCGCTTCTACATCTTCAACTATGCCACGAAGCAGACGGGCGGCTTTGTGGACATCGACTGGTTCAGCACGGAGCCCACGTTCAGCGAGGAGATGTTCTTCGGCGAGGAACTGATGCACGCCTATCCCGTGGAGGACGTGACGGCCAGGGAACTCCACAGCGACAAGGAGACGTCCACGCTGTACGTCCTGCCCGCGTCCACGGCCAAGGTCAGGCTCACCTGTACCCTGCAGAATGGCAGGAAGGTGGATGTATCCACGGCCTGCACATACGAGATGAGCCGTCCCGGCGTGCTCAGGATGCAGGGTGGCCACCTTGTGGGCGTGAAGGAGGGCGGCACCCAGGTTACTGCCACCTACACCGATGCCCTGGGCCATGAGGTGAGCACCTCGTTCAACGTCGTGGTGGAGTACTTCCCCATGTCTGCCTCCGTCACCGATCCCAACCTCATCGGTGCAGGCACCGTGCGCGATGCAACCGGCTACATGCTGGTCAAGCCAGCCAAGGGCGGCATGGTGGGATGGCACTACGAGAACGGCATCGACCTCACCCCGTTCCTCCAGTCCGACCCCTACCTCTACGTCTTCCTCAACCGTACGGTCACCAGCAAGCCCGTGCTGCGCTTCTATGATGTCAATGACATCAGCTCCACCCGCTACTATGACACGGAGGCATTCGGCAGCGAGGAGATTGCCTGTTTCGACCTGGAAGAGATAGGCCGGCATGTGGACCTCAGCCACATCTACTACGTCGGCTTCCATATCCCCACGGCATCATCGCTGCAGGTCAGCCGGATGTTCTTCGATTGTTCCCCCATCCTCGCCCTGGATATTAATGAGGTGGAGGAACAGCCCCAGGTACGTCTCCTCCGCGTGGAGTACTTCACCCCCGATGGTGCGCAGCATACTGACCTGCAACCGGGTGTCAACCTTGTCCGCCGCGTCTATAGCGACGGCCACATGGAAGGCATCAAGGTCATCAAGTGATGAACTGCCCACAGTCCCATAGCCTCATGGATTCTTGATTTCGTGTGAAAAGACTGAATTTGAAACCGAGAACGAAACGAACGAAACGAACGAACCTTTTGGCGACGGCCAAAATGGAAACAGAAATATCTTACTTATTTATACGCGAACGATAATATAAAAAAGTTAGTTTCGTTCGTTTCGTTCTCGGTTTCACACTATTTCCACCTCATAACCTCAAAACCGAACAACCTCACAACCCCACAACCTCATAACCTCATAACCCCACAACCCCACAACCTCACAACCTCATGAAGAAGATACTTTCGTCACTGGCAGCCCTTCTGCTTACTGCCCAGACATGGGCCTATGATCCCCCCACGATGGGATGGAGCTCCTGGAACACCTTCGGCCTGAACATCAGCGAGACCATCATCAAGAACCAGGCCAGCGCAATGGTCAGCAAGGGATTCTTCAGGGCCGGCTATACCTATATAAACATAGATGACGGCTACTTCGGAGGACGCGACGAGTCCACAGGACAGCTGCTCATCCACAAGACGCGCTTCCCCAACGGACTGAAACCCGTGGTGGACTTCATCCACAAGAAGGGTCTGAAGGCGGGCATCTACAGCGATGGCGGACCGACCACCTGCGGCTACTACCATGGCGGTGACAAGACCGGCAACGGCGTGGGCCTGTACCAGCACGACCAGCAGGACTGCGACTTCTTCTTCAAGGAGATGGGCTTTGACTTCATCAAGGTGGACTTCTGCGGCGGCGACCCCATACACAACGACCGCAACCTGGACCTGGATGAGAAGAAACGCTATACCGAGATTGCCAGGGCCATTGCCAATACCGGGCGTGACGACGTGCGCATGAACGTCTGCCGCTGGGCCTATCCCGGCACCTGGGTGCATGACGTGGCCTGCTCCTGGCGCACCACGGGCGACATCTACTGCAGTTGGGAGTCCGTGCGCAATATCATCAAGGAAAACCTCTATCTCTCAGCCTATTGCAGCGAGGGACACTACAACGACATGGACATGCTGGAGGTGGGTCGCACGCTCAGCAAGGAGGAGGACAAGACCCATTTCGGCATGTGGTGCCTGCTGAGCAGTCCGCTGCTCATCGGGTGCGACGTATCCAACCTCAACAGCACGGCCTCGGCCCTGCTGCGCAATGCGGACCTGATTGCCGTCAACCAGGATTCGCTGGGACTGCAGGCCTATGTGGTGGCGCAGGAGAGCGGGACCTACACCCTGGTCAAGGACTTCGGCGTGCTCAACGGACTGACGCGCGTCTGCGGCATCTACAATCCCGGCGATACCAAGCAGACGGTCACCCTGAAGTTCTCAGACCTCTGTCTGGGTGGCGAGGTGCAGATGCGCGACCTCTTCGCCAGGAAGGACCTGGGCAGCTTCCGCGACAGCTACGAGGTAACCGTGCCGGCCCACGGCCTCTGCATGTACCGGGTCACCGGTGAGGAGCGCTATGAGCGTACCCTCTACGAGGCAGAGACGGGCTACATGAAGGGCTATACCGAAATTGAGTGGGGCAAGCCCACCTACGAGGAGAATGCCGCCTGCTCCGGTGGCATGATGGCCTCCTGGCTGGGCAAGGGTGCCGACTATGACATCCAGTGGCGACACGTCTACAGCGAGGAGGGCGGCGACTACTACCTGACCACCAGCTACCTCTCCGGCGAGTCGCGCTCCATGGTGCTGGAGGTCAATGGCAAGAAGGTTGCCAGCATCAGCGCCGCCAACAAGGGATGGGGCACCGTGCAGACCAACCGTCGCAAGATCACGCTGAATGCCGGCGACAATGTCATCCGCCTGTACAATGCCTCTGCCTACATGCCCAACATCGACTGCATCCGTCTGGAGAAGGTCATTCCCACAGCCCTTCAGGACGTCCAGGCCTCAGCCACCCCCTCATCCGGCACCTATGACCTCAGCGGTGTCCGCATCCGTTCGGCCCGTCCCGCCAGGGGCCTGCTCATCCGCAACGGCCGTAAGTACGTGAACCGTTAGTTTCCGGCCCTTGCGGAATCCCTTTCCGTGCTGGCGGAAAACCCGAATCCTGCGGTGGACTTGCCCAAGTCCTGCGCAGGTTTTGCGCATCTCCTGCGGCCGACTTCCCCCTGTCCCCTCGGTGGATGCATCTTGCCGCATTGCCTGTCTGATGCAAAAAAAGTGCCCCAACCCTTCATCCCTCCACCGATTTGACTGTAAGTTGCTGACAAACAGCTTGATATATGCACCAATGCCTCCTCAACCCTTCACTAACCCTTCACCTACCCTTCACTAACCCTCCACTAACCCTTCACCAATAATGAATCTGAAATGGATTTGCGGCTCCACAGGTTCCAGTGGACAAGTTGAAGGTGTGATAGTGAAGACTGAGGTGAAGGGTTGGTGAAGGGTTGCGCCAACCCTCCACTGCGCAGAACCCCTGTATTTGCTGGGGTTCTGGCAGGGTCAGGTGAAGGGATGAAGGGTTGGGGGATTACCTTGATTTTTGGATGGATACCAATATATCAGATCATTTGCTTGGATTGCAACATAGAAGAATCGAACTGAACAATCCGGAAATTTGAAACAGGATAATCTGATAAACGGACACATGTACGCTTTTATTGCCGGATTATTTGGATATCTCGCAGAAAATCAATATTCTGGTTACGTCATAATCGGGTCAGGGATAACAACTAATAACCATTATAGGCTAATCAAATAGGACACATACCTGTCCCCTGGTTCAGTATTATTACTTTTATATGTCTATTTTGTGAAACAATAACTTTTTTTTATGAAAAAAGGAAAATTGTTTGGCTAATTTGTAAAAACTAACTAAATTTGCAAAGCATGAAAGTGTTTTCCATGTAACAGAAGTGTAAGGACGCAGATATAGCGATATCACCCACCTCCTTTTCCGCTTTTTGGATTTATACTTTATGCAAGACATAGTAAAAAGGCGTTTACTTGACGTTTTGTTCTTGGCGTTCTGGAATTCTCGCAAAGTTTCAAACCCTAGTCAGGAATGAGGCAACAGTAGATGTCCATTGGTGTGTTTATACCCCCTGCATCCCCGTCATAATATGGCGAGGTGTGTTGTGGTTGTATTATATGCATCGGCGTGGACTCTGCGTTGTCTGTTCAACTAGGATGGGCAATGCGAGAAGCCTCAGAGCGTGGAACAGGCGAATGGAGTTCCACGTTTTTTTGTGTCTCTCAGCGACAAGTCTATTGATCGCGAGAGGGTGCGACAAATAAGTTCAGGATAATTTTATGTATTCAGTTATGAGAAAGTTTTTTATGGTTTTATCCATCTTGCTATGCTCCGTATCCACACAGTGGGCATCTGTCCAGGGCAACGTAAGAGCGTTGCAAATTGAAGACGGAACGTATTATCTCTATTGCAGGGCTTATGATGCATTCTTGAGCCGAGGGGATACCTGGGGAACCCGTGCGACCCTGGATAGGTATGGTGTCCCAATAGAGGTAACAGACTATGGTATGTATATGCTACGGTATGTAGACGATATGTACTATCGTTATCTTGGAGCCGTAGACGGACTTCCGTATGTAGACCGGTATGATGGAGATCCTGTCTATTGGAGCATCGAAGCAGGTGAAAATGATGGAATCCTGTTGTATTGTGATGAATCAGATGAAGGCTATTTTGAAGGAGGTTATCTTGCAACAGAATCCGATCCGAGAGTTCAGGTTAATCAAGGATGTATCTTTACAAATGACAAGTCTCAGGCCATAGAGTTCGAGCCTGTGGATATTGAAGAATACAACCAAATTATTGAAAGTCGTCAGTCGTGCATCCACGAAACAGAAGGATGTACGCCAATAGACATGACATCAATGATACAAAACCCAACCATGTCGCATGGTCTTGATGGGTGGGAGAATAATTTTCAGTATGGCAGCATGGCCACAAGATCGAACCTCACGGAGGCCTATGAGTCTATAGGAGGAATCTGCCAGACTGTTACGGGCTTAAAGCCGGGAATATACAAATTCTCCCTGCAGGGTTTCTATCGCGGCTCGTCAAATGTGATCTGTTCAGAATATGATGATTGGGGTTATACCATCAGCAATGCCTATATCTATGCAAATGATAGTCAGGAACGGTTTGCCCCGTGGGCAAGACATCGCCAAGGAACTTTTTACCCGAACACTATGGAGGAGGCTTACACCTTGATCTCAGACGGGAGATATGTGACGGATGTCTATACCCACGTAGGGGAAGATGGGGAGCTGAAAATCGGACTTTCCTTGCATCAATGGGTAGCCAATGGCTGGCTGATTTGGGGAAATGCGACTCTGACTTACTATGCCCCTGCTGAGTCGGAAGACCCAGACCCCGATCCTGATCCCGACCCAGATCCTATCGTGAGTTCCGGACTCCAGGCTTTGGTCGTAAAGTTCAGGGATGGCCAGACAATATCTTTCTACCTGGCAGAGAGACCGGAAATATCATTCCTGTCGGGAAAATTCAGTATTATGTCCAGCAAGGCAACGCTGACAAGCTATGACCGTAGTGATATTGAGGAATTCTATTTTGAAGAGATCGCCACCGAGATAGAAGAAGTAGAGGAGGATGAAATCGCATTTAGATATACGGATAACAATAACGTCCAGATCTACGGATTATCGGGTAACGAGAGAGTGTCTGTCTATGACATGAGCGGAAGGCTGCTTTCCACGGAGGTTGCCGCTTCGGGCGAATGCCTCTCCGTTTCCCTGACCCAGTATACCAGGGGTACATATATAATTAAAATAGGTAACAAGCAATCAATCAAAATTATAAGAAAATGAGAAAACTAATCCTATTCTTGTATCTTACCCTTATGTCAACCCTGATTTGGGCACAGACAGAAGAAAAGATGGTAATTGAAACCACCGATGGCAATACAGTAGAATACAACGTTAGCAACATAAAACGTGTGTATTTCTCTGTTCCTTCATTCTTTAACGTTTCGCCTACTTCCTTCTCTTTCGGTTCAGAGGCCAATGAAGAGCAGATAATGGAGATACGAAGCAGCATGGCATGGCAAATCATCAACCTGCCATCCTGGCTAGGTGCATCCGTATTAAAGGGTAATGAAACCACGGATGTAATCCTTAAGACCAAAAATTCTTCTACAAAGAAGGAATCGGCAACATTCTTCGTAATCGCTGGAGGTGAGGCCGTGACCGTAACGGTTGAGCGCGAAGCTCCTGCCCCTAAACCTGTTGTCTCTGCTTCATTGTCCAAATCGGAGTTTGACGCTAATGCAAATACGGCCACACTCTCTGTAAAGTCCAATTCAAAGTGGTCTGTTT